>NZ_MUBM01000037.1 GCF_002154505.1 Streptomyces carpinensis | reverse complement strand
CGTCCCCCGGCGTCGAGCCGTCCCCCGGCGTCGAGCCGTCCCCCGGCGTCGAGCCGTACGCCGGCCGGGAGCAAGGCGGCGGAGGGCGGCGTGCGCGGCGGGTGCAGGAGCGGCGCGGTGCCCGGCGTTCGCGGCGCGTGATGGTCGCCGCCGGGGCGGCGGGGGTCGTGTCCCTCGCCGCCGTGATCGCCGGTTTCTCGGCGCTGGACTCGTCGGGGAACGCATCGCGGGGCGAGGGAGGGCGCACGGGGCCGACCGTCGACGCGGACGCCGCCTCCACGGGGGCGAGTCGCACCCCGTCCCAGGCGGCCTCGCGGCCGGCCGTCCCGAAGGCCTCCGCCCCGGACCCCGGTCGGACGTCCCCCAGCGCCACGCCCGGCGCGAACGCCGCCGCCTCGCAGAGCGCCCCGAGTCCCCGGAGGACGAGTGCGGCGCCCTCGACGCCGGCGGCCACCTCCTCCGCCCCGGCCGGCAGTCCGACGCCCACGCCCACCCCCACGTCGAGCGGACCGACCTGGGGCGGCTCGGGAGGGTCCGGCAGCGGCCATGGTCACGGCGGCCACGGCGGCGGTCACTGGCGCGACGGCCAATAGGCCCTGGACGCGGCGGACGGCCCGTCACGGCCCATGACGGCGTGAAGGCTTCTTGTGACCACCCTCTCGTGTCATCACAATGCGCATGACAAGACAGGCGACCGGAAGATCTCCGGTCGCCCACGTCTGAAGAGGGGACCCCCACACATGAACAAGCCTCTCCTCGCCACGCTCGCGACCCTGGTGATCACCGGGGCGGGCATGGCACCAGCGGCCGCCGCCACGCAGACCGGTGGTGCGGCGCCCGCGCCCGCGACGAGGACGGCCGGCGCGGCGCCCGCGCTCAAGGCGGTCGACTTCGCCGGCACCGTCGCGCTGAGCAACTGCTCCGGATCGGTCGTCCGCCTCCCCGGCTCCGCGGACGGCGACCCGGCGCTCGTGCTCACCAACGGCCACTGCCTGGAGACCGGCTTCCCGGCGCCCGGCGAGGTCATCGTCGACCAGGCCTCCAGTCGTTCCTTCGGCCTGCTCGACTCGGCCGGCACCCGGGTCGGGACGCTCCGCGCCGCCAAGGTCGTCTACTCGACCATGACCGACACGGACGTCACGATCTACCAGCTCACCCGCACCTACGCGCAGATCCGCGGCTCGTACGGCATCGACGCGCTGCCCCTGAGTGACACCCACCCGGTCGCCGGTACGGCCATAAAGGTCGTCTCCGGCTACTGGAAACGCGTCTACAGCTGCAACATCGACGGGTTCGTCTACCGCCTGAAGGAAGGCGGCTGGACCTGGAAGGGCTCCGTCCGCTACACCTCCGCGTGCAACACCATCGGCGGTACGTCGGGCTCGCCCGTCGTCGACACCGCCACCGGCAAGGTCGTCGCCGTCAACAACACCGGCAACGAGGACGGGCAGCGCTGCACCGAGAACAACCCGTGCGAGGTCGACCAGAGCGGCAACGTCACCGTCAGGCAGGGCATCAACTACGCCCAGGAGACGTACCAGATACCCGCCTGCTTCACCACCGGCAACAAGCTCGACCTGAACGCGAGCGGCTGCGTCCTGCCCAAGCCGTAGTCCGGCACGGCCGCGCGACGGCGGGCGGTCACACCGCGGTACGGCGGACCGCCCGCCCCGCCAGCACGTCCGTGCGTCGCCCGTCCTCGATCACGAACCGGCCGTCGATCAGGACGTACGGGATCCCCGTGGGCAGTGCGCGCGGCTGATCGAAGGTGGCGCCCGGCGCGACCGTGGCAGGGTCGAAGAGGACCAGGTCGGCCCGGTGGCCCTCGCGGACGATCCCCCGGTCCGGCAGCCGCAGCCGGGCCGCCGGGCGCCCGGTCAGGTGCGCGACGCACTCCTCCAGCGACAGCACGCCCAACTCCCGCACGTACCGCCCGAGGTACTGCGGGAAGGTGCCGTAGGCCCGCGGATGCGGCTTGGTGCCCTGGAGGATGCCGTCGGAGCCGCCGGTGTGGACGGGGTGCCGCATGATCGTGCGGACGTTCTCCTCGTGGCCGACGTGCTGGAGGATCGTCGTGCCGAGCCGGTCGTCGACCAGCAGCCGGCGGGCGACCGTCCAGGGGGTCTCGCCGCGCCGGTCCGCCGAGTCCCGGACGGTGTGGCCGACGTACTCGGCCAGCGCGGGCTCGGTCACCCCGGAGATCTCGATCGTCTCCCACTCCACCGGCACGCCGTGGCAGCCGTCGGAGCCGGTGACCTCCAGATGGTGGCGGAGCCGCTCGGCGGTCGTCCCGTCGGTGAGCCGCCCGAGGATCCTCTCCGGGCCGCCCTCGCTCGCCCAGCTCGGCAGCAGGGCGGCCAGGGTGGTGCAGCCGGGTGTGTAGGGGTAGGTGTCGAGGCTGATGTCGGCGCCCGCGGCGAGCGCGTCGTCCAGCAGCGCCAGCAGCTCCGGTGCCCGGCCCTTGTTCGGGCCGAAGTTCATGGTGGCGTGCGCCAGGTGCAGCGGGCAGCCCGCCTCGCGGGTCAGGGCCACCATCTCCTCGTACGCCTGGAGCGCCCCGGCGCCGTAACTGCGGTGGTGCGGGCAGTAGTAGCCGCCGTGCACCGCCACCACCCGGCACAGCTCGGCCAGTTCGGCGTCCTCGGCGTACATCCCGGGCGTGTAGGTGAGCCCGGAGGACATTCCGACGGCGCCCTGCTCCATGCCCTCGGCCACCAGCTGCCGCATCCGGTCCAGCTCTTCCGGCGTGGCCTCGCGGTCCTCCCAGCCCACGGCGAGGGCTCGGACCGTGCCCTGGGGGATGAGGTAGGCCGCGTTGACGGCGATGCCCCGGCCGTCGAAGCCGTGGTCGAGCCGGTCCAGGTACTCGCCCACCGAGCGCCAGGTGAAGTCGATGTCGTCGCCGTACCCGTTCCAGCCGGTGATCGCCCGGCGCACCTCTTCGAGGGTGCGGTCGTCGACCGGCGCGTACGACAGCCCGTCCTGCCCGATCACTTCCAGGGTGACGCCCTGCGCGGCCTTCGCGCTGTGGTCGGGGTCGCGCAGCAGGGCGAGGTCGCTGTGGGCGTGCATGTCGATGAAGCCGGGGGAGAGGACCAGGCCCTCCGCGTCCAGCTCCCGGCGCGCCCGGGGCCGCTGGCAGCCGGCCGCCGCGGCCTCCTTGACGATCGACACGATCCGGCCGCCCTTGACCGCGACGTCGGCGCGGTAGGAGGGGGCGCCGGTGCCGTCGACGACGTCCGCGTCACGGATGACGAGATCGGCGAGATCGGCGAGCTCGACCGGATCCATGAAAGCCCCTCCTTCTAGAAGAACGTACGGATGTAGGCGACGACCGTGCCGTCCGCCTCGGCCACCGGGATCAGCTGCCACTTGTCGAAGGACGTGCACGGGTGCGACAGACCCAGCCCGATCCAGTCGCCGACCTCCAGGTCGGCCTCCGGGGTGGTGCGCAGCCAGGCGTGCTGGTCGGACAGCCCGGTGACCGTGATGCCCGTGGCCGGGCGCTCGGCCGCGCCGGCACCGCCCCGGCGCACCGCCCGGGCGACGGGCAGGTCGAGGTCGTAGGCCGCGTCCCGCTTGCCGGCGTTGGCGAACGCCTGCTCGGCCGTGGGACGGGAGACGACCTGCGCCCACAGGCGGAAGGCCGGCTCCAGAGCGCCCTCCTCGGGGACGCGGTTGAACGGGGTGATCTCGCGGTAGTGGCCGTCGTCGTGCGAGACGTACGCGCCCGAACGCAGCAACCTCAGCACGGGCCGGGAGAGTTCGGGGAGTTCGGCGAACACGTCGGCCACCGCGTCGAACCAGGCGCTGCCGCCCGCGCTCACCACGATCTCCTCCGCCTCCGCGAACCGCCCGGCCTTGTCGAGGTCCACGGCGAGGGCGACGAGCCGGCGCAGCCACGCCCGCACCCGCTCCGGGTCCGCCTGCGGGACCTCGCCCTCGTACCCGGCGACTCCGACCAGTCGCAGGGTCCGCGTGGCGGCCACCGCTTCGGCGACGGCCACGCACTCCGTCTCCGTGCGGATGCCGGTGCGCGCGCCCTCGCCCGCGCCCAGCTCCAGGACCACGTCCACCGGGCGCCCGGCTCCGGCCTCCCGCAGGGCCGCGTCCATCAGCTCCACCCCGCGCACGGAGTCGATGTAGCAGACGAAGCGGAAGGACGGGTCGGCGGCCAGTTCGGCGGCGATCCAGCGCAGGGCGGCCGGGTCCACCAGCTCGTTGGCCAGGAAGATCCGCTGGACGCCGAACGCCCGCGCGACGCGCACCTGGTGCGGCACGGCGAGGGTGATGCCCCACGCGCCGTGCTCGATCTGCCGGTGGAATAGCTCCGGCGCCATGGAGGTCTTGCCGTGCGGTGCGAAGGCGAGGCCGTGGCGCGCCGCGTACGCCTCCATCAGCTTCAGGTTGTGCTCCAGACGCTCGGCGGACAGCGCGAGCACCGGCGTGGCGAAGCCGTCGGCGAAGAGGTTGCGGCGCTGGGCGGCCAGCTCGCCGACGGTCAGCCCGTCCGCGTCCGGCGGGAGTCCCTTGAACCGATGGTCGACGCGTTCCTCGGCCAGACCGGCGAGCGCCTCGCTCTTCATGGAGCCTCCCTGATCAGGTTCGTTGCATCTCTTGCAACGCTCATTGCACATGCCGCTTACTGCTGTCTAACATCTCGGCCACGCGAGGTCAACGAACAGAAGTCCCGCGACAGCCCCGGGCCCGGCCCCGCGCCCCGCCCACTCACCGAGGAGCTACGAGCATCGTGACCGCCACCGGACCCTGCAACAGCCCCGACGTCGTGGACGTCGTCGCGCTCGGCGAGTCCATGGTCACGTTCCTGCCCACCCGCCCCGGCCGTCTCGCCGACGTGCCGTCCTTCGAACGGGCCATCGGCGGCGCCGAGTCCAACGTGGCCTGCACGCTCGCCGCCGCCGGGCACTCCGCACGCTGGGTGAGCCGGGTCGGCGCGGACGGCTTCGGCGACCACCTGGTGGAGACGATCGGCGCGTACGGCGTCGACGTCTCGGCCGTACGGCGCGACGCCGTCCGCCCGACCGGCATCTACTTCCGCACCGCCGGGGACCGTGCCACCGACGCCCACGAGGTCGCGTACTACCGGGCCGGTTCGGCCGCCTCCGCGATGGCCGTCGGCAACGTCGACGAGGCCGCGCTGCGCGCCTGCCGCGTGCTGCACCTGTCGGGGATCACGGCGGCGCTCTCCGACGACTGCCTCGCGCTGATGCACGCGCTGACCGAGCCGCACCCGGGACGCCCGCCGGTCTCCTTCGACGTCAACTTCCGGCCCGCACTGTGGCGGGACACCGACGGGCCGCGGGTGCTGATGGAGCTGGCGCGCCGGGCCGACATCGTGTTCGTGGGCGACGACGAGGCCCGCGAGGCATGGGGGCTGCACGGCGGCCGGGCGATCCTCCAGGCGCTGCCCGGGCCGCGGACCGTGGTCGTCAAGCAGGGCGCGGGCGGAGCGACCGTGTTCGACAGGTCCACCGGCGACCTGGAGGACGGCGACGGCACCGCGACGTTCGTCCCTGCCCCCGAGGTCGACGTCGTCGCCCACGTCGGCGCCGGGGACGCCTTCGCCGCCGGTTTCCTGTCCGCCACCCTGCGCGGGCTGCCCGTGCGCGACCGTCTGCGGCACGGCCATCTGATGGCCGCCGCCGCGCTCACCGTCCCCGGCGACCTCGCCGCGCGGCCCGCCCGTCGCCCGGCCACCGCCCCCCGCGGAGCGGCTTCGCCGCGCCCCTCCTGGATCGACCACGCCGACCGCCTGGCCGCCCTCGACGAGGAGTCGTGGGGGAGACTTCGACTCGGCCCCGGCTGGACGGGCACCGACCAGGGGGCCGAGGAGGAGGTACGTACGCCATGAGCCAGACCGTCGACCGAGCGCTGGGCATCCTGCCGCTGCTCGCCGAGGGCCCCGCCGACCTCGGACAGGTCGCCGACCGCCTCGGCGTCCACAAGTCCACCGCTCTGCGGCTGCTGCGCACCCTCCACGAGCACGGCCTGGTCTACCGCCAGTCCGACCAGCGCTACCGTCTCGGCGCCCGCCTCTTCGCCCTCGCCCAGGAGGCGATGGAGAACCTCGACATCCGCGAGATCGCCCACCCCCACCTCGTCCGCCTCAACGAGACGTGCGGCCACACCGTGCACCTCGCGGTGTACGAGGAGAACGAGGTGCTGTACATCGACAAGGTGGAGAGCCGCTACCCGGTGCGCATGTACTCGCGGATCGGCAAGCCGGTCGCCATCACGGTGGCCGCCGTGGCCAAGCTCCTCCTCGCCGACCTGTCCGAGGCCGAGCGCCGCGCCGTCGCGGAGAAGCTCGAATACCCCCTGTACACGGCCTGTTCGACGCCCAACCCCGCCGCCTTCCTCAAGGAACTGGCGACGGTGCGCGAACAGGGCTGGGCCACCGACCTCGGTGGCCACGAGGAGTCCATCAACTGCGTCGCCGCCCCCATCCGCGGCGCGGACGGACGGGTGGCCGCCGCGATGTCGGTCTCCGCGCCGAACGTCGTCGTCACCGCCGACGAACTCCTCACCCTGCTCCCCCTGGTGCGCCGTACCGCGGACGCCATCAGCGGCGAGTACTCCGGCAGAACCCCCGTAACCACCCCAGACAGGGACACCGTATGACCGAGAAGATCGCGCTCACCCCCAAGACCCACACCGTCCCGCCCGCGAAGTTCTCCCACGGTGTGAAGAAGGGCAACATCCTCCAGGTCGCCGGCCAGGTCGGCTTCCTGCCCGCCGAGGAGGGCAAGCCCCCCACGCCCGCCGGCCCCACCCTGCGCGAGCAGACCCTCCAGACCCTCGCCAACGTCAAGGCGATCCTCGAAGAGGGCGGGGCGAGCTGGGACGACGTGATGATGATCCGCGTATACCTCACCGACGTGGACCACTTCGCCGAGATGAACGCCATCTACAACGCCTACTTCGAGGAGCAGGGCCTCACCCAGCCGCCCGCCGCGCGCACGACGGTCTACGTCGGACTGCCCGCGGGTCTCCTGATCGAGATCGACGCGCTCGCCGTGCTCGGCTGAGGCCCCTCTCCCACCGCTCCGCCGGCCACCGGCCCACCTGCCCACGCCACGCCGGCACACCAGCCCCTCCTGCACGGCACGGCGCCCACCACCTCATCGGGCGCCGTGCCGCGATCCGCCCTGCCCGAAAGCCGTATGTACTTACGCAGAGGACCCCCCTATGTCCCATCCGCTCGCCGCCCCCGCTCCCGCCGCGCCACCCCACACCGGAGGCCTGCTCCTCCTCGTCGACGGCACCACCGGCCTGCTGCTGGTCGCCGCCCTGGGCATAGCCCTGCTGCTCTTCCTGATCATCAAGGCGAGACTCCAGCCGTTCGTGGCGCTGCTCGCCGTCTCCATAGCCGTCGGCCTGCTGGCCGGCCTGTCCGTCACCGAACTCTTCGGCACCGTCCAGCGTTCGGACGCGGTCTCCACCCTCGAGTCCGGCATGGGCGGCATCCTCGGTCATGTCGCCGTCATCATCGGCCTCGGCACGATGCTCGGCGCGATCCTCGAGGTCAGCGGCGGCGCCGAGGTGCTCGCATCCCGTCTGCTGGGGCTCTTCGGCGAACGGCGCGCCCCGCTGGCCATGGGCCTGACCGGCCTGATCTTCGGCATCCCGGTCTTCTTCGACGTGGGCATCTTCGTGCTCGCGCCCCTCGTCTACGCCGCCGCCAAGCGCAGCGGCAAGTCGATCCTGCTGTACTGCCTGCCGCTGCTCGCCGGCCTGTCCATGACGCACGCCTTCCTGCCCCCGCACCCGGGTCCGGTGGCCGCGGCCGGCCTGCTCCACGTGCAGCTCGGCTGGATCATCCTCATGGGCATCGTCTGCGGCATTCCGGCGGTGCTGGCCGCCTGGGCGTACTCCGCGTGGATCGGCAAGCGGATCTTCGTCGAGGTGCCGCAGGACATGGTCGAGGCGGCGGACGAGGCCAAGCGGGCCGTCCTGGAGGAGCAGCGGCGCTCGGGCATGCGGCCGCAGGAGCAGCCGGTGGCGCTCGGCACGGTCCTCGGCATCATCGGCACGCCCCTGGTCCTGATCCTCGCCGCCACCTTCTCCTCGGTCGCGCTGGACCCGTCCACCGGCCGCTCGGTGATCGAGTTCTTCGGGCACCCGTTCGTGGCGCTCACGATCGCGCTGCTGCTGGCGTACTACCTGCTGGGCATCCGCCGGGGCTGGTCCCGCAAGTCGCTGGAGACGGTGTCCACGGCGTCCCTGAAGCCGGTCGGAAACATCCTGCTGGTGGTCGGCGCGGGCGGAGTCTTCGGCGCGGTCCTGAAGGCGAGCGGGGTGGCGCAGGCCCTGTCGGACACCTTCAACGGTGTGGGCCTGCCGGTGATCGTGCTCTCCTACCTGATCTCGCTGGTGCTGCGCGTCGCCCAGGGTTCGGCGACGGTGGCGATCGTGACCACGGCGGGCATCGTGGCCCCGCTGCTGGCCGAGGGCCATCACTCGCAGGCCTTCGTCGCCCTGGTCATCATGGCGATCTCGGCCGGCTCCATCTTCGCCTCGCACGTCAACGACGGCGGCTTCTGGATGGTCGCGAAGTACTTCGGCATCAGCGAACGGGACACGCTGAAGACGTGGACGGTGCTGGAGAGCGTGCTGTCGCTCGCGGGCTTCGCGGTGGCTGCGGTGCTGAGCCTGTTCGTATGAGCGGATGTCAGGCGGTTGTTGGCGTCTGATAACGAAGTAGGGGCTGGCTGTGCCCGACACAGGATCGTCGACCATACTGCCCGCTGTGGAGCAGCGCATAGGTTCGAGCAGCCAGCCCCTGAAGAACGAGCCCGTGACGGGCGCCGGATTCGATCCGGCGTTCGTCCCCGGCCTCACCGGCCCCGCGTCCGCGTCGCCCGAGTCCGAGGACTCGGCGCCGCAGCCGCAGGACGCGGCGCCGGAGGCGGAGGAGGCGAGGCCGGAGGCCGGGTCGCCGGATCCGGCGAGGACGGCCGAGGCCGAGGAGGCCGCCGTGGACGGGCCCGAGGAGTCGGACGCGGCCGACGAGGGCCCCGACGGCCCGGTCTTCGAGGCCGCCGACCGCCGCGCCCGGATCGTCGCCGACCACCGGGGCGTACGTCTCAGCCTGGACGACCAGGAGTGCGAGTTCCGCTGGGACGAGATCGGCGCCGTGGAGACGGAGACACCCCGCTTCGGCAAGCGGTTCACGGTCACCGTGCACACCCCGGAGCGCCGCTGGTACCCGATCGAGATCGAGGCCCCGGCCAGGTCACGCTTCGGCGAGTGGGAGGCGCAGCTGGACGCGGTCCTGGACGCCTACTTCGACAACGGCGCGGCGGACGACCGGGACGGTGCGGCCGGCGAGCCCGACGCGGCGGACCAGGACGACGATTCGAACGCGGCGGACGAGGACACGGCGGTCAGCCCAGCTTGAGCCACTTCGGATCGGTGGCGATCGTCTCCAACTGCTTCATGGTCAGGGCCGGGGCCTGACGGGTCGCCGGGGTGTTCTGCGCACCGGAGTTGAACGCGCTGATCACCACGCGGCGACCGTCGGGCCGGATGGTGTCCACGGTCCACATGACGATCCCGGCGATGCCCTTCTCACCGCTCTGCTTGCGCCGGACGACCTTGGTCCCGTCCGGCAGGGTCCTGGTTCCGGCCCCGAAGAGCTGGTTCTCGACGTCCCGCATGTCCCGCTGCACGTTGATCTGCACCAGGCTCGCGCCCCGGCCGTCGTCCACGACGACGTACCCGAACTCGTAGTCGTCCGACTGACTCCTCGAGACGATCTCTAGCCCCCGCGGCACCAGTCGGGCGAGCGTCGCGGGAACCGAGCCGTGGTGGGTCGGCGTCGCGCTCGGCACCGCCGTCATCCGGGGGTCGACGGGCACGGCGCCGACGGCGGCACGCCACTCGGGCGCGCTGACCAGCGTCTTCAACTGGGTTGCGGACAGGGGAGGATGCTCCCGCGTGACGGGCGCGTCCTTCTCGGCGGCGGCGTTCCACTCCTGCACGCTGACGTGCTCGCCCGTGGGGGTCACGAGTTCGGCGGTCCACAGCTTCGTACCGCTGCGCTTGTTCGGGTACTCGTACCCCTTCAGGACCATCAGGGCGGAGCCGTCGGACAGCTTGCCGCTGGTGCAGCTGTCGTAGGCGATGTACACCTTGTCGGGGCACTGGGTGGTCTGGACGGCCTCCTGGCTGCCGGCCGGGACCCGGTTCAGCGACACCGCGACGGCGGCCTTGCCCCGTCCGTCGTCGTAGACGACCTGGGCGAAGGGGCTGTCGTCGGTGCCGCGCCCGTGCGCGTCGCTGAAGTGCCCCTTGGGGAGCAGCTTTTCGAGGGTGCGGACCAGCTCGTCGCCGGACACCGAGGAGACGGAGGAACCGGGCGCGGCTGTCCCCGGGGCGGCGGAGGTGGCCCGCCCCGACGGACCATCGGCCACGGACCGGTGCCGCCCGCCGCCGTCCTGCCCGCCGGGCAGCACCAGGGCACCGCCCAGCCCGACCAGAACGACCGCGGTCACACCGCCCGCGACGGCGGCCCGTCGCCGCAGCCGCAGCCGCCGCCCGCGCGTCTCACCGCGGGCCACCAGCTCCTGCTGGTCGGTCGCGAACGCGGTGCCGGTCTCGCGCAGGGCGCCGGCGAACCGCTCCTCGAAGGGGTCGTGGTCTGCAGAAGGCATGGCGAACCGCCGTTTCTGGGACGTTGGTTGATGATGCGCGTGCCGAAGGGACGGGTCAGGAACGGGCGTACTCGCCGAGGGCGTCGCCGAGGAGCAGACGCAGCCGGGCGAGGGCGCGGACGCAACGCGTCCGCACGGCCGCCGAGCTGGTGTTCATCACGGCGGCCGTCTCCTCGATGCTGCGGTCCTCCCAGTAGCGCAGGACGACCACCGCCCGGTCCTTGGCGGGCAGCCGTCCGAGCGCCTCCAGCAGGGTCAGCCGCAGCGGCGCGTCACCGCCCGCGTCCGGCCCCGGGACGTCGGGCAGCACCTCGGTGGCACGCTCCCGGCGGCTGCTGTGGCGCCGCCTGTGGGCGAGGAAGACACGGGTGAGCACGGTCTGGGCGTACCCCGCAGGATTGCCGACCCGGGAGATCCGGCCCCAGCGGACGTACACCCGCCCGAGGGTCTCCTGGACGAGGTCCTCGGCGAGATGGGTGTCACCGCCGGTGAGCAGACAGGCGGACCGGTACAGGTGCCCGGCCCGGGCCGCAGCGAACTCCGGATACCCGTCGTACCCGTCCTCCCGCCTCGGCCCCATGGGTCCCCCGCCTCCCGCTCATCTCCAGCACTCTCACCTCATTGATGCGCTGGACCCCCCGGGATGTTTCACCCGGATCCAGAACCGTACGGCGGACGCGGGCGAGCATCTGCCCGATGCCTGTGTCGGGGGTCGGCGCGGTGCGCGGCGAGGACGGCTGCGCGCTGGGGCGCCGGCGGGCGGACAGCCGTGTTGGGGCGACCAACGTGCCGTCGCCCGCCGTACCGCCGGAAAACGCGGACGACGCCCGGAACCCTGGGGTCCGGGCGTCGTCCCGAGTCGGGTGGATCGGGTCACGGCAGCGCGTGCACGTGGGCGCCCACCGAGTTCGACCAGGCGTTGCCGGCCGCAGCGTCCCAGTTGGTGGACCAGGTCATCGCGCCGCGCAGGTCGGGGTAGGTCTTCGACGGCTTGAAGGAGCCGCAGTTCGTCAGCTTCGTCAGGCAGTCGAGGGCGTTGGTGACGGTCGTGGGCGAGACGTAGCCGCCGCCCGCGCCGCTGGGGGAGG
This sequence comes from Streptomyces carpinensis, assembly GCF_002154505.1. GTDB lineage: Bacteria > Actinomycetota > Actinomycetes > Streptomycetales > Streptomycetaceae > Streptomyces > Streptomyces carpinensis. Next base: position 15,636 of record NZ_MUBM01000037.1, on the reverse strand, counting down.
CGGGGAGGCCGAGGCCCACCTGGGACGGGGCGAGGCCCCCCTGCAGCTGGATGCAGGCCAGTGCCGTCAGGAAGTCGACCGAGCCCTGCGAGTACACCTTGCCGTCGCAGCCCAGCATCGCGCCGCTGTTGTAGTACTGGGTGTTGACGACCGTGAGGATGTCCTTGATGTTCAGGGCCGTCTGGAAGTAGCCGCCCGCCGTCGACTGCATGTCGATCGTCTGCGGCGCCATGGTGGTGATCAGGGAGGACCCGGCCTTCGTGGACAGGGCGCGCAGCGCCTGCGTCATGTAGGTGGGGTTCAGGCCGTTCTCCAGGTCGATGTCGACGCCGTCGAAGCCGTACGTCTGCATCAGGGAGTAGACCGAGTTGGCGAAGTTCGTCGCCGAGGACGAGTCGCTGACCGACACCGTGCCCTTCTCACCGCCCACCGAGACGATGACCTTCTTGCCGGCCGCCTGCTTGGCCTTGATGTCCGCCTTGAACTGGTCGACGGTGTAGCCGCCCAGGCCCGCGGAGTCGAGGTTGAAGGTCACCGCGCCGGGCGTGGTCGTGGCGTCGGCGAAGGCGACCGCGATGATGTCGTAGGCGGAGGGGACGTCCGAGATCTTCTGGACCGTCGCGCCGTTGTTGAAGTTCTGCCAGTAGCCCGTCACCGCGTGCTTGGGGAGGGTGCCTCCGCCTCCGCCTCCGCCGCCGGTCGCCGCCGTCGTGGCGGTCACCGCCGCCGACTTCGCCGACTCGCCCGCCGCGTTGGTCGCCGTGACCTGGAAGGAGTACGACGTCGAGGCCGTCAGGCCGGTCACCGTCGCCGAGCTGCCCGGCACCGACGTCACCTTCGTGCCGTCGCGGTACACGTTGTAGCCGGTCGCGCCCGAGACCGTGTTCCACGCCAGGGACACCGAGGACGACGTCGTCCCGGTCGCGCTCAGGCCGGCCGGGGCCGCCGGGACGGTGGGGGCCGGGTCACCGCCGCCGCCCCCGTCCGGGCCGGACACCGACACGTCGTCGGCGTAGTACGCGGCCTGGCCGTACCAGCCGTGCAGGTACACCGTCACCGACGTGGTCGAGGAGCCGGTCGTGAAGGTGGTCTGCAGCTGCTTCCAGGTCGCTGTGTCGGGCGTCCAGGTCGAGACGTCCGTCGTGCCCGTGCCGGTCACGCCCAGGTAGCTGTAACCGCCCTGCACCCACGCGCTCAGCGCGTACGTCGAGTTGGGCTTGACCGCCACCGTCTGGGTGCACTGCGCGTTGTCCTGCCCCGCCGGCGTGGCCTTCAGCGCGGCCGAGCCGCCGTGCACCGGGGAGGAGACGGTCGTGCCGCTGCCGGCCGAGCAGGTCCAGCTGCTCAGACCCGACTCGAAGCCGGCGTTCTTGGCGTTGTTGACGTCGGCCGCCGACGCGTGGCCGGTGCCCGCGAACGAGAGGGCGAGGGCTGCGGTGACGGCTCCGGACCAGATGCGCAACGGCCGGAGCCGTCTGCTCGGGGGCATGCCTGGTACGCGGTCCACTGGGGCCTCCGGGGAGAGGGGAGGGAGGAGCAGGACGACGGTGGCCACCGTTAGCCGTACAAGTTGGTCCAGACCAATTGCGTTGTCAAGAGGTCCAGACCAACTTCGCCGGAACCGACTCCGGCTCACTTCCCTTTATCAACAGGCCCTTTCGGCAGACATGTCCTAGTGCACCCGCACCGAGTCGACGATCTTCTTCAGGTTCTCGGACGACAACGCGCCCCGTGCCGCGTCGATCCGCACCGCGAACGTCCGGCCGGCGGAGTCCAGGCCCGTGAGGATCACGCCCTTCACCGGCGTGCCCTTGGGCGGCTCGCCGCTCTCGCCGGTCGACCGGAAGCCGAAGTCGACGCGCCTGGCCTCGTCCGTACCGGCGAGCTTCACGTCCTTCTCGCCCTCCACCTTCGCCCCCATCCCGATTCCGGCCTCGGCGGCGATGGCGGCCTGCCCGGCGGAGTTCGCCTGCGTGAAGTCCAGTTGGACGGTGATGGTCGAGACCCTGCGGCCCGACTCCTTCCGTACGGCCGCCGCCGCGTTGTACCTGCTGCGCTCGGCCGCGCTCTGCTCCACGTATCCCTGCGGGCCCTTGGGGTACGACACGGAGACGCCCCTGGTCCTCAGCGTGCCCCAGCCGTCGGGGGCGGCGGAGTCGGCGTCGTTCGGTCCGCAGCCGGTGAGCAGCACCGCGCCGCCCAGCAGGCAGCCCGTGGCCAGCAGCACTCGTGTCCTCATGGGCGTGCCCTCCTGTCGGCGGCGTCGGCGTTCCGCGCGCGCCCCGCTTCGCACCCGATCACTTCGCACAGTAGCTGTAGGGAACGTAGGACCGGCCGCCTCCGTGCGGAGCACCGAGGAACTGGGCGTCCGTCAGCGTCTGCGACTTCTGCTCGGTGCTGATCGACAGGCCGAGGCTGAGCCCGAGGTTCAGCTCGAAGCCGTACTCGGCCGCGTTCACCTGGCCGGTGTACGTCATCCGGCTCGAGCTGCCCTTGTCGAACATCAGTCGGCCGAACGGGTCGTCCTCGCCGGGGCGCCGGGTCGGCGCGTGGTCGTCGAACATGTACTGGAAGGGAGCCACCAGTTGCTCGTCGGTGCCCTCCAGCCACCGCTCGGCGACCGCCCGGTCCCGGTCGCCCGCGGGTCCCGGGTCGAAGGAGATCGAGTTCGTGACGACCTGGATGCCGGTGGAGGAGTCGGTGCCCTTGCCGCTCACGCCGCCGCCGCGCTTGCCGTCGCCCGGCCTGCCGTTGTCGGCCCCGATCTTGACGCCGTCCTTCCGGCCGCCCTGCTCCACGGTGCGGGTGGTGTCGATGCGGACCAGCTTGCCGGTGGTCTTGTCGTAGGTGACGGTGATCGTGCCGGTCTGCGTGGTGGACGCCGAGGCGTCCCCGCTGACCGGCCCCGCCTCGTAACGCGCCTTGGTGCCGTAATCGACGGACGACGCGTACGTGTACGACTTGGTGTTCTTGTAGGCGTTGTCGGTCCAGGTCACCTCGGGGGCGTACTTGAAGTTCCCGCCGAGCGCCGCGCTCAGCTTCTTCTCGTCGCCCGCCGAGATCTTCAGGCCGGCCGCCGCGGAGGCCTCCAGGCCCACCTTGCCGTAGGTGATCTTCCGGTTGTCCCCCAGGTGCTCCTTCACCCGTTTCTCCGTCTCCGCCTCGTCCTTGAGCGGGCCGGCGCCGAACAGGTACAGGATGCTGTCGCCGAGGCTCGCGTCCGCACCGCCCGGCGACCGGCGCCGCATCTCGTACATCTGGAGCTTCTCGATGTCGTCCCGGAACCTCCGTGCCTCGTCCGGACTCTCGAACACCCAGGTGTCGCCGTTGGTCACCTTGATCCCGGCGCCCAGCTCCACCTTGTCCGTGCCGAACCTCCCCACCTTCATCCCGGGTCTGAAGTCCTTCTTCGCGCCGAGGGAGGCCGTGTCCGTGAAGGTGAGCTGGACCAACTCGTCCCGGTCGTCGATCTTTCCGTCGTGGTTGACGTCCGTGTGCGCCCTGAGGTGCTGCTCCTGGAGGCCGTACTCGTCGCCGATCTCCCAGAACAGGATCTTCGCCTTGGACCCCGCCTTGTCGCTGACCGTCGAGACCTGGCACAGCGACGGCTCGAAGTCGGCGTCCGTCAGCGGCCGGTCCGCCCGGTCGGCCCCGTTCCCGCCGCCGCAGTCGCCGCCGCCGGTGACCCTGCAGATCTCCGCGGAGATCCGGTCGTAGAGGGTCCGGCCGATGCCGGTGGCGGAGATCCCCAGGACGACGGCCGCGGCGACCGCGACCATCCCGAGGTACTCGGTGCCGGTCGCGCCGGAGTCGTCGTACGCATGTCTCCTCCGTCTCTCCCGTATGCCACCCCCGCCAGCCATACGGCAGCCATCCTCGCCCAGCGGCCGCTCGTGCGGGGCCCTCGCCCCAGCGGTCCCTCGTGTGTGGACGCCCGAGGGTAGGGACGCCGGCCCGCCCAAGGCGTGGGCCCGCGGGCCCAAACGGAGGCCCAGAGTCAAGGAGGTGCGCGGGCCCACGCTTTTGGGTCTGATCCGGATGCTCAACCTGCCCCGATTTGCCGCAACTTGTGCAACGGCAGTTGCCACCCAGCTACAGAATCGCTGTTCTCCGGTCACAGAGGCGTGGTTACAGTGCTGAGGTAGTCACGCAGTGAAGTCAACTCGGTGCGGCGGAGGAACGACGGCGCGCCGACAGGCGTCAAACGGGGAGCTCGCGTGTCAACTGCGATCGCTGTCACCAGCGCCGACATGGCGCTGTCCGCGCAGGACGAGCGCACCGTGCCCGCCGTCGTCCTGCGGGACCTGGACCGGCAGCCGCTGGAGCAGACCCTGGACGGGATGCAGGCCCTGCTCGACCAGCACGGCCACGTGATCGTCGTCTGCTCGCGCGCCGTCCCCGACCAGGTGGAACGCCGGCTGCACACCGTCCGCTCCCTGCTGGAGAGCGACCGTATCGCCCTGTTCCGCCCGGAGCTGCCCCCACTCGGGATCGCCGTCCTCGCCCGCCAGCTGAGGCAGCTGGCCTCCTGCGACCTCGGTCCCGGCGTGCTCGCCTCGGCGGGCCGCCTGCTCACGCACTACGTCCACTCCGGCGCCGTGCTCAACTCCGTCACCCGCCTCGACCGCGTCCCCGTCGGGCTCAGGACGCACGCCAAGTCCTGGGTGCCGGGCAGCCAGTTCGGCGTGATCGCCCATCCGGAGCCGCAACTGGTGCGGATCGGTCCCGAAGCCGCGCTGGCCGGACCGGACTTCGGTACCTGGATGCTCGTCGCCAGGGGCCAGCTCCAGTCCGACTGGGTCACCGCCTCACTCGCCCCGGCCTGGAACGTGCTCGGGCTGCGCGAGGCCGTCCTCCCGGCCGAGTCCGTCGCCTGGTGGGGGACGGGCAAGCTGGTCGAGTTCTGCACCTACCTGCCCGACCTGTCCGTTCTGTACCAGCTGGTCACCTCGGTGCGCCAGAGCGTGTGCCACTGGTGCGGCATCGACGTCATCGGGGACCGCTGCGTCTTCTGCTCCGCCACTCCGCCGGGCCACGACAGGCCCGTCCACGAGGGCCACGCGTCCCCAGGGTGAGCCTGAACCGCCGCCGTCACCGCCACCTCCATCCGACCCCGCTCGACCGATATCCCCCAATGAGGTTGCACGGTCCATGAACTCCCGTCAGCGCCGCGGCGTGATACTCCTGCTCCTGTCCGTCATCTGCGCCCTCGGCGCGTTCGCGGGCGTGCTCTCCGTGATCAGCGACGTCAAGTCCAAGGTCGGCCCCGAGGTCACCGCGTACCAGCTCAAGAGTGATGTGAGGCCGTACACGCCGCTGAACCCGAGTCAGTTCGAGAAGATCAAGATGCCCAAGCGGTGGCTGTCGCCCAACGCCGTCACCGACCTCGCCCAGATCCAGGGCAAGATCGCGGTCACCACGCTCCGGCACGGTTCTCTGCTGCAGAGCGACATGGTGGTGAACCAGCCCGCCCTGCAGCCGGGGCAGCAGGAGGTCGCCATCATGATCGATGCGGCGACCGGCGTGGCAGGCAAGATCACGCCGGGCTCCACGGTCAACGTGTACGCCACTTTCCCCGGACAGCGTGAGGGTGACCCCGCTCAGTCCAAGATCATCGTAACCAACGCCAAGGTCCTCGACGTGGGCGAGATCACCGCGCTGGACCCGAACGCCGACAACAAGAACCAGCAGTCCACCGAGACCGTCCCCATCACCTTCGCGCTCTCCACGATCGACGCCCAGCGCATCACCTACGCCGAGTCCTTCGCCCAGCGGGTCAGGCTCGCGCTGGTCGCGCCCGGCAGCGACACCAGCGTCCCGGCCAAGGACCGGACCTACGAACTCGCGAACGACAAGTGAGAGGCCCGCACGGATGCCCACCAGGATCCTCCCGGCAGTCGGCGACGCGGACGCGGTCCGGTCCATCACGACACTGCTCAGCCAGCTCCCCGACGCGGAGCCGGTGACCCCGGTCGCCGACTCCACCCAGCTGATCGACACCCTCGCGCGCCTGGCCGCCGAATCCGTGGACGAGCTGCCCGAGGTCGTGGTGGTGCACGAGCGGATCGGCCCGGTACCGGCCCTGGAACTGATCCGCGAGGTGGCGCTGCGCTTCCCCGCCGTCGGCGTCATCCTCATCACCTCCGACGCCAGTCCCGGCCTGTTCTCGGCCGCCATGGACTCCGGCGCGCGAGGCCTGGTGGCGCTCCCGCTGAGCTACGAGGAGCTGGTCAACCGGGTGCAGGCGGTGGCTCAGTGGTCGGTCGGCGTACGGCGCCATCTCGGGCACGGCGGCGACGTGTTCACCGGAGTCGGCGGGCGGGCGGTGACGGTGAGCGGCGCCAAGGGCGGCGTGGGGGCCACCCTGACGGCCATCCAGTTGGCGCTGGCCGCACAGGCCTCCGGACACAGCACCGCCCTGGTCGACATGGACCTCCAGGCCGGTGACATCGCCTCCTACCTGGACGTCCAGTTCCGCCGCTCGGTCGTGGACCTGGCCGGCATCACCGACATCTCCCCGCGCGTCCTGGCCGACGCCGTCTTCCGCCACGACACCGGCGTGGCCCTGCTGCTCGCCCCCGGCGAGGGCGAACGCGGTGAGGAGGTCACCGACCGCGCGGCCCGCCAGGTCGTCAGCGCGCTGCGCTCCCGCTACGAGGTCGTCGTCCTGGACTGCGGCGCCCAGTTGAGCGGCGCGAGCGCGGCCGCCGTGGAAATGGCCGACACCGCGCTGCTCGTCACCACCCCGGACGTGGTCGCGGTGCGCGCCGCCAAACGGACGGTGCGGATGTGGGACCGGCTGCAGATCCGCAAGGCCGAGGAGACGACGATCGTGGTCAACCGCCACACCCGCGGTACGGAGATCCAGCCGCCGCTCATCCAGAAGATCACCGGAACGGCGGTGGCGGGCACGGCGATCCCCGCGAACTTCAAGGAACTCCAGGGCGCGGTCGACGCCGGCCGCATCCACGAGCTGGACAACAAGAGCACGGTCAAGCAGGCGCTGTGGGGTCTCGCGGGCGAACTCGGGATCGTCAAGGCGCCCGAGGGCGAACGGAAGGGCGGCGGCCGGCTGCGGGGCGACCGGGGGTCGGTGAGTTTCCGGCGGCGCAGGGAGGCGGGGGGATGAAGGGACGCCGGGGGATGAGCGGGCGCGCGGTCGAGCGGCTCCGCTCGGACAGCGGGCAGGTCGCCATCGAGTTCCTGGGCATGGCGCCGACCATCATCATCACGCTGGTGCTGCTGTGGCAGTGCGTGCTGCTGGGATACACGTACACGCTCGCGGGGAACGCTGCGGACGAGGCGGTGCGGGCGGGGACGGCGACGGCTCCCGGCAACAGGAGTGCCGCCTGTCGACAGGCCGGGCTGGACAAGCTCTCGGACGCGTGGCGGAGCGGGGCCGAGGTGGGCTGCAACACGAGCGGTGGGTACGTCACGGCCGATGTCGACCTGAAGGTGCCCGTTCTCTTCCCGGGAACGATCGACTTCCCCATCACCGTCCACGGTCACGCAGGTGCCGTGGAGGAGGTGACGAACTGACATGCCGTACGACCGCAGACGCAGGAAGCGCGACCACGGTCAAGTCGCCATCGAGTACCTGGGGTTCATCCCGATCCTGATGCTGGTCGCGGTGGCCGTCATACAGATCGGCCTGATCGCCTACACGGCGCAGCAGGCGGGGACGGCGGCTCGCGCCGGGGCACGCGCGGCCTCGCTGCGGCAGGACTCAAGACAGGCCTGTGCGGAGGCGGTCAGCAGCTGGCTGGCGGACGGCACGAACTGCCCCGCGTCGTACGGCGACAAAGACGTCACCGTCACCGCCGACGTCGACATCCCCTCGATCGTTCCCGGCTGGAACTTCGGCCAGGCCCACAAGACCGCCACCATGCCGCTCGACCACTGAACGAGGACGAGGAGCACCCCCCCCCATGAGCCTCCGCGCACGTATCAACTCCCCCGAAGAGCACGCCGGCCGGGGCGAGGACGGTCATCTGGTCGCCTCCTACCGGGCGAAGCTGCTGGAGGAGATCGACCTCGCGGAGATGAGCTCGCTGGCCGCCGCCGAGCGGCGGGCGCGGCTGGAACGGGTGCTCGGGCACATCATCAGCCGGGAGGGCCCGGTGCTGTCGACCGTGGAGCGCTCGCAGCTGATCCGCCGGGTGGTCGACGAGGCGCTCGGCCTCGGCATCCTCGAACCGCTCCTCGAGGACGCCTCCATCACCGAGATCATGGTGAACGGCCCCGACGCGATCTTCGTGGAGCGCGGCGGCCGGGTCGAACAGCTCCCGCTCCGTTTCGCCTCCAACGACCAGCTGATGCAGACGATCGAGCGGATCGTCTCGACGGTCAACCGGCGCGTGGACGAGTCGAACCCGATGGTCGACGCCCGTCTACCGTCCGGCGAGCGCGTCAACGTGATCATCCCGCCGCTGTCGCTCACCGGCCCCACCCTCACCATCCGCCGCTTCCCGCGCTCCTTCACCCTCCAGGAGCTGATCGGCTTCGGCTCGCTCGACGAGCACATGCTGTTCCTGCTGGCCGGGCTGGTGCAGGCGAAGTTCAACATCATCGTCTCGGGCGCCACCGGCACCGGAAAGACGACCCTGCTCAACGCGCTGTCGGGGCTGATCCCCGAAGGGGAGCGCATCATCACCATCGAGGACTCCGCCGAGCTCCAGCTCCAGCAGTCGCATGTGATCCGGCTGGAGTCCCGTCCGCCGAACGTCGAGGGCCGGGGCCAGATCACCATTCGCGACCTGGTGCGCAACTCGCTGCGCATGCGCCCCGACCGCATCGTCGTCGGTGAGGTCCGCGGCGGCGAGTCGCTGGACATGCTCCAGGCGATGTCGACCGGTCACGACGGCTCCCTCGCCACCGTGCACGCCAACAGCGCCGAGGACGCGCTGATGCGCCTGCAGACCCTCGCCTCCATGTCCGACGTCGAGGTGCCGTTCGTCGCGCTGCACGACCAGATCAACAGCGCCGTCGACGTGCTCGTCCAGCTCACCCGCTTCGCCGACGGCGCCCGCAGGGTCACCGAGATCGCCGTGCTCGACAGCCACGGCAGCGAACCGTACCGGCTGGCGACCGTGGCCCGCTTCGCCGCCCAGCCGATGGCGGCCGACGGCCGGATCTACGGCGCGTTCGAGTACCACCCGCTGCCACGCCGCACCGCCGACCGCCTCTACATGGCGAGCCAGCCCATTCCCCAGGCCTTCGGCGTCGCCCAGTCCGCAGACCAGTTGGCCACCCGAGAAGCCAGGTAGGCAGGTAGGAACCGTCCCCATGGATCTGAGCACCCTCGTCACCCTCACCACCGGCGTCACCCTGCTGACCTGCGTCCTGGCCGTCGTGGGCCTGCACGCCTACACCATGGGCAGGGCCCAGCGGGCGGCACTCGTCGACCGGTTGTCCCAGACCGGCCAGGTCACGGTGGGCCGCCGGCGCCGCTTCCGCAACCTGGACCGCCGACTGCGCCGCACCCAGCTGGGACGCAAGCTGGAACTGAGGCTGGCCGCGACCGGCCTGGACGTCACTCCGGGCGAGTTCTTCGCCTACATGCTCGCCACGGTGGCCGCCCTCTGGCTGATCGGCCAGGCCGCCCTGGCCCCCTTCTTCGGCCCGCTCGCCGGCCTGCTGGGCATCTGGGCGGCGATGCAGTTCCTCAGCTGGCAGCGCCAGAGACGCATCGAGAAGTTCATCAACCAGCTCCCAGAACTGGCCCGCATCCTGGCCAACGCCACCCAGGCCGGCCTCGCCCTGCGCACCGCCATCGGCATGGCCGCCGAGGAGCTGGAGGCACCGGCCGGTGAGGAACTGGGCAAGGTGGCCCACCAGCTGGCGCTGGGCGCCTCGATGGACGACGCGCTGGGCGAGCTGGCCGATCGCCTCACCTCCCGCGAGCTGGTCGTCCTGGTCACCACGCTGGTGCTGTCGAACCGGGCGGGCGGCCAGGTGGTCAGCGCCCTGCGGAACCTCACCGAGACCCTGGAGGAACGCAAGGAGACCCGCCGGGAGGTCCGCACCCAGCTCTCCCAGGTCAACATGACCTCGTACGCCGTCCCCGTCCTGGGCGTCGGTGCGCTGTTCCTCATGAACGGCGTCAAGGCGGGCGCGCTGGACCGGATGACGGGCTCCCCGGTCGGCCAGGGCGCGGTGATCATCGCGTTCGCGCTGTACGCGGTCGGCTTCATCCTCATCCGCCGTCTGTCCCGCATCGACGTCTGAGCGTTCGGACTGTGAACGACTCACGGAAGGAGGGGACGCAGGGATGGCACTGCTGCTCGCACTGGTGATGGGCCTCAGCGTCTGGGGTGTCTTCGCCGGCATCCGTATGTACCGGGCGGACGCCAGGCTGCCCAGCGACCTGGCGCTGGCCCTGGAGGTCGGCTCGACCCGCACCGGCGCGGTGGACTCCCTGGTCGACCGCCTCGGCATGCGCTACGCCCCCGCCGTACTGCGCCTGATGGGCCCCAAGCTGGTGGCCAAGTACCGCCGCAGGATCGACCTGGCGGGCAACCCGGGCGGCCTGACGATCGACCGCTACGCGGCCCGGCGGGCGGTGTACGGCTTCCTCGGTGGCGTCGGCGGCCTGGTGTTCCTGATGCGCGGCCAGTTCTTCGTAATGCTGATCCTCTTCGCCTTCGGCGCGTTCTGGACGGAGGTCGGCATCTGGTCGGCCATCCGCATCCGCAAGGACGTCATCGAACGGACCCTGCCGGACTTCCTCGACGTGCTGGCGGTCGTGGTCAGCGCCGGCCTGGGCTTCCGCCAGGCCCTGGACCGGGTGGCCTCCAAGTACGAGGGCCCCTGGGCGGACGAACTGCGCATCACGCTCCGCCAGATGGACCTCGGCATGAGCCGCCGCCAGGCCTTCGCGGAGCTGCGGCGCAGGAACGACTCCGAGCAGGTCGCGATGTTCGTGACGGCGCTCCAGCAGGGTGAGGAACTGGGCGCGCCCATCGTGGACACCCTGGTCTCCCTCGCCAAGGACATGCGCCGCACCGACGCGCAGAACGCCCGCCGCAAGGCCGCCCGCGCGGTCCCCAAGGCCACCATGATGATCACCACCTTCATGGTCCCGGCCACGATGATCCTCCTCGGCGCGGGCCTGCTCCTGGGTTCCGGCGTGGACTTCAGCTCCGTCACGGGCAAGTAGAAGGGGGCGAGGACACCCATGACGACCACGGAGGAACGCACAGAACGCACAGAACGGACGGAACGCACGGGCCTGCTGCGCCGCCGCCCCAGGTCCCCCGAGATCACGACACCCCCGGCGGGCACGGTCCTGCCGGCCCACGTCCGCACCGGCGCACTGGACATCCCGGTGACCTCGGTGACACCGGCGCTGCCACCGGGCTGGGAACCGGCGGAGGGCACCGGGGTGCCGCTGCCCGGGGTGCCGCGTCCGGGAGTGCCGAGGCAGGGGCGTACGGGCCGAGCGCGGGTACCGAGAGCCGCCGAAGGCGAGGACGTCCGACAGGGCCCACCGGCGCCCGGCGCCGAAAGCCGCACGGGTGGCGCACACGGGAACGAGCACCCGGCCGACGCCGAAGCCGCATCGACGGCACAGCAGTCCCCGCAGGGTCTCGCTCCCGAAGCGACGGCACAGCAGCCTCCGCAGGGCCTCGCCCCCGAGAAGATCCAGATCAGCGCGCTTCAGGCGATGTGCCGGCACGTCTTCGCCTTCCGCCTGGCGATGATCGCCCTCTCGGCCCCCGCCGCCCTGGTCCACGCCGCCCCCGGCCTCGCCACCCGCCTGGTCGGCGCCGCCGTCGTCGTCACCTTCATGGGCTCCTACGTCCTCTTCAGGGACTGGGAGCGCTTCGGCCCCCTCCTGCTGCGCCATCCCACCCTCCTGGCCCTGGACACCCTCTTCGGTTCGCTCCTGCTGATCGCGGCGGGCCCGGACAGCACCCTGGCCTACGTCAGCGTCTGCACACCGCTCCTGGCCGGCCTCGTCTACAGCTGGCGCGGAGCGGCCATCTTCGCCTCGCTCCAGTCGCTGATCCTGCTCGTCGTCTACGCGAGCTCCAGGGAGCTGCACGCCAACCTGGCCCAGTCCGCCCTGTTCCCCGGCCTGTGCCTCATCGCGGGCGCGGCCGGCGCCACCCAGCGCACCCTGCTCCTCCGCTTCGGCGAGGCCACCCGTGCCCTGAACACCGTCCAGGCCCGCCTCGCGGTCACGGAGGCGGTCGGCGCAGAACGGGCCCGCCTGGCACGCGAGATGCACGACTCGGTGGCGAAGACCCTGCACGGCGTGGCGCTGGCCGCCGACGGACTGGCGGGCTCCGCGGGCGCCGACCGCATGGACCCCGCCCTCGTGAAACAGCAGGCCGAACTGGTCGCCCGCTCGGCCCGCCGGGCCGCCGCGGAGGCCCGCGAACTGCTGACCGACCTGCGTCGTGAGCACGACCCGACGCAGGGCACGGACGTCCTGGTCGAACTGGCCGCCCGGACCCGCGACTTCAGCACCCGGACCGGTCTGCCCGCCGTCTACCGCCCGACGGGCGCGCCCGGCGTACCGCCCATCCCGCCGGCCGTGGCCCGCCAGCTCCTGACCATCGCCTCGGAAGCGATGGAGAACGCCCACCGCCACGCGGCCCCTTCCCGGGTCGACGTGCAGGCGGGCGTCCACGGCGACCTGCTGCGCATCAGCGTCCACGACGACGGCAGGGGCCTGCCCCCCGGCACCACGCTGGAACAACTGCGCCGAACGGGTCACTTCGGCCTGGTCGGCATGGTCGAGCGCGCCGCCTCGGTGGGCGCCCGCATCCGCATCGGCCGTGGCAGCCACCCCAAGGGCACGGAGGTCCGCCTGGAACTTCCGGTGGGCGCCCTGACGACACCGGCGACTCCGGCAGCCACGGCGACCAACACGCCCACGACCTGAGAGGAGGCCGCCGATGCAGGATCCGACGCCGAACCCCTTCGCGAGCTTTCCGCCGGCGACACCGTCCGCGCCCCTGCGGGTCGTCGTGGCGGACGACAACCCGGTGGTCCGAGCCGGTCTGACGGCCCTGCTCTCCGGCCGCGCGGACATCGCGGTGGTCGCCGAGGCGGCGGACGGCCGGGCGGCCTGGGAGGCCGCCCACCAGCACCGCCCGGACGTCGTCCTGCTCGACGTCCGCATGCCCGGTGTGGACGGCATCTCCGCGCTGCCGTACCTGGTACAGATCGCCCCGGTCCTGATGCTCACCTACAGCCGCGAGTCCGGGATCGTCCAGGAGGCCCTGCGCCGGGGCGCGGGCGGCTACCTGGTCCACGGCGAGTTCACGGCGGACCAGTTGGTGGACGCGGTACGTGACATCAAGGAGGGCAGGCCCCACTTCACCCCGACGGCGGCGGGAGCGCTGCTGGCCCAGCTGCGCCAGGGCCGGCCGGGCAGCCCCCTCCCCGAGGGTCTGGGAGGTGCGACTGCACACGGCAACGGATCCCCAACACCCGGCGCGACCACTATTTCTGCGGAAAACCTTTCGCAAGTGCAACCGGATATGGGACAGTCATCGTCTGGGTGGACAGGTGGACGCCCGCCTGCCGTCGACAGGTCGAGGTTCCAACTCAGCGCGAGGGAGGCGGAGATCATGGACCTCATCGCGTCCGGGATGACCAATCAGCAGATCGCCGCCACCTGCTTCATCAGCGAAAAGACCGTCAAGAACCACATCAACCGCATCTTCGCCAAGCTCCACAGCACCAGCCGTTCCGAGGCCGCCGCGAAGTGGCTCGGCACGGCCCCGGACCCGTCGCCACGAGGGCTGAGGTGACCTGAGATGACGACGGTACGGGGGAGGAGCGGCTGGGTCTCTCTTTGGGCCCGGGAATGGGCCCTGGGACCCTCTGGCCGCAGCGGTGTTCCGCCCTACCTTTCCGGTGTCGCAAGCGGCACCGAGACTCGACCCGGAGGGGAACACCATGAGCGACCTGATGCTGAAGACCGCGGTGGCGACCAAGGTCCGCGTGAACGGCTGGAAGAACACGACGGTCGAGGCGATGCAGCGCCGCGCCCGCGACAGGGGGCAGACCGCGGTCGAGTACCTGGGCATCATCGCGGTGGTGGTGGCGATCGTGCTGGCGATCACGGGTACCAGCATCGGTCAGACGATTCTGGGCAAGATCACTGGGCTGATCGGCAAGGTCGGCAATTGACGCGACCGCGGCGCTACGGCGACGCAGGGCAGGCCTTCCCCATCTACATCACGGTGGTGGGGGGCCTGCTCTTTCTTGCGCTCGCTTATTTCGCTGTCGGTCAGGCAACGGTGAACCGCGGTGGTGCCCAGACGGCGGCCGACGCCGCGGCGCTCGCGGCGGCCCAGGACACACGAGACCAGTTGGCGGGCGAGTGGACGAAGGCCGTACTCGACTCGACCAAGTGGCAGCAGATCTTCGATGGTGACGGTGAGGGGCTCCGACCCTCGTGCCGGCGGGCGCAGGAGCTTGCCCAGCAGAACGACGCCCACGTCTTGGCCGGGGGTTGCCGACCGGGCTTCCTGAGCTACACGGTCACAGTCGAGACGAACAAGACCATGGGCAAGTCGGTCGTCCCCATCACGGAGAGCAGGCGGTCGAAGGCGCACGCCAGGGCCGTGATCAAGCCGCTCTGCACCTTCAAGCCCTTGCCGTCGAACGCCGGGCACGATGTGCTGCCACGCCTCACTTGCGAGAACAACAGGTATTGGGACTTGGACCCGAGAGATCTCACCGATCTGCCGAAGCCCCAGGACCTCTTCGACGTCCACCTGGCCGACTGACAAGCGAACGACAAGTGATGAAGGAAGCAGAGTGATGAGCATTCGGTTCACTGCGAAGGCCCGCAGGGGGATGGTCGCGTTGACCGTTGCGGCCGGTCTGGCCGTCGGTGTGGCCGGCTGCGGCGGGGGTGGTGCTGACGACAAGAAACCGGACACCTCGACGTCGGTCTCGAAGAGCAGTGGATCTAATCCGAGCGCTCAGGAAGGTGAGTCTCAGACGCCTTTGGCCGAGCTGCGAGGCCAGGACGGACTGCTTCTCCAGATCACCTCTGCTCAGCGCGACTCGGGTGGGTTCGTCACTGTCAACGGGACACTCAAGAACGATAGTGCCAAGTCCGTGGTTGTTCCGCCTCAGACGAGCGGCAACGAGACCGAGATCATCAAGAACGGCCCCTCCCTGGGTGGTGCCACCCTCGTGGACTCCAAAGGGAAGAAGCGCTACTACGTGCTGCGGGACACAGAAGGTCGGCCGCTGACAACGACTGGTCTAGGCAACATGGAAGCGGGGCAGACGCTCCCTGTCTTCATGCAATTCCCATCTCCCCCCGCGGGGACGACGGACGTGTCCATCCAAGTCCCCACCTTCTCCAGCGGCACCATCAAGATCTCCGGGTGAGGCGGCCCACCATGACCCACACCCGGACTCGAACCCGCCCCCACCCCCGCCTCACCCTGGCCCTCACCGCCACCTCTTTCCTCGTCGCCGCGAATCTCTACGGTGCCGTGGCGGCTCAGGCCGACGGTGGTCCCAGTGAACCGCCGGGCACGGAGCCCTCCGCCTCCGCTCCCGTGAAGGTCGACCCGAACGACCCCGACCTCAAGCTCCCCGAGGGAGCCACCCTCGCCGCCCCCAAGGTGCTGGACATCAAGTCGGTGGTCGAGGACC
>NZ_MUBM01000369.1 GCF_002154505.1 Streptomyces carpinensis | reverse complement strand
CCTCCTCGGGGGGCGGGGCGGGCGGCAGCGGCGGGCCGGCCAGCTTCAGCAGGCCCAGGGCGGCGGTGCGCGCCTCCGGATCGCGCAGCGTCCCCACGAGGCCGCGGGCGTCCTCCCCGCGCTCCCAGACCAGGCCGGAGAGCAGGCCCAGGGCGGTGTAGAGGTCCCCGTCGATGGTCAGGTCCCCGGCCACCCAGGCGCGGGCCAGGCCGAGTTCGCCCGGCTTGAACAGCAACCGGCGCAGCGCGCGGCGGTTGCGTACGACCAGCGTCGGCGCCCCGGGCGGCCCCGACTCCGAACCGTCCCAGGCGCGGATGCGCACCGGTAGCGGGGTACCCAGTAGCTGTTCGAGCAGTCCTGTGAGCCGCAGCGCGGCGTCGGGCATGGTGCACACCTCCGTGACGGCGAACGCCGGAATGTCATCCACCACGTAAACACCAGGAGGCCCCTTGCGCAGTCCCGCAAGCGGGTTACGACTGGGCAAAACAGTTGTAGCGGCCATGCAGTTGGGTGCGGGAGCGGCCCGTGCCGCCCGGGTCCGGCCCGGCTACGGCCCCGTCCAAACACGCCGAAGGACCTCCCGCACCACGGATGGCGGAAGGTCCTTCGGATGGTTCGGTGACCTGGAGGGGTCAGGAGGCCTTGGCCTTCTCCGGGTTGCTCGCGGC
>NZ_MUBM01000368.1 GCF_002154505.1 Streptomyces carpinensis | reverse complement strand
CCGCCTCGCCGGCGAGGCGGCCGCCGCGGGCCTGTTCGACTCCGAGATCGTGCCGATCACCACGCCGGCGGGTGAGTTCCGCGCCGACGAGACGATCCGGGTCGGGTCGAGCGTCGAGAAGCTGGCCGGTCTGGCTCCCTCCTTCCGCAGCCCCGAAGCCGAGAGCCGTTTCCCGCGGCTCGACTTCAAGATCACTGCGGGTAACAGCTCCCAGATCACCGACGGCGCCGCTGCGGTGCTGGTGATGAGCGAGGAGGCCGCCCGGGCGCACGGCCTGCGCCCGCGGGCCCGGTTGCACGCGTTCTCCCAGGTCGCCGATGACCCGATGCTGATGCTCGCCGCACCGATACCGGCGACCCGGAAGGTGCTCGACCGTGCCGGTATGTCGCTCGCCGACATCGACCTGTTCGAGGTGAACGAGGCATTCGCCCCAGTGCCGCTCGCCTGGGCCCGGGAGCTGAAGGTCCCCGAGGAGAAGGTCAACGTCCGCGGCGGCGCCATCGCCCTGGGTCATCCGCTCGGTGCCTCGGGCGCCCGCCTGATGACCACCCTGCTGGCCACGCTCGAGGAACGTGACCTGACGTGGGGCCTGCAGACCATGTGTGAAGCCGGTGGCATGGCCAACGCCACCATCATCGAAAGGATCTGACGAGAGTGAAGATCGAAGGGAACTCCTTCGTCGTCACCGGAGGGGCCTCGGGGCTCGGCCTGGCGACCGCGAAGCGACTGCTGAAGGACGGCGGCAACGTCGTACTGCTCGACCTGCCGACCTCGGCGGGTGAGCAGGTCGCCGCCGAACTGGGGGAGCGCACCGCCTTCGCGCCCGCCGACGTCACGGACACGGCCGCCGTCGAGGCCGCGCTGGACGCCGCCGAGCGGCTGGGCGAGCTGCGGGGCGTGGTGCACTGCGCCGGTCGCGGCGGCACGATGCGCATCGTGGGCAAGGACGGCGAGCCTGCCTCGCTGGACTTCTACGAGCAGGTCGTGCGCGTCAACCTGGTCGGCAGCTTCAACGTGCTCCGCCTCGCCGCGGCCCGGATGGCGCGGCTCGAGGAGATCGAGGGCGAGCGCGGCGTCGTGGTCCTCACCGCCTCGGCGGCCGGCTTCGAGGGGCGGATCGGCCAGACGCCGTACGCCTCCTCGAAGGCGGGCATCATCGGCATGACGCTGGTGGCCGCCCGCGATCTCGCGAGCAAGCAGGTCCGCGTCGTCTCGATCGCGCCGGGTGTCTTCGACACCGCGATCCTGGCCGGCGTGCCCGAGAAGGCCCGCGCGACGCTCGGCGACGACATTCCGCATCCGCGCCGGCTCGGCCGGCCCGACGAGTTCGGGGCGCTCGCGACCCACATCGTCGCCAACCCCTACCTCAACGGTGAGGTCATCCGTCTCGACGGTGCCCTCCGGATGACGCCGAGGTGAGCGCCATGACCGAGACGACCTCTTCCACCGCCACCGACGAGCTCCTCGTCGAGCGGCATGGCCCGGTGCTGGTGCTGCAGTTCAACCGGCCTCAGGCGCGCAACGCGATGAGCCTCTCCCTCGCGGAGGCGATCGCGGCCGCACTCGACGAGCTCGACAGCGATCCGACCCTCAGCGTCGGGGTGCTCACCGGCGCCGGCGGCACCTTCTGCGCAGGTATGGACCTCAAGGACTTCGCGGCCGGACGCCGCCCCGTCGTCGAGGGCCGTGGCTTCGCCGGTATCGTCCAGCAGCCGCCGCGCAAGCCGCTCATCGCGGCCGTCGAGGGCTACGCCCTGGCCGGAGGCTTCGAGATCGTCCTCGCGTGCGACCTGGTGGTCGCCGCGCGTACCGCCAATTTCGGCCTGCCCGAGGTCAAGCGTGGGCTGACGGCCGCGGCCGGCGGGCTCTTCCGCCTCCCGCGCCGGATCCCCTACCACCTGGCGATGGAGCTGGTGCTGACCGGCCGGATGTGGCCGGCCACCGAGGCAGCCGCGGCGGGTCTGGTCGGCCGTCTGGTCGAGCCCGGCGAGGCGCTCGACGCCGCGCTCGAACTGGCCGCCGAGATCGGGGCCAACGCCCCGCTCGCCCTGGCCGCGTCCAAGCGCGTCATCGTCGACTCCGCGGACTGGCCGTTGGAGGAGGCCTTCGCCCGCCAGGAGGAGCACGTCGACCCGGTCAGGAAGTCCGCCGACGCCCAGGAGGGCGCACGGGCCTTCGCCGAGAAGCGATCCCCGGTATGGACCGGCCGCTAAGTCCTGGCCGGACACAGCTGACAGCAGACCCCACAAGAAACAAGGACAAGGCCATGGACTGGAGCTCCAACGACACGCACGACGCCATCCGCGAGGGCGTGCGCGCCATGTGCGCGAAGTTCGACGACGACTACTGGATGCGTCATGACGAGGAGCACGAGTTCCCCTGGGAGTTCTACAAGGCCGTCGCCGATGCCGGCTGGCTCGGCCTGACCATTCCCGAGGAGTACGGCGGCGGCGGGCTCGGCGTCCGCGAGGCCGCGATCGTGGAGCGGGAGATCTCCGCCTCGGGCGCGGGCATGGGCGGCTGCACGTCCGTCCACATCGGCATCTTCGGGTTCGAGCCGCTCATCAAGCACGGCTCGGAGGACCTCAAGCAGCGTTTCCTGCCCCGCGCGGTCAGCGGTGACCTGCACGTCTGCTTCGCGGTCACCGAGCCCGACGCCGGCACCGACACGCTCAACCTGACCACCCGCGCCACCAAGGTGGAGGGCGGCTGGCGGGTGACGGGCAAGAAGGTCTTCATCAGCAAGGCCCAGGTGGCCGAGCGGATGTTCCTGCTTGTCCGCACCTCTCCCCGCGAGGGCAAGGCGTACCGCGGCCTGACCCTGATGTTCGCCACGCTCGACCCCGAGCACGTGCGCATCCGGCGCATCCCCAAGCTCGGTCGCAACGCCGTGGACACCAACGAGCTCTTCATCGAGGACCTCTTCGTCGCCGACGAAGACGTCATCGGCGAGGTCGGCGAGGGCTTCAAGGTCATCCTCAGCGGCCTCAACGCCGAGCGGGTCATCTCCGCCAACGCCGCGCTGGGCCTGGGCGAGGCCGCCCTGCGCCGCGCGACGGCGTACGCGAACGAGCGTGTCGTCTTCGGCCGGCCGATCGGCAAGAACCAACTCATCTCCGGTCAGCTCGCCGAGGCGCGCATCCGGCTCGACGCCGCGACCGCGATCTGCGACAAGGCCGCATGGATGGTCGACCAGGGCCTGCCCTGCGGCCGCGAGGCGAACGAGGCGAAGTACCTCGCCTCCGAGGCCGGGTTCAACGCGGCCGATGTGGCGATCAACGTGCACGGCGGCTACGGCTACGCGAAGGAGTACCACGTCGAGCGGTACTTCCGGGAGGCGCGGCTGAACCGGATCGCGCCGATCAGCCAGGAGATGGTCCTCAACTACATCGCCGAGCACGTGCTCGGCCTGCCGCGCAGCTACTGACGAAAGGGCGTTGAGATGAAGAAGGCAGCGGGCCCGCTCGCCGGCATCAGGGTGCTCGAGCTCGGCAACATGTACGCCGCCCCGACGGCCGGACGGATGCTGCGCGACTTCGGCGCCGACATCATCAAGGTGGAGGACCCCACCCACGGCGACACGGCGCGGCAGTGGCAGCCGCAGCACGAAGGCCTCTCGATCGGCTACGCCCGGCTCAACGCCGGCAAGCGTTCGGTCGCGGTTGACCTGCGCACCGACGAGGGCCGCGCGCTGGTGAAGCGCCTCGTCGAGCAGGTCGACGTCGTCGTGGAGTCCTTCCGCCCCGGACGCCTGGAGAAGTGGGGCCTGGGCTACGAGGACCTGCGCGCGCTGAACGACCGCATCATCCTCGTCCGGGTGAGCGGCTTCGGACAGAGCGGGCCGTACCGTGAGCGTCCCGGCTTCGGCACCATCGCCGAAGCCGTGAGCGGGTATGCCTTCCTCAACGGCTGGCCCGAGACCCCGCCCACCGCGCCGCCGTTCGGCTTCGCCGACTCCATAGCAGGCATCTCGGCGGCATACGGCACGGCGATGGCGCTCTTCGAGCGCGAGCGCACCGGCCGTGGCCGCGAGATCGACGTGTCGCTGTACGAGCCGCTGATGTTCATCCTCGGTGACGCGGTGCTGCGCTACTCCGTGACCTCGTACATCTCGCAGCGAGAGGGCAACACCTCGGGTGCGGCCAGCCCGCGCGGCATCTACGAGGCCGCCGACGGCCGCTGGCTCTCGATCGCGGCTTCGGCGCAGAACATCGCCATGCGCCTCTTCGACGCGATGGGCCGCCCGGAGATGAAGACCGACCCGCGTTACGCCACCAACGCCGCCCGGATGGCAAACAACGAGGAGCTGCAGGGGATCGTGCGCGACTGGGTCGCCTCGATGCCACGCGACGAGGCGCTGGCCATCCTCGACGAGTACGAGGTCGTCGGCGCGGCGATCAACGACTCCAGCGACATCGCAGCCGACCCGCACTTCCTCGAGCGGACCCTGCGCCCGCTGCTCGGCACGGTGCTGGGCGACAAGACGCTCGTGCCCGGACCCATCCTCCACGTCGGCGGCTACGACGGCCCGGAGTATCCGGGCGTCGATCGGATCGGCCAGCACACCGACGAGGTGCTGGCCGAGCTCCTCGGCGAGCCGCCGGCCGAGCAGGGCTGATCCGGGGATGAGCAGCTACTCCGGGCTGGCCGGTTCCTCCGCGCTGGTCACCGGCGGCGCCTCCGGTCTGGGACGCGCGATCGCGCTCCGGCTCGGCGCCGCCGGCGCCCGGGTCCTGGTCGTGGACCGGGACGCCGAGGGGGCCGAGGAGACGGCCGCCACGGTGGTGGCCGATGGCGGCGAAGCCGTCGGGGTGCCCGCCGACATCGCCGTCGACGACCAGGTCGAGGCCGCGCTCGCACAGGCGGTCGGCGCCTGGGGCGGCCTGGACCTGGCCGTCAACGCCGCGGCGCTGATGCCTGACGACCGGCCGCTGCATCAGCTCGACCCGGCGGTCTTCGCCCGGATCCTCGAGGTCAACGTGCTCGGCACCGCGCTCTGCCTGCGCCACGAGCTGGCGCAGATGGTGCGTCAAGGTCACGGCGCGGTCGTCAACATCGGCTCGGTGCAGTCGTTCCTCGCAGGCCCGGCTAAACCGGCGTACTCCGCATCCAAGCACGCGGTCATCGCGCTCACCGAGTCGGCGGCCAACGCCTACGGCGAGCTCGGCATCCGGGTCAACGCGGTCTGCCCGGGCGCGATGGAGACCCCGATGGTCGCTGCTCGCCGGGCCGCGAGCGGACTCGACGAGGCCGCCTACGCGCGCGGCGTCGCCGGCGTACTGCCGCGCCTGGGCGATCCCGGGGAGGTCGCCGAGGCCGTGCTGTGGCTGCTCTCCGACGCGGCGTCGTACGTCACCGGACATGCGCTCGTCGCCGACGGCGGGCGGTTGCTGCGCATCGGCGGTTGACCCGCGCATCACCAGTTCCCCGAGAAGTTTCCCGAGATCCACCTACCACCAAGGAGTGTTTCGGCATGACTCAGTCTTCCGACCTGGAGACCCGGATCCGGCGGCTCGAAGACCGCCGCGAGATCGACGACCTGGTGCTGCTCTACTTCCTCGCGATGGACGAGCGAGACCTCCCCGGCCTGCCCTACATCTTCGCCGAGGACGCCCACCTCGGGTCGGCCGACGGCGTCTTCGCCGCCAACGGCCTGGCCGAGATCGAGTCGACCTACGAGGGCCGCTTTGCGGTGCTCGGGCCGACCTTCCACTTCTCCCACGGCGTGATCGTCGGCTTCGACGACGACCCGGACCTGGCGCACGGTGTCGTCGCGGGCCACGCCGAAGTGGTGCGCAACGGCACCACGATGTGGGTCGCGCTGCGCTACGAGGACGTCTACCGCCGTACCCCGCAGGGCTGGCGCATCGCCGACCGGGTGATGTCCTACATGTACTACGCGCCCGCGGAGTCCTACGCCGCGGTGATGAAGCAGGACAACCGCAACCTCTGCTACGGCGACGAGCGTCCGGCCGACTGGCCGTCGGCGCTCACCGGCGGCAGCCTCGACTGGCTGCGCCGCTTCTACCGCTGACCGCGCCGCACACCGGCAGAAACAGCTTGAAGGGAGTTCCGCCATTCCCGAGCGCAACGACATCGACAACCTGATCAACGGCTATTCCCAGGCCTACGACAGCGGCGACGTGGCGGCGCTGGCCGACTGCTTCACCGACGGCGCCGTGTTCCGCATGGCGCTCCCCGAAGGCGACCCGGTCGTCTTCGAGGGCAAGGAAGCGATCATGGCGATGATGACCGAAACGCTGGATTCGCAGTCCGACCAGCGTAGGCACTGCAATTCGACGATCGTCGTCCACGGCACCGAGAACGGCGTCACCCGGACCACCCACTACCTGACCCTGCTGGCGACCGAGGGCGGCGAGATCCGGCTGATCTCGGCGGGTGTCTACAAGCTCGAGATCGTCGAGGACGGCGGCCGGTTGCGGATGCGCCGCCTCGACCTGGCGCTCGACCGGCCCTACTGATCACCTGCGCGACACCGAAGTGCCCGACAGCAACAGATGTCGGGCACTTCCGTGTGTGCGAGGTGGTCGAGGGAGCGACCAGGAGCGGGCGGAGATCAGCCCAGGCGGGAGACCGCGTCGACCACCAGGTCCATGCCGGCGGCGGCGCCGGGCAGGACATTGGGGAAGGTGAAGAAGCCGTGCATCTGGCCGGGGATCACGTGCTCCTCGACGGGAATGCCCGCCTCCCGCAGCTTCGCCGCGTACGCCGCCCCTTCTCCACGCAGCACGTCGTGCTCCGCGAGGATCACCAATGCCTGCGGGGTGCCGGTGACGTCACCCCGCAGCGGCGCCGCCGCGGGGTTGCTGCGCTCGGCGGCGTCGGGGAGATAGGCGTCCCAGAACATCACCATCGACTCCTTGGTGAGCATCAGGGCGTTCTGCGGGTCGTTGTAGGTCTCGGTCTCGAAGTCGGCGTCGGTGACCGGGTACACCAGTATCTGCAGGTCGATGTCGGGGCCGCCCTCCTGCGCCGCGCGCTGGGCCACGACGGCGGTCAGGTTCCCGCCGGCGGAGTCGCCGCCGACGACCAGCGGCAGGCCCGGGTCGGCCAGTTCGGGGCGGTTGGCGACGACCCACCGCAGCGCGGTCCATGCGTCGTCGGCCGCAGCCGGGAAGCGGTCCTCGGGCGCCTTGCGGTATTCGACGAGCACGACTGTCATGCCCGTGCGGTCGGCCATCTGACGGCACAGCGTGTCGAAGCCGCTGAGCGTGCCGAGCATCCAGCCGCCGCCGTGGTAGTAGACGATGACGCCCTTCGGAGCATCAGGTCGGAAGACGCGGACCGGGAACGACCCGCCGTCCGCGGTCTCCAGGGTGACGTCCTTGACGAGGGCGATCTCCGGGCCCTGGCCGAAGAGGGCGTCGAGCCCCGCGTTCATCTCGCGGGCCTGCTCCACGGTCATCGCGTGCAGGGGCGGTCCGCCCGCCTTGGCGGCCTCGGTCAGGAATGCCGTGGTGGCGTCGTCCAGTGCCATTGCTTGGTACCTCGCTGTCGCGCTTCGTCCGGCGGCTGGGCAGTCGCTGGTTTCCGCGATGTTAATGATGAGCATGAATAGCGTCCAGGGCCGTCGGTGAATTACTGGTTCAGCTCTTCAAAATTCAGCATGACCATGCATATGGTTCTCATCATCTTGCGACCGCGCCGCGTGCCGACCGCCGCCCCTGGCGACCTCCGGCCCGCGGATGCACCCAAGGAGGAGAGATGACTTCGCGACCCGCTGAGGTCGACGTTCTCGTCGTCGGAGCCGGCTTCGCCGGCCTGTATCTGCTCCATCAGCTCCGCAAGGACGGCTTTGACGTCCGTGTCGCGGAGGCAGCCCCCGAAGTCGGTGGCACCTGGTACTGGAACCGCTATCCCGGCGCCCGTTGCGACGTCGAGAGCGTCGACTACTCCTACGGATGGGACGAGCACCTGCAGCAGGAGTGGAACTGGTCCGAGAGGTACCCGGCCCAGGGCGACATCCTCGCCTACCTCAAGCACGTCGCCGACCGCTTCGACCTGCGCAAGGACATCGACTTCGACACCCGTATCACCGCGGCGACCTGGGACGCTGACGCCGCCCGCTGGACCGCCACGGCCGAGAACGGCCAGGAGTATCGCGCCCAGTACCTGCTGATGGCAGTCGGCTGTCTGTCGGTCCCCAAGGAGATCGACCTGCCGGGCATCGAGCGCTTCCAAGGCGAGGTCCTGCGTACCTACGACTGGCCTGCCGACGTCGACCTCGCCGGCCGCAAGGTCGCGGTGGTCGGCACCGGCTCCACCGGCGCGCAGGTCGTTCCGGCCCTGGCCGAGTTGGTCGGCGACCTCACCGTCGTCCAGCGCACCCCCAACTTCGTCATCCCGACCCGCAACCGTCCGCTGGCGGACGGGGAACTCGACGCCGTCAAGGCCGAGTACGCCGCCCGCCGGGCCCGCAACCGCGCGCACCCGGCCGGGGTGTTCCGCAGCGACAACCCGAAGCTGGCCTACGAGGTGGACGACCAGGAGCGCCACGACACCTACCAGGAGCGCTGGGAGGGCGGTGGCATCAACTTCCTCGGCGCCTTCGCCGACCTGATGGTCGATCAGAAGGCCAACGACTCGGTCTGCTCGTTCGTGCACGAGAAGATCGACGAGATCGTCGCGGACCCGAAGGTCGCGGACCGGCTCAAGCCGACAACGTACCCCCTGGGCGCGAAGCGTCCGGTCGTCGCGACGGACTACTACGAGACCTTCAACAAGCCCAACGTCCACCTCCTCGACGTGCGGGAGACCCCGCTCGATACCTTCACCGAGGACGGCTTCAGCCTGGTTGGCGGTGAAAGCCACGAGTTCGACACCCTGGTGCTCGCTACCGGCTTCGACTCCTTCACTGGCGCCCTGACGAAGATGGACATCCGCGGTCGCGATGGACGTCACCTGGGCGAGCTGTGGGGGAGCGAGGGCCCGAAGACCCACCTGGGCCTCTCGGCCGCCGGCTTCCCGAACATGCTCCTGGTCGCCAACGTCGGCAGCCCGTCGGTGCTCGCCAACATGGTCACAGCCATCGAGCAGCACGTCGAGTGGATCGCCCGGCTCCTCGGTGACATGCGCGAGAGCGGCCGCCGCACGATCGAGGCCGAGGTGGCGGCCCAGGAGCAGTGGGTCGAGACCGTCGAGGCGATCGCCAACACGACGCTGTGGCCCAACGGCGACTCAGGCTCGTGGTACCGCGGCGCCAACGTCACCGGCAAGCCGCAACTCTTCATGCCGTACGCCGCCGGGATAGTCGAGTACGGGAAGGCTCTCGAAGCCTCCCGCAGCGACGACTATGCGGGCTTCCAGCTCGCCTGACCACCGCCGCCTGCCCCCATCTCTCAGGAGAGATAGATGTTCCACATGGTCGTGACCTACAACAGGCCCGCCGACACCGAGGCCTTCCTGGAGCACTACCGGACCTCCCACGCGGTCAAGGCGGCGAAGATGCCCGGTCTGCGCAGCTTCACCTGGGGCACCACTCAGAGCCTCGACGGCAGTGAGCCGGCCGCCTTCCTCGTCGCCTCGCTCGCTTTCGACAGCAAGGACGCGATGCTCGCCGCCCTCGGCTCGCCCGAGGGCGTGGAAGCCAACGCGGACATGGAGCTGATGCCGCACAGCGGCTTCGCCATGCACACCTACCAGGACGCCTGAGCGTCCGGCGCCCGCACCATCCCGAGAACCAGAGAAAGCAAGGAACCGGCATGACGACGCTCAGCGAGAGCAGCGTAATCCCGAGTTATGACAAGCTCTTCATCGGCGGCGCCTGGGTTGAGCCGGCCACGGACCGGGTGATCGAGGTGGTCTCGCCGATCAACGGAAAGGTCATCGCGACCGTGCCCGATGCGACCGAGGCCGACATCGATCGCGCTGTCGCAGCCGCCCGCGAGGCCTTCGACCACGGCCCGTGGCCACGGCTGTCGCCGGCCGAGCGGGCCACCTACCTCGCCCGCATCGGCGAGGAGGTCGTCAAGCGCATCCCGGCGATGAGCGAGGCCTTCACCAACGAGATCGGCGCCCCGGCCGTCGTCTCGGCAGCGTTCCACGACAACGCCCGCAAGATGTGGGAAGACGCCGCGACGATGCATGAGCGCTTCGTCTTCGAGGAGGAGCGCAGCTGGGAGGACGGCCACGGCACGCTGGTGCGCGAGCCGATCGGCGTCGCAGCCGTGATCATCCCGTGGAACGGCCCGGTCGCCACCGGTTCGCTCAAGATCGGACCGGCGCTGGCGGCCGGCTGCACGGTCGCCTTCAAGCCGGCTCCCGAGGGCCCGGTGAGCGTGATGATGCTGGCCGAGGCGATCGAGGCCGCCGGTCTGCCGGCGGGTGTGGTGAACGTGCTGCCGGCCGGCCGCGAGGTCGGGCAGTACCTCGTCGAGCACCCCGGTGTCGACAAGGTGTCATTCACCGGCAGTACGGTCGCGGGCCGCAAGATCATGGCGGCGGTCGCCGACCGGATCGGCCGGGTCAGCCTCGAGCTCGGCGGCAAGTCCGCCGCGATCCTCACCGAGGACGTCCCGCTCGAGAACGTGCTCCCGACCCTCGTCTTCGCGGGTCTTGGCAACTCGGGCCAGGTCTGCGCGGCGCTGACCCGCGTGCTGGTGCCCCGCAGCCGGCAGGAGGAGGTGGTCGGCGCCATGGTGGCGGCGTACCAGGGCCTGAAGGTCGGCGATCCGCGGGAGGAGGGCGTGATGCTCGGTCCGCTGGCCGCCGAGCGCCAGCAGCAGCGCGTGCTCGAGTACATCGGGATCGGCAAGCAGGAGGGCGCCCGCCTCGCCACCGGTGGTGGCGTGCCGGCCGGGCTGGAGGAGGGCTACTACGTCGAGCCGACGATCTTCGCTGACGTGACCCGCGACATGCGGATCGCCCGGGAGGAGATCTTCGGGCCGGTCATCTGCGTGATGCCGTACGACACGATCGAGGAGGCGATCGACATCGCCAACTCGACCGAGTACGGCCTCTCGGGTGCGGTGTACGCTGCCGACGATGCCGCCGCCGAGAAGATCGCGCGCCAGATCCGCACCGGTCAGATCGGCATCAACACCTGGGGCATGTGCGTCACCCAGCCGTTCGGCGGCTACAAGCAGTCCGGTCTGGGCCGCGAGGGCAATGTCGAGGGCATGGCCGCCTTCCTGGAGACCAAGCTCATGATGAAGTGACCTCCTCCTAGGCCTGAAGGCTGAGGATTCTCCGTCTGCTGGTGGTACAGCGGCAGTAACTTGCTGGTGTCCCCGCGGCCGAACTCGAGAAGTCCGTCGGCCGGTTCAATGACCTGGTCGCCGCCGGACACGACGACGACTTCCAGCGCGGTGACAGCGCGTACGACGGATGGTGCGGGGACCGTACCCACTATCCGTCACGCCAAGCGACACTCGGACCGGTCGACACCGCTCCCTATTACTCCGTCGAGGTTTTCTCCTCGACGCTGGGCACCAAGGGCGGTCCGCTTACCACCGTCGATGGCGCCGTACTGGACGTGGACGACCGGGTCATTCCCGGTCTGTACGCGGCGGGCAATGCCATGGCCGGAGCCACCGGGATGGTCTACGGGGGCGCAGGCGGCACCATCGGCCCCACGCTCGTCTTCGGGTACCGCTCGGGCCGGCACGCCGCCAAGCGCTGAACGTCCAAAAAACAGCCGACCTTTTCACCTCCCGGCCATCCGCGACAAGGGAGGCGCCTGCGGCGGGACTGGTCTCTCTACCTCGCAGTAAGGAAACGATGTGAACGAAACCACCCAGATCGACGTGACGCACTCGCCAACGTCCACCCTGAGACGCGAGCTCAAGGTCGCGGAGATCGTGTTCATGGTGGTCGCGGCTGCTGCCCCGCTCGCTGCCGTGGCCGCAGCCGTCCCTTTGGTGTTCACCTTCAGCGGCACCTCCGGAGCGCCGCTGTACTTCCTGCTCATCGGCGCTCTGCTCGTGCTGTTCTCGGTCGGCTACACGCGGATGAGCAAGAGTGTCCGTGACGCCGGGGCGCTCTACTCGTACGTTCAGCACGGACTTGGCCGTGCCGTGGGACTGGGTGGCGCGAACCTCGCCCTTGCGGCGTACGCCTGCGGACTGACGGCTCTCTCCACCTACTTCGGTCACGTCGTCGGAGAGCCGTTTGAGGAACATTTCGACCTGCACATCCCCTGGGGAGTGGGCTCTCTGGTCCTGGTCGCCGTCGTCGCCTACCTCGGCTACCGCAAGATCGACATTAGCGCGAAGGTTCTGGGTTTCTTCCTCATCGCCGAGACCTTGATCGTCATCATCTTCGACATCGCCATCATCGCCCGTGGCGGTGACAGCGGGCTGAGTCTCCGTCCGTTCGATCCATCGCTGCTCGGGCAGGGCACGGTCGGGCTCGGCCTGCTCTTCACCTTCACAAGCTTCTTCGGATTCGAGGGGACGGCAGTCTTCCGGCGCGAGGCGATCGACCCCGACCGGACGATCCCGAGAGCCACCTACATCGCGGTCATCGGAACAGCCGTCTTCTACGCCCTGTCCAGCTGGGCCATCGCGATCGGTGGCGGCGTGGACAAGGTGGCCGCAGCCGTTGCGGCAGATCCCCAATCGGCGGTGCCCGCCCTCGCCTCGAAGTACGTCGGACCGATCTTTGTGGACGTCTTGCAGGTCCTGTTGATCACAAGCTTCTTCGCCTCGGCGCTGACCTTCCATAACGTCATCGCCCGTTACATGATGACGATGGCCAGCCGTGGTGCGCTGCCGCGACCGCTGGCGGCCGTGCACCCCAGACACCTCGCGCCGTCGAACGCATCCATCACGGCATCGGGCATTGTCGGTGCTGCCGTGGTGGTGTTCCTCATAGCCGGCGTCAACCCGGTCGGCGATGCCTACGTATGGATGAACGGCATCCTCACGTTCGGGCTCGTCGCCTTGTTGACCCTGACCGGGCTTGCCATCGTCGTCCACTTCGTCCGGGAGGCCGACGAGCCGGCACGGCGAGTCCTTCTGGGAACCTCGATTCTCAGCACCCTCGGGTTTGCCGGCGTCCTGTGGGCAACGGTCGACAACTTTGCCCTGGTGGTCGGTTCCAAGAGCGCCGCGATCGCCGTCGAGATCCTGATGCTCGCCATCTTCATCGCCGGCGTGCTGACGGCAATTGTTCTCAAGTTCAAGGCCCCGGACCGATTCGCCGCGCTGGCCGGCGCAACTCCGAGTTCGGGCACCGACTAAAGATCTCCAACGGGGGGATCACACGGCTGCTGTGCCGGGGGTATGAGGTATCCCGATGGTGGCGGGCCGACCGCCGGGGAACTGGTGCGGCGGGAGCGGTACGCCTCGCCGCGGCCGGGACGACCGAGGTGGGGGCCCGTGTTGCCGGGAACAGCCGCCCTACGGCGCCCGCGGTTGTGCGAGTCAACCGATGAGCGCCAGAGACAGGGGTCATTGCCTCGATGAGACGAAGCATGCGGCCTGAAATGCGGGTGTCCATGCATTTTGAGCTACATCGGCTGCACCCGTCACCGCGGCACCCCACTACCGACCAGGGGTGAGATCCTCTGAACGGAAGTAATAAGAGTCTTGGGATTGCTCGAAGCACCCACCTTCGACAGTGGTCTTTGGCGGCAGCTCACGGTGGTCACCCACACGTCCACGCATCGCGATCGGGACTACAGCAACGTGCGGTTGACGATGACCCGCTGCGGCTCCACAGGGCCGGGAACATCGACCCGAACGGGGGACGGACGAAACGGGCACGGTTGACGGGTTGGGAGCGTGGGAGCATGAGGGCTCCCAACCAGCCCCCAGCCGGGAGCAAACACCTGTACGTCACAGGCTGCTCCCGACCATCGGAAGCAGCCTGTGAACTGCGCTTGCGCTGTCGGGACGGCGGGATTTGAACCCACGACCCCTTGGCCCCAGTCGCATGCCAATTCTCCTCGTTTGCACCACTTTAAGCCCCCTGCAGACCCGCTACGCCGTCAAGCTCCTTACGGCGCCGTACACGGCAGCAGCCAAGTGCCACGAAGGAGCAGGGTCGAGATGGCGCATCGCGGCCCAAACAAAGTCGCGGCGCAGCGAACCTGTCGAGGTCGAACCGTATGAGCCGACCGTGGCGATCTGTCGGCCGCGCGGGAACGCACAAGGCTGCGGCCAGGCGAAATGTGACATTCGGCACTCACAGTGCCGCAGGGTCCATGGCGAGCTGGCAACCCTGGGGACCAAGGTCACTGCTTCGACTGTCTGGGAGATCTTGCAGGGCCCCGGGGAGAGTCGCGTTCGCCCAGTTTGATCATGGGATGCCATGAAGGGTGAGGAGAGCTTCGGGTTGGGTGTGGGCCGCTGGCGATGTTGGCCCAGCCGGCCCGGTTGAGTGTGGCGCGGGCCAGGTCGCGCAGGGCGCTCATGACGGCGGGGTGTGGTGGCGCCGGACCTGGCTGGCGTCCTCGGCGCAGGTGACGTCCTTGGTCCGGTGGACGGTGTTCTCGGTGATCCAGTTGCCGCGCGCCCAGGCCGCGATCTCGCGGGCGGTTGCCTGCTCGGCGGTGAGGTCGGTGACGGCGTAGACGGTCTCGGTCTGCCACTTCTTTGCGCCGATGCGGCGGCGTTTGCGGCGGGCGCGCACCACCTGGCGGGCGTGCGGGAAGAGCAGCCCGTTCACGGTGGCG
This sequence comes from Streptomyces carpinensis, assembly GCF_002154505.1. Classification (GTDB taxonomy): domain Bacteria; phylum Actinomycetota; class Actinomycetes; order Streptomycetales; family Streptomycetaceae; genus Streptomyces; species Streptomyces carpinensis. The sequence continues at coordinate 2,477 of NZ_MUBM01000368.1, read as the reverse complement.
ACCTGTACTTCGCGGACCTCTTCACGGCCGTGTCTGCGCTCGCGGGAGCGGCCCAGGACCGGGATCCGGCTCCATGGCAGCTTTCTCAACTGCCCCGCCCGGGGGGCTGGTTGTTCTTCACAGACAACAGATAGTGAGCTCTGCGGTCCTCCACCAGGTAGTGGGCGTGGTCCTTCTGGGCATGCAGTGCGTCCACCGTGACCACGGCGTCGGCAAGGTCCGCGTCGTCGACGGTATCCAGCAGCGGGGCGAACTCGGGAATCTTGTTGGTCTTCGCGCCGATCTCGCGCAGTCCAGCGGTCAGCGCGTCGTCGTGACACACGGCGGTCATCACGAAGACGCGACTGCCGTCGGCGCGGACCGCGCCGCGCAGGCACTTGCCGTCTACGGCGAACGCCCGGCGGCGCGACAGCGCCTGACCGTCGGCATCGGGGGCGCCTCAGCGGGCGGTGAAGCCGCCGTCGACGACGTACTCCGCGCCGGTGACGAAAGCAGCGTCGTCGCTGGCGAGGAAGAGGATCACGGCGGCGACGTCCTCGGGGGTGCCGAGGCGGCCCATCGGGGTGACTTGCAGCAGCGGGGTCTTGTCGCCTTCACCCAGGATCGGGGTGTCGATAAAGCCGGGGTGCACCGAGTTCACGCGTACGCCCTCTGTCGCCCAGGCGAGAGCCACGTTCTTTGTGATGAGGCGGACGGCGCCCTTGGCGGCGTGGTAGGCAGGGTCCTCGCCGAACCCGCCGCTGATGCCGAAGATCGAGCTCGTGTTGACCACCGCGCCGTGGCCGGAGGCCCTCAGGGCCGGACCGGCGGCGCGCATGCCGAGGAAGACGTTGTCCTGGGTGATCGAGATGACGCGCTTGTACTCCTCGTAGGACTCGTCGTCGATCGTCCCCATGCCGCCGACTCCGGCGTTGTTCACGAGCGCGTCGAGGCCACCGAAGGTCTCCACCGTCGTGGCGACAGCGCCGTTCCACTGCTTCTCGTCACTGACATCGAGGTGCAGCGCGAGCGCCTTGCCGCCGGCCTCGTTGATCTGCGCCGCGACACCCTTGGCGAGGTCGTCCTGGATGTCGGCGACGGCGACCGCTCCGCCTTCCGATGCGAAACGAAGGGCGGTGGCTTTGCCGATGCCGCTCGCCGCACCGGTGATGAGCGCGACGCGCCCCTCGAATCGAGACATCTGGTCCTCCTTGACCTGTTCAGCCTGGTGCGGCTCTCCGCCCAGATATCCAACATGTGTCGGATAATAGTCCTACGCTACCTCGGGTTGTGTGAGTGGGAAAGGAGGAGGCATGACGGTGAACAGGGCCGATCTGCGGTTCCAGCGCTCACGTGTGTCCCTGTACCGAGCGGTGCTCGACCTCGCGGAGAGTCGCGCGCCCACGGAGATGACCGCCTCGGAGATCGCGGCAGCCGCGGGAGTGAACCGCTCCACCTTCTACCAGCACGCCTCTTCCCCGGCCAAGCTCCTGCGTGACGCGCTCGCGGCCGAACTCGACGAGGTCCGCCACTGCCACCTGGACGGCGTCACCGGGGATCGGCTGCGAGAGGCCCCTCTCGAGGTCGCCATAGCCGTCCTCGGGCACATCCAGGACCATGCCGCGATCTACTACGAGGCGGCAGTGGCATCCGACGACGCCGCTGGTTTGTGGATCATGCTGGCCGATCACTTCGAGGAGTCGGCGCATCTCGTGGACCCAGTCCGGATTCACAAGGACACGCCCGAGCCATGGGAGCAGGCCATCGTGTTTCGGTCAGTCGCAGGTGCGGCGGTCGGCGCCATTCAGGCCTGGCTCCGGGCCGAAATGCCCCGACCGCCAGAGCGTTTCGCCGAGCTTCTTGTACGCCTCCTGCAGCAGGGGTGGCTGGGCTGACCCGGACTGCGGGACGGGTCGCATCTAAGCTTGGCGTTTATGCTGCCTGCCGCTTTGAGGCGGGCTTCGCAGTGTCCGTTTTGTTTTGTTTTCCGACGGGGTGCTCGCGGGCCCGGCGCCTGTTCTTCGAGCCCGCCGGCCGACCGGGGCCTGCCGTACTGGATTTCGGTGCGCCGGCTGGCTGAGGCGTCTTCCCGTGGAGGCCGCGGAATCCCCGGCGGACGCGGGCGGGGGTGAGGCGGCCGGGCCGGGCGGATCGTTCCCAGGGCCTGCGGAGGTCCTCGGCCAGGGGCCGGGCGAGGCGGAGTTGGGTGTGAGCGACGATGACCAGCCAGGTCCAGCGGTCCGCCGCCTCGGGGGTGCGGAGCTTCGGACGGGTCCAGCCGAGCGTCTGCTTGATCAGCCTGAAGGTGTGTTCAAGATCGAATCTTCGAAGGAACGCCTGCCAGAGCCGGTCCACATCCGCGGCCGTGGCACCGATGCTCGACCACCACAGCCACACCGGTCTGGGGTCGCGGTCCCCCGGCAAGTGATCAACCTGCAGGCGGATCACCGTGCCCGAGATGACCGGGAGTTCACCCTCGGGGTAGTCGGCCCATGCCG
>NZ_MUBM01000367.1 GCF_002154505.1 Streptomyces carpinensis | reverse complement strand
GCGGTCACCAGCGCGCGCCCGAGCCTCGCGTCGTATTCGACAGCCGGATGTCACGGCGGGCGAGTCCCGCTCGTGGACGAGCGGCAGGCTACCGCGCACGCGGTAGCTTCGCGGCGCCTGCTGCATCGGCCGCAGCGCAAAGTGTCTGCGTCTGCGGGACGACCGGCGATGGGTCCGTCGGAGATGCTCAGGCCCTGACCAGCCGCAGGACGAAAAGGAGTACCTCATGGCAGTCGGATTTACGCTTGCCGCACCGACGGCCGCGCACGCCTTGGCCCAGTCGGCCCACGTCGATTCCTACACCCTGACCGCCGCGCGATTGTGGGCCTCATCGGCCGCGCTGCTGGGGTTGGTCGGCGCGGTCATCGGCGGGCTGGCGCTGGCGCGTTCTGTCCGCCGTATCGGCAACAGCGGGAAGAAGGGGGCCATCGTGGCCCTGGTGTCCGGGCTGATCGCCGTGACGGGCGGCGCGCTGAATCTGGCCGTCGCCGACGGTGGTCCCGGCACCGGCAACGGAGTAGTCGGTGGCGCCTTGGCCTTGGTGCTGGGGCTGATCGCCATGGTCCTCGGAGGGCTGGCTCTGGCCCGCTCCCGCCGTACTGCTGCACCGACTGAGCGCAGCGAATACGAGCGCACGTTCGGGTCTGCCTGAAAAGTTCTCCCTATTCGTCGGCTCCTGGGCAAGTTCTTCGACGCACCAGAGCAGCCCGACGGCCTGGCCGAATCTTCAAGGACTACCAGTCATTGGCGACGGGTCCGAGCTCAGCTCACACGCTCCGGGCGTGCGGCCGGCCCAGTGAGGTCGGCGGACGGTCGGGGTTGTCGGCGAGGCCGCGCAGGCGGGCGAGGGAACAGGACGCGATGTCCTCGTCGGCGGGTCGGCCCTCGGCGAGGTCGGCGAGGACCTCGCCCATGAGCGCGGAGTACTTGAAGCCCTCGCCGCTGTCGCCGCAGGCGAGCACCACCCCGTCGCCGATCCCGTCGATCACGAACTGTCCGTCCGGTGAGTCGGTCCAGGTGCACACCTGCTCGTCGACCACGGTGGGCGTCGCGTCGGGGAACATGGCCCGCATGCGGCGGGACAGCCCGGCGGTGCGGGCGGAATCCGGTGTGCGGTCGTGGTCGCCCGGCCCCAACCGCCGCAGCGGGAGGTCGAGCCCTACCTTGTAGCCGACCCCGGGAGTAGGCATCCCGTACAGGCCGGCGCGGTCGGCGGTGGGGCCGTCGAACAGTCCCGGCAGCTGCGCGGTGGACGCCGGATCGGCGAGGCCGGAGTAGTGCACCACTTGCTCCACATAGGGCCGCAGCGGCACCGACAGGCCGACGTGCGGCAGCAGCCCCACGGTGCCGGGGCCCGCGGTGAGCACGAGGACGTCGCCGTCCAGCGTCGTGCCGTCGGCCAGGTGGACGACGGGCCCGCGGGCCCGCGTATCGATGGCGACCACCTCCGCGCCGGTGCGCAGGTGCCCGCCGTGCGCCGTCAGCCTGCGCAGCTGGGCGGCGAGTGCGGCCTCGGCCAGCACCACACCGGCGTCCGGCTGGAACACCGCGTCGCGGCCGTCGCCGGCGAGCCCGGGGAAGAACCGGCCGACGTCGGCCGCAGCGACCTCGGTGAAGGGCAGCTCCGCGTTCCGTAGGGTGGCGATGAGCCGGGGCAGGGATGTTTCGTCGCGCCACAGCAGCCCGCGCCGCAGATGGACTTCGGTGCCGGTGTCACGTTCGAGCCGCCGCATGGCCGCTTCTCCGCGCCGTGACAGACGGACCCGCAGCGGGTCGGGATCGGCAAGCCGCCACAGCCGGGTCGGACCGCGGGAGGAGGATAGCCGGTTGCCGACGCCGTAGCGGTCCACCAGCGTCACCGTGTGGCCGCGAGCGGCCAGTTCCGCGGCGGCGGGCAGGCCCCAGGCGCCCGCCCCGACGACCGTGCACCACATACGTGTGTCTCCCTTCACCACCAACGCCCGCACGGAAGGGCGGACGGCGGTCACGGTACCGCCGACCCTCCGGATCGTGAAGATCACCTGGCACCGCGCCGGGCCGGGAATCCGGGGCTGGGCCGCCCCGGTCCGGCAAGGGACCGAGGCGGCTCAGCGGCGACCGGCGGCGTCGGCGCACCGGGTAGGCGCGCACCACGGTCTGCTGAACCGTCGAGCCGTCCCCTGCCTTCGCGTGACCCGCAGCGACAGCCAGCCCGCATACAGACTCAGGGCCATCCCGCCCACTGCCGCGCCCCGCCACAGCCTGACCCATCGGGCGTGCACCACGCGCTCCCTTGCTGGACCTGTCCGGCGCGATCATTGCCCGAGTCCCCGGTCGGCTGTCGCCACCGGCGGGCTGGACTGCCGGACATTAGGCAGACGCCGCAACGTCACTGGGCAGAACGCGGATCCGGCCTCACGTCCCTCTCTCGGTTCTTCCGGAGAGAGGGACGTGGACGGTGCTGTCCCTTGCGTCACGGTGGGGGCGTGTGAGGGGCGATGGCGGATGAGGGAGCAGCGATGCGGATGTGGGGGTGGCTGGTCAGGGGACGTGGACGAAGGCCGGGTTGGGGTAGAACCACAGGTCCTCCCACGGGCTTTCCTGGCCGTCTGTCAGCGGTTCGGCCTCGTCGGTGCTGGTGCCACGGACACGGGCGTACATGTCGGTCTCGACGTTGCGGAGGGTGTGCTTGATGACGTAGTCCGTGCCCTGCTTGTGCCAGTCGTTCGGGTCGAAGCGGGCCACGACCTTGGTGGTCGGGTTGGTGTCGGTGTCGGTGTCGAGACTGGCTGTGGGGCCCGTGATCTGACCGACGATCAGGTCGACGCGTCGGACCTGCGGACGGTCGCCGTTGTGGTTCGGGCCCTCCAGCGGCCGAAACCTGATTTCGATCTCAACGTCGGTGTGGTTCTTGCGGTTCACCGTGACGGTCTCGCCCACCCCGGCGCCCTTGCCCTGGCTGTGGGCGGTCACGTCGAGGCTGGTGATCAGGTCGCCGGTGGTGACGAAGATCCGGCCGTTACGCAGCGCGTCCATGATGTCGGCGTAGTCCTGCTGGACCAGTACGTAGGTCTTGCTGTACTCGCCGGGCCAGAAGTCGGAGCCGCCGCGGGTCCAGTGGACGTGCGGGTCGGAGGTGGCGGTGATCCACCAGTGCCGTCCCCCACCGAGCAGCGCATCCCGCCGCCCCCTGGCCCTGCTGATCACTCCGGGCCAGTGGGGCGACGCTCCGCAGCTCCTCCCGGTCATGGAGCGCATCCGTGTTGGCCGCGCCGGTGGCGGCCACCCGCGCACGCGGCCCGACCATCTCGGCGGCGACGAGGCGTACTCCTCCCGTCGCAACCGTCGCTACCTGCCACGACGCCGGATCAAGCACACCATCCCCGAACCGAAGAACCAGCGGGCCAACCACCAAGCCCGCGGCAGCAAGGGCGGCCGACCTGTCGGCTTCGACAAGGCGATCTACAAGCGAAGGGACGAAGTCGAGCGGACGATCAACGCGTTGAAGAACTCCCGGGCCGTGGCCACGAGGTTCGACAAGCGCGGCTACATCTTCCGCGGCACCGCCACCGTCGCCTCGATCCGGCTCTGGCTCTGGCTCCGCCCATGATCTCCGCCGGATCTAGTCGCCGGTCGTGCCGTCGAGCATCTCGCGCAGGATGTCCAGGTGGCCGTTGTGGCGGGCCGTCTCCTCGGTGAGGTGAAGGAGGATCCAGCGCAGATCGACGTGGAGGCCGTTGCGGACGGCTCGCTGGGCCTGATTGTCCATGTCGTTCCCGGCGACCAGTTCGCGGTAGCGGGCGCTCTGTTCGGCGTATTCGTCAAGCAACTGCGTGAGCGGGAAGTCGACGGCGATACGCATCTCGCGGTCGGGGTCCTCCTCGGTCCAGGGGCCCCGGTCTTCCTCGCCGAGGAAGACCACTTGGAACCAGTAGTACTCGACCCAGCGGAGGTGGTTGATCACTCCGCTCATGGTCATCAGCGGTGAGCCCGGCAGAAGCGCCTTGCGTGCGTTCTCCGCGGAGACGCCGGCGCACTTGGAGCGGGCGGTGTCACGTGCGTAGTCGAGGAACGTGGTGAGCTGGGTGCGCTCGTCCCACGCGGGCGGCGTGTCATCAATTCTGGTCATCGCGCGAAGCCTCCCCGATCACCGCGACCGATGTCGAGCCATTTGTCAACGGACCCAACCTGCTCCACCCAACTACTCGTCCGGTGGGTCGCTATAGCGATTCAGCGCCAGCGGGACGCTGGGCATGATCCGCCGGACAGACCCTAGCCGTCCCGCCCTTCAGCGGTGGGTCGACAGTCGTCATCTGAGTGGGCGTTTAGCCATGGCCTGTGATGGTACGTCGCTCTTGCGGTCGGTACTCTTTGAAGAGATTCGCGTTCTACGTGCAGCTTCGCGGCCTTCCGGGCTCCGGCCTCGGCGCCCATTTGCTCCGTGTCTCACGCTCGAATTCCGTCTGGTCTATGGACGTCATAGAAACGCCCCTACAGGGCAAGTAACGCTGCCAGCCTCGCTGTTCGTGTAAAGAGCCCATTCGTGAGCCAGCGCAAGCCGTACCCCAGCGACCTGTCCGACGCCCGATGGGCGTTGATCGAACCGACCTTATCCGCCTGGAGGAAGGCCCGACTCGACCGCAGACCCACCGGTCAGCCGGCCAAGGTCGAGCTGCGCGATGTCTTCAACGCAATCCTCTACGTCAACCGCACAGGAATCCCGTGGAAGTACCTCCCGCACGACTTCCCGAACCACGGCACCGTCTACGCCTACTACGCCGCCTGGCGCGACGAAGGAATCCTCGCCCAGCTCAACTACGACCTCACCGGCCTGGCCCGGGTCAAGGAAGGCCGTAAACCCGAGCCGACCGCATCCGTGATTGACACACAGAGCGTGAAGACCTCTACCAACGTGCCCCTGACCAGCCAGGGGACGGATGCGGGAAAGAAGATTGTCGGCAGGAAGCGGGGCATCATCACAGACACGCTCGGTCTGCTCCTCGCCGTGACCGTCACCGCCGCAAGCCTGTCGGAAAACGCCGTAGGAATACGACTTCTCGACCAGGCCAAGAAGACCTACCCCACCATCTCCAAGAGCTGGGTCGACACCGGCTTCAAGAACGCCGTCATCGAACACGGAGCCAACCTCGGAATCGACGTGGAAGTCGTCAACAGAAAGCCCGACATCCGCGGCTTCCACGTCGTTAAAAGGCGCTGGGTTGTCGAGCGAAGTCTGGGATGGATCATGCTCCGCCGGCGACTGGCACGCGACTACGAGACCCTCCCCGCCAGTTCCGAAGCCATGATCCACATCGCCTCGATCGACAACCTCACCAAGCGCATAACGGACGAGACCACACCCACCTGGCGAGGCACCTACTAGGG
>NZ_MUBM01000366.1 GCF_002154505.1 Streptomyces carpinensis | reverse complement strand
CGGTTTCGAGAAGCCTTCTAAGGGGCAATCGTCCTAAACTAAACGCCCTCTAAGGGCCAGCGGCTATGGACCCGCCGCAGCAGCAGGCGCATCCGGGACAGGGACTGCCATGGGTCGGGCAGTTCAGGACGAGGCGGCCGGCGGCCCGTCCGCGCCAGGACGACCGTTTCTGCCCGGAGGGCCGCCAGGACGAGGGCGTCCCGGCGACCGCGCGCCTGGGCGGGTGCGCGCCGGGCAGGTCTGAGCGGCGTCAGTCGCCGCCGGCGATGAAGCCGGCTATAGCGGCAGCGACGGCTTCGGGCTGCTCATCGGGGATGAAGTGCCCGGCGTCGGGCACGACGACTCCGGTGGTGTTGTCGGCCCATGGACTGATGGAGGCTGCCATGTCCGGGATGGAGCCGTGGCTGCTGGAGATTCCGAGGATGGGCACGGTCAGGTGCTTCCGGTTGAGCGCCTGGTGGTTCTTGCGCGCCGACTCGGCGGCGTCTCGGTAGTAGGCGAGGGAGGCGCGGAGGCCGCCGTCGGCGGCGAGCGCCGCTGCGTAGTGGTCGAGGTCGGCGTCGTCGAACGCATCGGGAGAGATGGCCTTCGTTTTCAGGAACCAGCCAGCATAGTCCCGTTCGCGGCCGGCGAGCAGGGTCTCAGGCAGGTCGGGCACGAGGTGGAACGCGAAATGCCAGGTCTTCCACGCCCGGGCCGGGTCGGTGGGAATCGTTTCCGGGAGGGTGATGCCGGGGATTCCGGCGTCGAGCAGGGCGACCCCACGCAGCTGGCTCTCGTAGTTGAGGGCGAGGGAGAAGGCGACCCAGGCGCCGATGTCATGGGCGGCCAGCCAGTAAGCCGACACTCCGAGTGCCTTTACGGCGGCGTGGACGTGGGCGGCGACCGTGTGGGTGTCGTAGCTGCGCTCCGGGCGCTCGGAGTGGCCCTGGCCCGGCAGGTCGATCGCGATGACGCGGAAACGGTCGGCGAGACTGGGCATGACCTTTCGCCAGGCCCGCCAGGTTTGCGGGAACCCGGCGAGCAGGACGACAGCCGGGCCGGCCGGCTGGCCGCCTTCGACGGCATGAAGGCGGACGCCGTCTGCGTCGACCCAGCGGTGGGTGAACCCGTCCAGGTCGTGCAGGGGCAGGTGGCGGACAGGGTTGGCTTCGGAGACATGCTGAGTGGTGGTCGCAGGGTCAGTCACGGGAATCCTCCATTGGCGTGGGGTTTGCTGGTTCGGTGCTACACCCCAGGGCCAGGCCCGCGAGCACGATGACGATGACGAGACCAGTCAGGGTGATGCTGGAGATCCGGGTCCCGGCTATCTGGTCGAGGACGCCCAGCAGCAGGACGGGGCCGACGAGGCCGGAATAGACGAACAGGAAATACGTCGCGCTGAGTTCGGCGCGGTTGCCGGGTTCGCTCAGGGCGTCCGTGACGCCGAGGCCGTGGGAGAAACGCCGGGGCCAGCGACGAGAAGAAACCGTTCACGCCCGAGGCCCCGGCCACAAGCACGCCGCTGGCGGCGAACGAGCGGGCCCGGCCCGCGCCGCCGGGACGTGCCGGGCGGCGGACGCGGGGCCGCCAGCGAGTCCTCGGCCCTGCGGTCTCGGGGACTGCCAGCCAGGCAAAGCCCGCCGCCGCGCAGGCGCCGAGGTAGCACCAGAACACGGTGCGGGTCGGCGCCGGGACGAACTCCGCAGGCCCGCGCCGATGACACCGAGACTCAGGCCGCCGACGTTGGCGGCGGTGGCCGGCACCGCTGCGGTCGTGCGGCCGGGCACAATCTCCACGATCGACGACGTCGCCGTCGCGGTGATGAGACCGGTTGCCGCGCTGCTGAGGACCCGCGAGAACACCAGGACGGTCAGGCCGTTGGCGAGTGCGAACCCGAGGGTGCTGACCGCTGTGAGCGTGAGCGCCGGCGTCAGGACGGGGCGGCGTCCGCTCGCGTCGGACAGTGAATCGGCCACGAGCAGCATGCCAACGACGCCGATGACGTAGGCGATGAAGACGAGGGTTGTGGTGACGGGCCCGAAGGCGAACTTCGACGCCCACAGGTCGTAGAGCGGAACGGTCAGATTCCTGCCAGCCATGACCATGGTGTAGATGAGGACGGCGGCGGAGGCCGGGACCAGGCGGCGTGCCCGTGGCGCTTTCTCGGATTGCGGTGGGCCCGCGGTCATGATCATGTCTGCAAACATAGCACATCTTGAACTATTCAGTTCAAGATGGAATGGTGTGCAGCACAGCCCATAGACATCGACACACCGGCAAGGAAGTGCCACGTGGCAGGCAAGAAGCAGTTCGACATGGACACGGCACTCGACGCCGCGATGATCCAGTTCTGGCGCGCCGGCTACGCCGACACCTCAGTGGACGACCTGTCACGGGCAACCGGCCTGAACCGCAGCTCCATCTACTCCTCGCTCGGCGACAAGGACACGCTCTTCCTGCGCTGCCTGGATCGCTACGCCGCGCGCTACGGCGACAAGTACGACGCCGCCCTGTCGTGTGCAGCCTCGGAACCACTTGCAGCTGTTCGTGCGTTCTTCGACGTCACCCTCGGGCGCATCGCCGATCCCGAACTGCCTGATGGATGCCTGATTGCCCAGTCGGCCATGGCAATTCCGGTGCTGAGCCCGGCCGTCGCGGCGCACGCCAAGGAGGCGCTCGGCTTCCAGCGTTTGCGCCTGCGTGCCGCGCTGAAGGCCGGGCGATTGACCGACCAGGACGCCGATGCCTTCGCTGAACACGCGGCGGCCGTGAACCAGTCTCTCGCCGTCATGAGCAGAGCCGGGGCGAGCCCGGCGCAGCTCCTGGCCATAGTGGGCGTGACCATTGACGCGCTCTCGCAAGCGTTGCGCGCAACTAGGCGTGTTTAGGAGACCAGGGGCCGGAGCCACTCGCCGATGAAGGCGACGTGGAGGGTGGCCTCCAGGCGGACGGCGAGCTTGTCATAGCGGGTGGCGACGTCCCGGTTGCGCTTGAGGCGATTGATCCCGCATTCCACGGCGTGCCGCTGCTTGTACTTCTCCTTGTCGAACGCGTACGGGCGGTCTCCTGCCTGCCTTTGCTCTTCCGGTTCGCGATCTGGTCCTTCTTCTCCGGGATGGTGCACCGGATCCCGTGCAGCCGGAGGTACCGGCGGTTGGCCCTCGACCCGTACGTCCTACCGCCCAGGACCCGGTCCGGCCGGGCATGGGGCCGGCCGCCGTGCAGCCTGGCGACGCGCATCCTGCCCAGGACGGGGGTGAACTGCGGTCTGTCGCTCCGCTGGCCCGCGGTGACAATGACCGCCAGGGGCTTCTGGCCCTGGCCGACGGCCAGGTGGAACTTGCTGGTCAGCCCGCCGCGAGAGCGGCCCAGGCCGTGGTCCGCCGGCTCGGGGCCGAGCGGCTCCTTCTGCCCGCCGGGGTCCTTGCGTGCCNNCCGGCCTCGTCGGCCAGGGCCTGCAGCGCGGCCACGAAAAGGGCACAGGTCCTGGCGAGCTGCCAGCGGCAGAACAGCTCATACACGGACTGTCAGGGGCCGTACTGCTCAGGGACCAGATGCCGCGATGGTTGGTATGCCGAGTCCGACTTGGCAGGTGAGTAAAGTCGCAGGGCGTGCGTAGAAGCTGTTCCTGATATGACATGCCAGGAAAAGCGAGATGGGTGTAGCTGTGCGATGGGGAAGTGCTGAGCTGTCAGTTCGCTTGACCGGGACTGTCGTTGGATTGTCGCCCTCG
>NZ_MUBM01000365.1 GCF_002154505.1 Streptomyces carpinensis | reverse complement strand
CTGGCGAGGCACCTACTAGGGCATAAGGGGCAATCGTCCTAAACTAAACGCCCTCTCAGACCGGACTCGTAGAGATCGCGCTCCTTGGCGGTCATCGCCAGGGACTCGACGCGTTCGGCGGGCGGCAGGGGCGGGAACGCGCCCTGGGTGCGTGCCTGGGCCATGGACCAGGCCTCCGGGACCAGGAGCCGGCAGGCCTCCTCGGCGGTGGCGGCCACCGCGACCGTGCCGGAGATCACGACGTACGGCTCCGGCGCCCAGGGGGAGGGGCGGAAGGTCTCGCGGTACCGCTCGACGCCGCGCAGCATCTTCTCGCGGTTGCGCAGGTCGCCGATGACCATGGGCAGGCCCGCGCGGGCCGCGATCGCCGCGCCCTCGCCCATGGCCAGCACGAACGGCGGCACGCGCAGGCCCTCGGCGGGCCGCGCGTGCACCGTCGTAGGTGAGGTGCCCTCGAACCAGCCGAGCAGTTCCGTCAGCTGCGCGGCGAAGTCCTCGGCGGCGTGCTTGTCCCGTCCCAGGGCCCGGCGTACGCCGTCGGTGAAGCCGACGGAACGGCCGAGGCCCATGTCGATGCGCCCCGGGTACAGCGACTCCAGCACACCGAACTGCTCGGCCACCACCAGCGGCTGGTGGTTGGGCAGCATCACCCCGCCCGTGCCGACCCGGATCGTGCGGGTCGCGGCCGCCACGGCGGCGGCCAGCACCGTCGGCGCGGATCCGGCGACGCCGGGCACACCGTGGTGCTCCGAGACCCAGAAGCGGTGGTAGCCGAGCCGCTCCACCTCCTGTGCCAGCCGCACGGTGTCGCGCAGCGCCTCGGCGGCCTGGTGACCCTCGCGGGTGCGGGAGCGGTCGAGGACGGAGAAGCGGGTGGAGGCGATCAGGGAACTCACATCCGGTTCAACGCCGGGGCGCGCCCACGATTCCCGCGCGGTGCGGCGGACGGATTCCCCGACGGCGGGACGGATTCCCGCGCGGCGGGTCGGCGGATTCCCGTGCGGTGCAGTGAGAGGGATCCCGGTATGCCGTTGCGGCGCCGTGGGGGCGGCGGGATCAGCGTCGATTCAGCCGAGTCCGGGGGAGGCGCCGCCGGGCTCCGGGCCCCAGTAGTCGGGCCCGCCGCCGCGCCAGTCGATCAGCGGCGACACCGGGACCTCCACGGGGTCGACCTCGAGGCCGGCCCGGCGCAGGAACTCGGCGACGTCCGCGACGCTGTAGGCCAGCCCCAGGATCTCGCCGTTCACGCGTACGCGCCGTCCGCCCGTCGGCGAGGGCGGGTGCACGGTCACGGGCAGTGGTCCCGACATGTTCCCAGCATCGGCCGCAGGGCCCGGGCCCGCATCCGGACGACGCGCGGCCGGCCATCGGGGCCGGTGCCGGGGCCGGCGTCGAAGGGCCCGCTCGGTCCGGTGGTCCCGGCGGCACGCCCCGCAGTGTGCCTGATCCGCTCCGCTCGGCAGGCACGCGCACCATAGGCTGTGCGTGTGACGGAGCGCAGTCAGCGGCATCAGCGGCCCCTCGCCGTGTTCGACCTGGACAACACCCTCGCCGACACGGCGCACCGGCAGCGGTTTCTCGAGCAGCGGCCCCGGGACTGGGACGCCTTCTTCGCCGCCGCGCCCGAGGATCCGCCGCTGGCCGAGGGCGTCCGGCTCGCCCTGGACAGCGCGCGCGAGTGCGAGATCGTCTACCTCACCGGACGGCCCGAGCGGTGCCGTCAGGACACCCTCGACTGGCTTGCCGCCCATGGACTGCCCGAGGGGCGAGTCCACATGCGGCGCGACGACGACCGCAGGCCGGCGCGGCGCACCAAGCTGGAGATCCTGCGCCGGCTCGCCCGCACCCGCGATATCCGCGTCCTCGTGGACGACGACGAACTGGTGTGCGCGGAGGCCGAAGGGGCCGGGTTCCGCGTCCTGCGCGCCCGCTGGGCGGCCCCCTCCGCCGAGCTGAAGATCGCGCAGGAGCGCGAAGGGCGCACCTGACAGGGCGCCCTCGCCGGTGCCCTGGCCTCAGCCCCCGTAGCCGAGCTTCGGTCCGCATGGCGCGGCCCCAGCCCGCGCAGCCCGGTGTCAGCCCGTGCAGCCCGGTGCCAGCCCGCGTGGCGTGGCCTCAGTCCGCTTGGCCCGGGCTCAGCCCGCGTCCTCGATCCGGAAGCCCACCTTCATGCACACCTGGTAGTGCTCGATCTGCCCGTTCTCGATCTGGCCCCTGACCTGGGTCACCTCGAACCAGTCCAGGTTGCGCACGGTCTGCGAGGCGCGGGTGATGGCGTTGCGGATGGCCTGGTCGATTCCCTCGTGCGAGCTGCCGACGATTTCGGTGACCCGGTAGATGTGGTCGGTCATGCGGGTGCTCCTCTCGCGGACGACGCTGGTGGCGCCGTGGACGGTGACGGTGACTGGGGACGTCACACCCGTCGGTGACACGCCGGTGACGCGCGTGTCCCACGTCACTCCACCGTGCCGTATGCAGAGGAGGATCGCGAGATGTGCGGACTGTGACCGGTGCGCCACTTGACCTCCGCATTGGTCCATACCAAAATCCGAGCACACCCGTGCGAGCCTTCTGCTCGGCCCCCCACGTCGGGATCTTTTCCCTGTCCGCAGACAGAAATAAGGACCCTTCGTGAGACGTCGCCTCCTTGCCCTCGCCTGTGCGTCCGCCTCCCTGGTCAGCGCCTGCGGCGTGCTGCCGGGCGGCTCAGGCGGACGGCACACCGTCACCGTGTGGCTGATGAAGGACAGCGCGTCGCAGGAGTTCCTGCGCCGCTTCACCGAGGACTTCGAACGCACCCACGACGATCTGCGCCTCGACATCCGCATCCAGCAGTGGACAGGGATCGGCCCCAAGGTGCAGGCCGCGCTCTCCGGGAGCGCCGACGACGGCCCCGATGTGATCGAGGTCGGCAACACCCAGGTCGCCCAGTACGTGGAGGGCGGCCGGCTGACCAACCTGACCCTGGAGTCGATGCGGGACTGGGGCATGGACGACTGGCTGCCCGGCCTCGCCGAGCCGGGCGAGGACAACTCCGCCCAGTTCGGCATTCCCTGGTACGCCGCCAACCGGGTGGTGATCTACCGCAAGGACCTGTTCGAGAAGGCGGGCATCAAGTCACCGCCCCGCACCCGGGACGAGTGGCTCGCCGACACCGAGAAGCTCAACTCGGGCGGCGACCAGGGCATCTACCTGGCCGGGCAGGACTGGTACACGCTCTCGGGCTTCATCTGGGACGAGGGCGGCGACCTCGCCAAGCAGTCCGCCAACATCTGGAAGGGCGCCCTCGACACCCCGGCCGCCCTGCGCGGCATGGACTTCTACCGGCGGCTGCAGGCGCTCGGGAACGGCCCGACCGAGGCCGACGAGGAACACCCGCCGCAGGCGGGGGTGTTCGCCGCCGGGAAGGTGGCGCAGATCGTGGCCGTGCCCGGGCTCGCCCAGGTCATCGTGCAGAAGAACCCCGCACTCAAGGGTGAACTGGGCTTCTTCCCCGTGCCTGGCAAGACCGCCGCACGGCCGGGCACCGTCTTCACCGGAGGCTCCGACCTCATCGTGCCGAGGAACACCGACGACCGGGACGCCGCCGTCGCCGTCGTCGCGGCCCTGACCGGTGCCAAGTGGGAGACCGAACTGGCCCGCACGATGAACTACGTTCCCAACAAGGCCACGCTCGCCTCGGCCGTCGCGGGCGAGGAGGGGGTGGCCGCCATGGCGGCGGGCGCCGCGCACGGCCGGGCGACCCCCAGTACGCCGCAGTGGGCGGCCGTCGAGGCCGAAAACCCGATCAAGGAGTACATGAGCAAGGTGCTCAGCGGAGCCGACCCGCGGACCGAGGCCCGCCATGCCTCACAGCGGATCACCGAAGAACTGGCACCCGGACTGGGCTGACCGACTCGGTCGGCTCGGGAACGGGCTGACCCGCCCGGTGGGGGCTGGGGGACCAGGGGG
>NZ_MUBM01000364.1 GCF_002154505.1 Streptomyces carpinensis | reverse complement strand
GGCACCCTCACCCGCGACCCGGACGGCTGGCCGATGACCGGCAAGACGGGTGCCGCGCGGGTCGCGGGTGAGGGTGCCCTCGGGGTAGAAGGCTACGCACTCGCCGCGTTCCACGGCGTCGATGGCGGCACGGAAGGCGCTCAGCGCGTCCGTGCTCTCGCGGTAGACGGGGATCTGCCCGGTGCCGCGCATCGCGGCGCCCACGAGTCCCTTCTTGAAAAGCCCGCTCTTCGCCAGGAATCGCGGCACACGCCCGGTGTTGTACTGAAAGTGGGCGTAGGCGAAGGGGTCGATGTGGGAATTGTGGTTCACCACGGTGATGAATCCGCCGTCGGCCGGAATGTTCTCCATTCCGCGCCAATCCCGCTTGATCAGAACCACCAGGGGCGGTTTGCAGATCACCGCTGCGAAGCGGTACCAGAAGCCGATTCTGCGGCGGGGCACGCGGACACCTTCCTCTAGGACTGCCCCCGGGGCCGGGGGCCGCACAAGTGTCGCCCCAGGCCGCCGGTCTGTCGAGAACACCGTACGCCCGCCTGTCACCCGGCACGGGCCTTGCATGGAGCTTCGCGCCCCCACGTCGAGTCCGAACCGCCTCACGGCCCGGGGGAGAATGTCCGGGACAAGAGAGGGACGAACGCCGGTGCAGTGGACCTTGGTCATCCCCCTGAAGCCCCTGACGCGGGCCAAGAGCAGGCTCTCGGACACCGCACACGACGGAGTCCGGCCCGGCCTCGCCCTCGCCTTCGCCCAGGACACCGTGGCCGCGGCGCTGGCCTGCCCGGCGGTCGCGGATGTGGCGGTCGTCACGGACGACGCCCTGGCCGGGCGGGAGCTGGCGGCACTGGGCGCGCGGATCGTCCCGGACACGCCGCGCGCGGGACTGAACGCCGCCCTCGCGCACGGGGCGGCGGTCGTACGGGCATCGCGCCCCGAAAGCCCCGTGGCCGCCCTGAACGCCGATCTTCCGGCGCTCCGCCCCAGGGAATTGACCCGGGTTCTGAAAGCGGCGAGGGAATTCCCGCGGGCATTTCTCGCGGACGCGGCCGAGGTGGGCACGACGCTCCTCGCCGCCGGAGGGGACCGCGAATTGCTCCCGTCGTTCGGCAGCGATTCCCGTGCCCGCCACCGGGCCTCGGGGGCGGTGGAACTGGGGCTCGACGGGGTCGATTCCGTGCGCCAGGACGTGGACACCGGCGACGACCTGCGCGCCGCCCTGGCCCTCGGAGTGGGCCCGCGAACAGCGGCCGCCGCGGCCCGTCTGCTGATCCCGGAGCAGTGACGGCGACCGCCGGTCACGGGGCGCGGGTGGTGATGCGGGGGCAGTAGGCTGCCGTTCATGCAGGCGACCGCATACACGTACGACCCCGACAGCCGCAGTGGGCAGGTGCTCCTGGACGACGGCACCCCGGTGCCCTTCGACGCGGCGGCGTTCGACGCGGGCGGGCTGCGGCTGCTGCGCCCGGGACAGCGGGTGCGGATCGAGACGGAGGGCGAGGGAGCCGCCCTGCGGATCACACTGGTGACGCTGCAGACCTTCTGAGAACCCTCTGAACTGGCCGAACGCCTCTCGCTCGGCGCGCACGGCCGCCGAAAACGCCGCGGGCCGGGCTCCCTCGGGAGTCCGGCCCGGCGCGTGAGTACCTGCTTTGCGCCTACTTGCTGCGGGAAGTGGTCTTCTTGGCGGTGGTCTTGCGGGCGGTCGACTTCTTGGCCGGGGCCTTCTTCGCCGTCGCCTTCTTCGCCGGGGCCTTCTTGGCCGTGGTCTTCTTCGCGGCGCCCGCGGCCGTCGTCTTCTTGGCCGCCGCCGTGGTCTTCTTGGCCGTGGTCTTCTTGGCCGTGGTCTTCTTCGCCGCCGCCGTGGTCTTCTTCCCGGCGGCGGCCTTCTTCGCCGCACCCGTCGTCTTCTTCGCGGCGGCCTTCTTGCCGGCCGCCTTGGCGATGGTCGCGGGCGGGCCGGTGAGGCTGCCCTTGGGCGCCTTCTTCACCGCGATGTCGTGCTTCGGGAGCTTCTTCGAGCCGCTCACCAGGTCCTTGAAGCCCTGGCCGGCCCGGAAGCGGGGAACGGAGGTCTTCTTGACCCGCACCCGCTCGCCCGTCTGCGGGTTGCGGGCGTAGCGCGCCGGACGGTCCACCTTCTCGAAGGACCCGAAGCCGGTGACCGAGACCCGGTCTCCCCCGACGACCGCGCGGACGATGGCGTCCAGTACCGCGTCGACGGCGTCGGCGGCCTGCTGCCGGCCGCCCATCTTGTCGGCAATCGCTTCTACGAGCTGCGCCTTGTTCACGTCTTCCCCTTCGGAGACCTTGCCGGAACGAAAGTGTTCAAGCTTTTTCGCACGTTAGGCAGATATATACCGCAAATCAAACACGAAACGGGCTAATCACCCTTGTGCCGCAACGGCCTCGGTCGGTCTCGAAGTTGATCAGGCTTCCTCTTCGGGGATTCGACCCTCGTCGAGGTCCGCCGTGAACCGCTCCAGCCGCCTTGTCGCACCGGCGAGATCGTGCTTGGCCGCGGCCGTAATGACCAGCAGCTTCCGGGTCAGCGCCATCCGTACGCCCTCCGGGACTTGCAGTGCGCGCACCCTTGCGTGCGCTTCCTTGAGTTGGGCCGCGACCGCCGTATAGAGCTCGAGTTGGCCGTCGTTGTCCATGCACAGATTGTGCCATCTGGGGCAAGTTGTCGCCTGCGCAGGGGGCAACTACCGCCTCGGACGGCCGTCCGGGCACATCCGCCGACCGTGGCCTCGAACCTCGCATACCCCGGCAACAACCGTCTTAACGTGGGAAGTTGACCGGCGGCACGGCGGCGCGCCGGGGGGCACGGGCCCGAAAACGGCTGTACCCCCGATCGTGGCGATCGGGGGTACAGCGGCGTTGCCCGGTGGCCGAAACTCGCCGCCGGATCAGACCGGCAGCGTGCGCGGCTTGAAGGACGGGCGCTTCGCCTCGTACGCGGCGATGTCCTCCTCGTTCTGCAGGGTGATCGAGATGTCGTCCAGCCCGTTCAGCAGCCGCCAGCGGGAGTTCTCGTCCAGCTCGAAGGAGGCGGTGATCCCCTCGGCCCGCACCTCACGAGCCTCGAGGTCAACAGTGACCTCAGCCGTCGGGTCCTTCTCGACGAGCTCCCACAGCGCGTCCACGATCTTCTGGTCGAGGACCACCGTGAGCAGGCCGTTCTTCAGCGAGTTGCCGCGGAAGATGTCGGCGAAGCGGGAGGAGATCACGGTCTTGAAGCCGTAGTTCTGCAGCGCCCAGACGGCGTGCTCGCGGGAGGAGCCGGTGCCGAAGTCGGGGCCGGCGACCAGGACCGTGGCGCCCTGCCGCTCGGGGCGGTTGAGCACGAACTCGGGGTCCTTGCGCCAGGCCTCGAACAGCCCGTCCTCGAACCCGTCGCGCGTGACCTTCTTGAGCCAGTGCGCGGGGATGATCTGGTCGGTGTCGACGTTGCTGCGGCGCAGCGGGACGGCCCGGCCGGTGTGGGTGGTGAAGGCTTCCATGATTGATCAGACTCCAGCGGGCGTGGGGACGTCGGCGTCGGACAGGTCGGCCGGGGAGGCCAGGTGGCCCAGGACGGCGGTGGCGGCGGCGACCTGCGGTGACACCAGGTGCGTACGGCCGCCCTTGCCCTGCCGGCCCTCGAAGTTGCGGTTGGAGGTGGAGGCGGAGCGCTCGCCGGGGGCCAGCTGGTCGGGGTTCATGCCCAGGCACATCGAGCAGCCCGCGTGCCGCCACTCGGCGCCGGCCTCCTTGAAGACCACGTCCAGGCCCTCGGAGACGGCCTGCAGGCCGACGCGCGCGGAGCCCGGGACGACCAGCATCCGTACGCCGTCGGCGATTTTGCGGCCCCGCACGACGTCGGCGGCGGCGCGCAGGTCCTCGATGCGGCCGTTGGTGCAGGAGCCTACGAAGACGGTGTCCACCTTGATGGAGCGCAGCGGCGCTCCGGCCTCCAACCCCATGTACTCCAGGGCCTTTTCGGCGGCCAGGCGCTCCGAAGCGTCTTCGTACGAAGCCGGGTCGGGGACGGACGCCGAAAGCGGCGCGCCCTGGCCGGGGTTGGTGCCCCAGGTGACGAACGGCGACAGCTCGGCGGCGTCGATGACGACCTCCGCGTCGAACTCGGCGTCGTCGTCCGTCCTCAGCGTCTTCCAGTACGCGACCGCGGCGTCCCAGTCCTCGCCCTGCGGGGCGTGCGGGCGGCCCTTGAGGTACTCGAACGTCGTCTCGTCGGGGGCGATCATGCCCGCGCGGGCACCGGCCTCGATCGACATGTTGCAGATGGTCATGCGGGCCTCCATCGAGAGCTTCTCGACGGCGGAGCCGCGGTACTCCAGGACGTAGCCCTGGCCGCCGCCCGTACCGATCCGGGCGATGATCGCCAGGATCAGGTCCTTGGCCGTGACCCCCTCGGGCAGTTCGCCGTCGACCGTGATCGCCATGGTCTTCGGGCGGGCCATCGGCAGCGTCTGGGTGGCCAGCACGTGCTCGACCTGGGAGGTGCCGATGCCGAACGCCAGCGCGCCGAAGGCGCCGTGCGTGGAGGTGTGCGAGTCACCGCAGACGACGGTCGTGCCGGGCTGGGTGAGACCCAGCTGCGGGCCCACGACGTGGACGACACCCTGCTCTACGTCGCCCAGCGGGTGCAGCCGGACGCCGAAGTCGGCGCAGTTCTTGCGCAGCGTCTCCAGCTGGGCGCGGGAGACCGGGTCCGCGATCGGCTTGTCGATGTCCAGGGTCGGGGTGTTGTGATCCTCGGTGGCGATGGTCAGGTCGAGCCGGCGCACACCGCGCCCGCTCTTGCGGAGGCCGTCGAAGGCCTGGGGGCTGGTCACCTCGTGCAGCAGGTGCAGATCGATGAAGAGGAGGTCGGGCTCGCCCTCGGCGCGCCGGACGACGTGGTCGTCCCAGACCTTCTCCGCGAGTGTCCTACCCATCGCTTTCCCTCCGGCCGGACGCACGGGGGCGCCGGCCCAACTAGAGATCTTGAGGAGGCGTTGCCCGCGCCCCGCGCCCGGACAACGGCCACCAGGCCCGTTGATCCGCGGGCCGCTGTGCCTTCGTGACATCCAGGGTGGCGTGTTCCACGGAAAATTGAACTTGCGTTTCACAGAGTGAGACGCGAGTATCGTTGCATGGACAACAGTAGCGGCGTCGGCGTTCTGGACAAGGCAGCCCTTGTCCTGAGCGCCCTGGAGTCCGGTCCGGCCACCCTCGCGGGTCTGGTCGCGGCGACCGGCTTGGCACGACCCACGGCCCACCGACTGGCCGTGGCCCTGGAACATCACCGCATGGTGGCGCGCGACATGCAGGGTCGATTCATTCTGGGCCCTCGCCTGGCGGAACTGGCCGCGGCCGCGGGTGAGGACCGTCTCCTCGCCACCGCCGGCCCGGTGCTCACCCATCTCCGGGACGTCACGGGCGAGAGCGCGCAGCTCTATCGCCGCCAGGGTGACATGCGCATCTGCGTCGCCGCGGCGGAGCGCCTGTCCGGTCTTCGGGACACTGTCCCGGTCGGTTCGACGCTGACGATGAAGGCGGGCTCCTCCGCGCAGGTCCTGATGGCCTGGGAGGAGCCGGAGCGGCTGCACCGCGGGCTGCAGGGCGCCCGCTTCACGGCGACGGCCCTGTCGGGCGTACGGCGCCGGGGCTGGGCCCAGTCGATCGGCGAGCGCGAGCCGGGCGTCGCGTCCGTCTCCGCGCCGGTGCGCGGCCCCTCCAACCGCGTGGTGGCCGCCGTCTCGGTCTCCGGACCCATCGAGCGCCTCACCCGCCACCCCGGCCGCATGCACGCCCAGGCGGTCATCGACGCCGCGGCCCGCCTGTCGGAGGCCCTGCGCCGCTCCGGCGGCTGACCACCCCACCGGTACGCCCCACAGCAGGGCCGGCCTCAACGCCGCGGCAGGCCCCGAAGGGCGGGACGCGTACGACCGCCGGTCGACAAGCGACGAACCACCCCGCCCCCGCACACCACCGGACGACCGCCCGACACCCGAATCAGCCCCCGTCCTCATGGGCGGCCCCGACCGAACCGGGCTCCGGCCTGCGCCCCCACCGGCCCGCCGTGGGCGGCGGACGCCCCACCGGGGAGAAGGTCGCGCACGGCCGACGAGTTCGACCAGGGGCCGGGCGGGCGACTGACACCCGCCCGCGCCTCCCCCGCATTCATGCCCTCCTCCAGGGCTTGCACGGCTCCCGCGGCTCGCCGTCACGGCACGGCCGACCACCCATGACGCTCCCCGGGTGACCGCGGGCGGTCACCCGGTGGTCGGTTCCGCTCAGGAGACGCGCAGGCGGTCCGCCGCCCGGTTTCCGCGGCGGGCCACCGGGACGACTCCCGTGGCCCTGCCCAGGCCGTACTCGGGCATGTTCATGTAGATCGACTCGTGGGAGCCGGCCGGGACGACATACGTCTCGTGCCAGAAGCCGACCTCGCCCTTGCCCTCCCGCAGCCTCCGGTTGAAGGCGGCCCAGGCCGGATGGTGACTGCGCTCCGGAGCGACGGCGTAGGCGAGGAGCTTCTCCTTCGACTCCCAGTACTGCACCACGTACGCCTCGCGCACCCCGCCCAGCAGGGCCTTGTACCCCAGCAACCCGCTGCCCCCGTCGCGCGCGAGCTCCGCGAGCATCGGCCCCATCGCCCTGGCCACCGGCCACCAACTGCGCACCGCGGCAAAGCGGTTGATCCGCATCCCGATCAGGAAGACCACCACCTCGCCGTCACCCGCGGCGGTCATGCGCCCTTCGATCGGCTTCGCACCCATGACGTCCCCCATTCCCTCTCGCCGATTCCGGCTCGGTTGGATAGCGCCACTATCCATGCTTGGATAGTGGCACTCCTCAAGAGGGAGCGCAAGAGGGAAAGGGTGCGGCACGGGATGCGACTGGCGGAGCTGAGCACACGCAGCGGGGTCTCCACGGCGACGATCAAGTACTACCTGCGGGAAGGGCTGCTGCATCCCGGCCGCCGGGTCACGGCCACCCAGGCCGAGTACGACGAGGGGCACCTGCGGCGACTGCGGCTGGTGCGCGCGCTGATCCAGGTGGGCCGGATCCCGGTGAACTCGGCACGGGAGGTGCTCGCCGCCCTGCAGGACGAGGGCCTGGACCCGAACAGGCGGCTGGGCACCGCCGTATGGGCCCTGCCGCACGGCCCGGCACCCGACGAGGCCGACCCGGCCACCGAGACCGCCCGGCAGACCGCCGACGAGCTCATGGACCGGCTCGGCTGGCGCTACGGCGGCCCGTCCGGCGAGACGCCGACCGTACCGGCGTACGGGATGCTGATCACCGCGATCGCCGCGCTCTCCCGGCTCGGCTACCCGTGCGCCACCGCCGACTTGGAGCCGTACGCCCGCGCGATGGAGCGGATCGCCGCGACCGACCTGGACCTGGTGGAGCGGTACGGGACGCCGGACGAGCAGGTGGAGGCCGCGGTGGCGCTGACCGTGCTGTACGAGCCGGTGCTGCTCAGCCTGCGCCGGCTGGCGGAGGCCGAGGAGTCGCGACGCCGGTTCGACGGGAGGTGAGCCCGACGGGGCGCGCCGACGGGCGCCCCCGGGAAACACCGAAGGGCCCTCCCGAGGGAGGGCCCTTCAGACTGCGTACCCCCGACCGGATTCGAACCGGCGCTACCGCCTTGAGAGGGCGGCGTGCTAGGCCGCTACACAACGGGGGCGAGACCTTGCGTTTCCGCAGATCAGCTGGTCTACCTGGACTCGAACCAAGACTAACTGAACCAGAATCAGTCGTGCTGCCAATTACACCATAGACCAAAGGTGGTTTAGACCTCTGCGTACCCCCGACCGGATTCGAACCGGCGCTACCGCCTTGAGAGGGCGGCGTGCTAGGCCGCTACACAACGGGGGCCCTGGCGATCCTGCATCGGGGACAAAGGGAGCGACCCGGCTGTCCTCGCGGGAAGGATCTGTACCCCCGACCGGATTCGAACCGGCGCTACTGCCTTGAGAGGGCAGCGTGCTAGGCCGCTACACAACGGGGGCTTGCGGATGGGATCCGCGGTGCAGATGAGCTCTGCGAGCTGGCCTACCTGGACTCGAACCAAGACTAACTGAACCAGAATCAGTCGTGCTGCCAATTACACCATAGGCCACTGGAACGCAAGCCCCGGAGGGGTTCTTGTTCTAGTACTGCGCCGGTGGGGCTTCCGGCCTTTCGGCCCGCTCCCCGCGGCGCAGGAAGAACATTACCCGAAGGTGGACGGGGCTCCAAAACGGGTATCGGCGCGGAGCGCCGCCGGGAGTTCGGCGAGGGAGGCGATCCGGCGCGCCACGGCACCCCCCGTGTCCCCGGTACCACCGGTGTGCACGCCGCCTCGGTCGATCCAGACCGACAGCAGACCGGCCTCGGCGGCGCCGAGCGCGTCGATCTCCGGGTGGTCGCCGACGTACGCGACCTCGTGCGGGGCGAGTTCCAGGGCCTCGCAGGCCGCGTGGAACGCCTCGGGGGCCGGCTTGGACACCCCGAGCTCCGCGGCGCACAGCACGGCCTCGAAGCGGTCGCGGACGCCGAGGACGCGCAGCTTGCGCTCCTGGACGTGCACGCTGGAGTTGGACAGCACCGCGTGCCGGTAGTCGGCGGCGAGGGCGTCCAGGACGGGCAGCACGTCCGGGAAGAGGGCCCAGGCGGCCTCGTAGTGCCTCAGATAGCGCTCGAACCACGCGTCGGCCTCGGCGTCGGTCAGTTCCGGCCGCCCGAGGAACACCCGCACCCGGTCCCGCCGCTGCCCCTCGAAGGACGCCTCCCCGGCGGAAAAGCGCGCCCACTGGGCGTCCGTGATCCGCCGCCAGTGCGCCAGGGCCTCCTCCACGGAGCCGTACCCGTCCAGCAGCCGCTCTGCCACCAGGTGCGCCCTCATGCCGCTCCGATCGGCCGTGGTGTAGTCGAAGAGGGTGTCGTCGACGTCCCACAGGACAGCTCTGATCGCCATGCTCCCGACGGTACCGCCGGCCGGGTGGCGGCGTCCCGCACTCGCCCGGGCAGCAGGAAGGGGCGGCGCCCGGAGACCGGGTGCCGCCCCCCGCGCATGCCTCGGCTACGCCGTCAGCTTCGCCAGCGCCGCGTCGATGCGGGCCAGCGTCCTGTCCTTGCCCAGGACCTCCAGCGACTCGAAGAGGGGCAGGCCCACCGTGCGGCCGGTGACGGCGACCCGGACCGGGGCCTGCGCCTTGCCCAGCTTGAGGCCGTGGGCCTCACCGGCGGCCAGGACCGCCTCCTTCAGGGAGTCCGCGGACGTCCAGTCGGCCGCCTCCAGCTTCTCCCGCGCCGTGCGCAGCAGGGCGTCGCTGCCCTCCTTCATCGCCTTCGTCCAGCTCGCCTCGTCCTCGACCGGCTCGGCCAGGAACAGGAAGTCGACGTTGTCCGTGATCTCCGACAGCACCTTCAGACGGGTCTGCGCGTGCGGGGCGATGGCCTGCCACTTGGCCTCGTCGAAGTCCTCCGGCGCCCAGGGGGCGAACGGGGGCTGCAGCCACGGACGGCAGCGCTCGGTGAAGTCCTTCACATCGAGCAGGCGGATGTGATCGCCGTTGATCGCCTCGCACTTCTTCAGGTCGAAGCGCGCCGGGTTGGGGTTCACGTCCGAGATCTCGAAGGCCGCGATCATCTCCTCGACGGAGAAGATGTCCTGGTCGGCCGAGAGCGACCAGCCGAGCAGGGAGAGGTAGTTGAGCAGGCCCTCGGGCAGGAAGCCGCGCTCGCGGTAGAGGTTCAGCGACGACTCCGGGTCGCGCTTGGAGAGCTTCTTGTTGCCCTCGCCCATCACGTACGGCAGGTGGCCGAACTCGGGGGTCCACTTGGCGACGCCCAGCTCGATCAGCGCCTTGTACAGGGCGATCTGGCGCGGCGTGGAGGAGAGCAGGTCCTCGCCGCGCAGGACGTGGGTGATCTCCATCAGGGCGTCGTCGACCGGGTTGACCAGCGTGTACAGCGGGGCCCCGTTGGCGCGCACGATGCCGTAGTCCGGCACGTTCTCCGGGGTGAACGTCAGCTCGCCGCGGACCAGGTCGTTGAAGGTGATGGTCTCGTCGGGCATGCGGAAGCGGACGATGGGCGTGCGCCCCTGGGCCTTGTACTCCTCGACCTGCTCGGCGCTCAGGTCGCGGCAGTGGCCGTCGTAGCCGGAGGGCCGGCCGGCGGCTCGGGCGGCCTCGCGGCGGCTGTCGAGCTCCTCCTGCGAGCAGTAGCAGTGGTAGGCGTGCCCGGCGTCCAGCAGCTTGTCGGCGACGTCCTTGTAGATGTCCATCCGCTGCGACTGGCGGTACGGCGCGTGCGGGCCGCCGACCTCGGGGCCCTCGTCCCAGTCGAAGCCCAGCCAGCGCATCGCGTCGAGCAGCTGGTTGTACGACTCCTCCGAGTCGCGGGCCGCGTCGGTGTCCTCGATGCGGAAGACCAGGGTGCCCTGGTGGTGCCGGGCGAACGCCCAGTTGAACAGGGCGGTGCGGACCAGGCCCACATGGGGGTTACCGGTGGGCGAGGGGCAGAAACGGACGCGTACGGGAGTGCCGGATGCGCTAGCCACGCTTGACAACCTTGTTGGTGAGAGTGCCGATGCCTTCGATGGTGACGGCGACCTCGTCGCCGACACCCAGGGGGCCGACCCCTGCCGGGGTGCCCGTGAGGATCACGTCGCCGGGAAGCAGCGTCATGGCCTCGGAGATGTTCACGATCAGATCCTCGATGGGGTGGATCATCTCGCTGGTGCGGCCCAGTTGCCGCTGCTCGCCGTTGACGGTGAGCTGGATGGTCAGGTCGGACGCGGCGGCCAGGTCGATGTCCGTCTCCACCCAGGGGCCCAGGGGGCAGGAGGTGTCGAAGCCCTTGGCCCGTGCCCACTGCTTCTCGCGCCGCTGGACGTCACGGGCGGTGACGTCGTTGGCGCAGGTGTAGCCGAAGATCACGTCCTGGACGCGGTCACGCGGGACCTCGCGGCACATGCGGCCGATCACCACCGCCAGCTCGGCCTCGTGGTTCAGTTCCTCGGAGAAGGAGGGGTACTGGATGGGGTCACCGGGGCCGATCACCGAGGTGGACGGCTTGAAGAAGGCGAACGGGGCGTCGGGCACCTCGTTGCCGAGTTCGCGCGCGTGCTCGGCGTAGTTGCGGCCGAAGGCCACGACCTTGTTGGGGAGCACCGGCGGCAGCAGCCGTACCTTGCTCAGCGGCACCTTGGTGCCGGAGAGCTCGAAGTCCGCGAACGGGATGCCCTTGATGATGTCGAGGACGAGCTCGTCCGGCTGGTCGCCCTCGACCGCGCCGAAGGCGACGTTCCCGTCGATGGAGAACCTGGCGATGCGCACGGGATGCTTGGCCCCTTGACTGAGCTGGGAGGAGTCTGACGCTCCAGGCTAACGCGGCAAGGGGCCCCGCACCTCGCGCATTGCCGCGGGCGCAGCCCCGGGACACCGGGCCGAGTGCGCGCCGTCCCCCGGGCGGCCCCGGACACGAAGGAGGGGCGCCCCACGTCGTGGGGCGCCCCTGGTCTCCGTAGTCTCCGTACAACCTGGCCGGCCGCGCTGCGACATCCGGCGGCCGGGTCCCCCTGCTCGAAGGGCTCGGGGGGAGCGCGTACTACTCCGCCACGGAGGCCGCGACCGGTGCCTCCATGAGGACGGTGCGCCGGGGGTTGGCGGTCTGGGCGGGGAGGGGGACGGAGTGCTCCGGCAGCTCCGGCGTCTGCAGTGCCTCGGCGTCCTCGAGGTGCGCCAGGGTGGTGCGCCGGGGGTTGGCTATGGTGCGGAACATCATCGTCGTCTTCACGGTTGTAAAAGACCTTGTCGTCTACGGGCGCCCGGAGAGCCGTGCGAGCCCCCCGCCTGGGCGCGTTGTCGGTTTTGCCATCTCTGTAAAGCGTCAGGCTAAACGTGCAATTCCCGGCCGCAGACGTGAAGACCCCGTGATCCTTATGTGAGTTTGCTCACTGCCTCATCGACAATCCGGACAATTTCTGGTCGCACCCCATCTCAGCGAAACGGACATTGACCCCCTGAAGCCATCATTCCGCTCCCGATCATGGCGACTGGGACACCTGAGGCGGCTCGTCGGCTCGTACGGATATGTCCGGATTGAAGAAGATCACTTTCCACGTCTTGTAACGCACCCCTCACGCGGTGTCACAGAGGTCACAGCCTGACCCACATGCCTTGTTGGAGATCCTGCACTGTGCTGGAATGCCACGGACCGCCGCAGGATCGAGCCGGCGCGCAGGGGGCGCAACGCAGCGCCGAGTGGCGGCGAGAAGGGGGAACCAGCGCCGGTCACTCACGACCACCCGGGGAGCGTTTTCAGGGCGTTCCCCACGACGCCGACACCGTCCTTCCGCTCGCGCGGAGGGGCGCCTGGTCCAGAGGTTGCGACGCTAGTGCAGGGACGTTTCAAGAGGGATGGCAGCGCTTCGGCGGAGCCGGAGTCGCACGACGGGACTGGCCCCATGAAGGGCAGCTCCTCGCCCCAGCACGCCCAGAACCCGGGCCCGGCCCCGTCCGGTGACAACGCAGAGCGCCCCGGGCGTGGCGCCACTGCCGGCCCGGCGGCGTCGGCGAGCCCCGCTCCGGCCGTGAAGCCGCCGGCCAAGAGCCAGGGCCCCGTCGGCACCGGCTCGCGCGTGGCCATGCGCAACTGGCGCATCTCCACGCGCCTGGTCTCGCTGCTCGCGCTCCCCGTGGTCGCGGCCACCTCGCTGGGCGCGCTGCGCATCAGCCAGAACCTGGACGACATCCAGCAGCTGGACAACATGAAGCTGCTGACGGACATGACCAAGCAGGCCACCGAGCTGGCGGCCGCGCTCCAGGACGAGCGCGACCAGTCCGCCGGTCCGCTGGCCCACCCCTCCAGCGCGAGCGCCATCGCCGTCAAGGGCTTCCGGGACAAGACCGACCGGGCCAAGGACAACTTCCTCACCGCCTCCGAGGAGATCGACGCCGCCAGCAAGGACGGCAACCTCCAGGGCGTCCGCGACACCATCGTCGGTCTGGCCAGCGAGCTCAACGGCCTCGGCAAGATCCGCAAGACCGCCTACGAGAACGACGGCAACTCCGCCCGGACCGTCGAGGCCTACCACCGCCTGATCACCGAGCTGGTCAGCCTGTCCCAGGACATGGCCGAGGCGACCAGCAACCCGGAGATGATCCAGCGCACCCGCGCGCTGTCCGCCTTCTCCTCCGCCAAGGAGTACGCCTCCGTCCAGCGCGCCGTCATCGCGGCCGCGCTGCCCGCGAACAACACCAGCGAGGGCCACCTCTCCGAGAACGACCGCCTCTACGCGCAGTCGGCGCTGGAGGGCCAGACCTCGGAGATCAACAGCTTCCGCAACATCTACGGCAACGGCGTCGAGGATCTGCTCAAGCCCATCGAAGAGGGCAACCCGACCATCAAGTCCGCGGACACCTACGCCAAGCGCGCCCTGGACGGCAAGGACGGTCTGGCCTCGCTCGACAAGCGCTCCTACCGCGACTGGGTGGACGACAGCTCGACCAAGATCGAGCAGATGAAGAAGATCGAGCACACGCTGCTCGAGAACATGGAGCAGAAGGCCCGCGAGCTGCGCAGCGCCACCGAGCAGGACGCCATCATCTCCGGTGCGCTGATCCTCCTGGTCCTCGGTGTGTCACTGGTCGGCGCCTTCGTCGTGGCCCGCTCCATGATCCGCTCGCTGCGCCGGCTGCAGGACACCGCGACCAAGGTCGCCCAGGACCGTCTGCCCGAGCTGGTCAAGCAGCTCTCGGAGTCCGACCCGCAGGACGTCGACACCTCCGTGGAGTCGGTCGGTGTGCACTCCCGGGACGAGATCGGCCAGGTGGCCGCGGCCTTCGACGAGGTGCACCGCGAGGCGGTCCGCCTCGCCGCCGAGCAGGCCCTGCTGCGGGGCAACGTCAACGCGATGTTCACCAACCTCTCGCGCCGCTCCCAGGGCCTGATCCAGCGCCAGCTGTCGCTGATCTCCGAGCTGGAGTCCCGTGAGGCCGACCCGGACCAGCTGTCCTCGCTGTTCAAGCTCGACCACCTCGCCACGCGTATGCGCCGTAACGGTGAGAACCTCCTCGTCCTCGCGGGTGAGGAGCCCGGCCGCCGCTGGACCCGCCCGGTCCCGCTGGTCGACGTGCTCCGCGCCGCCGCGTCCGAGGTGGAGCAGTACGAGCGCATCGAGCTGGCCGCCGTGCCGACCACCGAGGTCGCCGGCCGCGTAGTCAACGACCTCGTGCACCTGCTCGCCGAGCTGCTGGAGAACGCGACCTCGTTCTCCTCGCCGCAGACCAAGGTCAAGGTCACCGGTCACGCGCTGCCCGACGGCCGCGTCCTGATCGAGATCCACGACACCGGTATCGGCCTCTCCCCCGAGGACCTGGCCGCGATCAACGAGCGGCTCGCCTCGCCGCCCACCGTGGACGTCTCCGTCTCCCGCCGCATGGGCCTCTTCGTGGTCGGTCGTCTCTCGCAGCGGCACGGCATCCGCATCCAGCTGCGCCCGTCCGACTCCGGCGGCACCACGGCCCTCGTCATGCTGCCGGTGGACGTCGCCCAGGGCGGCAAGAAGCCCGGTCCCGGCAAGCCCGGTGGTCCCGGTGCGGGCGGCCCGGCGGCCGCCGCTGCCGCCGCCGGTGCGGCGGCGGCGCGGCGCCAGAACGGTCAGGCGGGCGGCGGTGCGCTCGGCGCGGGCGCGGGCGGCGCCGGCAGGCTCGGCGCCGGGGCCGCTCCGCGCGGCCAGGTCGGCGCGGCTCAGGGTCCCCGGGCCGCACTGCCCGGCACGGGCGGCCGTCAGGGCGGGCCCGGGGCACCGGGTGGACCGGGCGCGCCACGCGGGCCGCAGGGTCCGGCGCAGCCGCAGCAGGGCCGTCCCGGTCCGGTCGACGCGGGCGCGGGCGGCGGCTTCGGCGGCCGTGCACCGGGCGCGCCGCAGGGCCTGCAGGCCACGGGCACGGGCGCCCCGCAGGGCTTCGGTGACGGCGGGCGCACGGAGGGCCGTCCGGGCTTCGCCGACGGTGGCCGCCAGGACGCCTTCGGCGGCGGCGGTCGGCAGGACGCGTTCGGCGGAGGCGCGCGCCGTGGCGCGGCCCCGCGGCGCGCGGGCGGCGCCGAGCAGGGCGGGCAGCCGCAGCTGCCGTCGCGCGGTGGTCCGCGCGCGGAGCTGCCCGGCGGCAACCCGCAGCCGCGGACGCCGAGTTGGGGCAACGACAACGCGACAGGGCCGGCCGCTCTGGACACGCCGCGCGGCCACGACGAGGCGGAGCAGGCGCAGACCTCCCGCATGCCGCGCATCGAGGACCACCGGGGGCCGGGCTCCACGGCCGAGATACCGGTGGTTCCCCAGTACGACGACCGGCAGGGTCCGGGCGCCCCGGCGGACACCTCCGCGTTCCCCCGCCCCGACTTCGATGCCCCGCACGCGGGTGCGAACACCGGCCAGTTCCCCGCCCCCGGCGTGGGTGCCGGGCAGAACACGGGCTCGTTCGTGCGCTCGGACATCTTCGGTCCGCCCGCGCCGAACACCCCGCAGAACAGCGCGTCGGACACGGGCCAGTTCACGGCTCCGCAGGCCTACGACAACGGCTCCACCGGCCAGTTCGCGGCTCCGCAGGCGTATGACAACGGCTCCACCGGTCAGTTCGCGGCCCCGCAGGCCTACGACAACGGCTCCACCGGCCAGTACCAGCAGCCCGGCTACGACGGCGGCAGCACCGGCGCCCACGCCCTGCCGGCCCGTCAGGAGCCTTCGTCCACCGGCCAGTTCGAGCGGCCCCAGGCCGGCGGCCCGGCCGACTTCGGCGCCCCGCGCCCGCCGGCCCCGCAGCAGCAGCGTGCCGTGCGTCGCCAGCCCGACAACACGGGCGCCGCGCAGCGGCCCGATGAGGGGGGCGGGCCGGGTGACGGGTGGGCGCTGCCACCGGCCACGGGTCCGGGCGACGGACGCACCCCGCTGTACGACACCCTGGAGACCAACTGGTTCCGCGGTGACCGGCGGGAGGCGGGCCAGCCGGCTCCGGCGGCACCGCAGCAGCCGCAGGCCCCCACGGGCCCCCAGCGTCCCGCCACCTCCGCCTGGCGCACCTCGCCCAACGACGAGCTCGTCCGGCAGGCCGAGCGCGTACGGCAGCCGGCCGCGGGCGGCATCACCACCTCCGGCCTGCCGCGCCGGGTGCCCCGGGCGAACCTCGTCCCGGGCACGGCTCAGCAGCAACAGCACCAGAGCGGTCCGCAGGTCTCGCGTGCGCCCGACGACGTACGCGGCCGGCTGACCAATCTCCGTCGGGGCATCGCACAGGGTCGTCAGGCCGGCACCGGTCAGACGGGCAGCTTCCCGAGCCCCACTCACCAGCAGGAGCGTTAGTTGAGCCCGATGAGCCAGGCGGCACAGAACCTCAACTGGTTGATCACCAACTTCGTGGACAACACCCCGGGGGTGTCCCACACCGTCGTGGTGTCCGCGGACGGACTCCTTCTGGCGATGTCCGAAGGCTTCCCGCGCGACCGCGCCGACCAGCTCGCGGCCGTCGCGTCCGGCCTGACCTCACTGACCGCCGGTGCCTCCCGGATCTTCGAGGGCGGCAAGGTGGCGCAGACGGTCGTGGAGATGGAGCGCGGCTTCCTGTTCCTCATGTCCGTCTCGGACGGGTCGTCCCTGGCGGTCCTGGCCCACCCCGAGTGCGACATCGGCCTCGTCGGCTACGAGATGGCGCTCCTCGTCGACCGCGCGGGCGCGGTACTCACTCCCGACCTGCGCGCCGAACTACAGGGCAGTCTGCTCCACTGACCGGCCCCGGTACCACCCGTCTCACCAAATCACCGTCCGGCCGCCACAATCCCCCCACCGGCCCCGTCAGACGGCTTGCCCGACCGACTTGCTGTCCCGCCCGGAGGATTCATGACCCCGCCCACCGCCCATCATGATCCGTACGCCGAGCCGTACGGGGACGAGGGCGACCAGCCGCTGGTCCGTCCGTACGCGATGACCGGCGGCCGGACCCGGCCGCGCTACCAGCTCGCCATCGAGGCGCTGATCAGCACGACGGCCGACCCGGCAGCGCTGATGGGACTGCTCCCGGAGCACCAGCGGATCTGCCATCTGTGCCGCGAGGTGAAGTCGGTCGCCGAGGTGTCGGCGCTGCTGGCCATGCCGCTGGGCGTGGCGCGGATCCTGGTCGCGGACCTGGCCGAGGCCGGCCTGGTGGCGATCCACCAGCCGGGCGGCGACGAGAACAACGGCGGCGCACCGGATGTGACGCTGCTCGAAAGGGTGCTCAGTGGACTTCGCAAGCTCTGACGCGGGCCGGGCGACCACCTCCGCGAAGATCGTGGTGGCGGGCGGCTTCGGCGTGGGCAAGACCACGTTCGTCGGCGCCGTCTCGGAGATCAACCCGCTGCGCACAGAGGCCGTGATGACGTCTGCTTCGGCGGGCATCGACGACCTCACGCACACCGGCGACAAGACCACCACCACGGTGGCCATGGACTTCGGCCGTATCACCCTGGACCAGGACCTGATCCTGTACCTGTTCGGCACGCCGGGCCAGGACCGCTTCTGGTTCATGTGGGACGACCTGGTGCGCGGCGCCATCGGCGCGGTGGTGCTCGTGGACACCCGGCGTCTGGCCGACTGCTTCCCGGCGGTCGACTACTTCGAGAACAGCGGGCTTCCCTTCGTCATCGCGCTCAACGGCTTCGACGGCCAGCAGCCGTACACCCCGGACGAGGTCCGCGAGGCCCTGCAGATCGGACCCGACGCGCCGATCATCACCACCGACGCCCGCCACCGCGCCGACGCCAAGTCCGCCCTGATCACCCTGGTGGAACACGCCCTGATGGCCCGCCTGAGGTAGCCCCCGGGCCCGTTTCGCACGGCACTCAAGTACGCCAGGCCATACGGCAGTTGTCGTAGCGCTGACGTAGAGACACCGGAGCCGGCTGTGTCCTTTGACACGGTCGGCGCCGGTGTTCATAACGTTTCGGCAGAGGAATCGGGTGGTACGGCCACGCGTCGCGCACATCCGGTCTCGCTGCGCGCACAATCCCCCCGCCTTTTGGCGCGGCTCGCTCTTTATGACCGTTTTATCTGGGCCTTACATGTACGCGGGCCGGCTGTTTTCAGTGTTTGGAAGAGCGCATGTCGGCGTGCTGGAATGCCTGAACTGCCCACTAGTCAAGGACGTACTCACCGGTAGTGAGTCGTCCGCGGCGGACAGGGCTCTGAGAAACTGCGGCACGACGTAGGTGCCGACCGCCGAGAGGTTGTTGGTCGAGTGAGGCGAAGCAAGAACGGCCCCGAGCCGTCGGCCCGGGGCAACTTCACCCCGCCGCCGCGCGGCGCGGCGCCCGCACACGTGCCCGGTTCGGAGCCG
Source organism: Streptomyces carpinensis (assembly GCF_002154505.1). Classification (GTDB taxonomy): domain Bacteria; phylum Actinomycetota; class Actinomycetes; order Streptomycetales; family Streptomycetaceae; genus Streptomyces; species Streptomyces carpinensis. The sequence continues at coordinate 6,422 of NZ_MUBM01000364.1, read as the reverse complement.
GCGGCCGCTCCCTCCCCCAGCGGGGGCCGCATGTCCCCGCGCAACTGGCGGGTGCGCACCCGGCTGAACGCGATCCTGCTCATACCCGTGCTGGTCGGCCTCGTCATGGGCGGTTTCCAGGTCAAGAGCTCGATCGACACCTGGAACGAGGCCCAGGACGCCGAGAACACCGCGCGCCTGGTGCGTGCCTCCCTGACCTACGCCAACGCCCTGTACAACGAGCGTGACATCACCGCAGCTCCCCTGCTGCAGGGCAAGGGCCAGAACGACTCGACGGTCACCCAGGCCCGGCAGCTGACCGACAAGGCCGCCGACGACTTCGACCAGGCCGCCGGGAACATGCCGCACACGTCCGGCCTGGAGCGCCGGCTGAAGCTGTTCCGCGAGGCCGAACCCGAACTGCAGTCGCTGCGCGCCGCCGCGTACACCTCCAAGCTGACCGGCGTGCAGACCGAGGAGGGCTACGTCAAGGTCGCCCACCCGCTGATGGAGTTCGCCAACGAGCTCGGCCTGGGCACCGGCAACATCACCTCCTACGGCCGTACCGTCTACGCCATCTCGCTCACCAAGGCGGCTCTGTCCCTGGAGCGCTCGATCGGCATGCACCTGCTGATCAAGCCCGGTCCCGACAGCGGCAACCTGGCCAGCCAGCGCATCGCCCTCTCCTCCTACGCCTACCTGGAGGGCATCGCCGTCGAGGAGTACCTCGGCGGTGGCACCCAGGCCGACTCGGACAAGCTGGACGAGCAGAAGAAGGAGATCCAGACCAAGGCCGCGGCGATGGCGCAGGAGGCCAAGGGCAAGGACCCGAACTACGTGGCCCCGCCGTCCGACCCGCAGAAGATGGTCACGGCCCTCGCCACGCTGAAGAGCACCTCCACCGCCGAGCGCGCGGGGCTGGCCCAGAAGGGCGTCACCGCGCAGAACTGGTGGGCGGTCAACACCCTCAAGTTCGACGCCTACCGCAAGATCGAGTCGGACATGGCCGACACCGCGGTGAACGAGGCGGCCGGCATCGCCGACGACGCCAGGCAGTCGACGTTCATCACGGGCGCGGTCGTCCTGGTGGCCCTGCTCGCCGCGTTCGTCCTGGCCGGTCTGGTGGCCCGCCAGATGAGCCGCTCCATGCGCCAGCTGCGCAACGCCGCCTTCGGCATCGCCGAGCAGCGCCTGCCGATGCTGGTCGACCAGCTCTCGCGCACCGACCCCGGCCGGGTCGACACCCGGGTCGCACCGATCCCGATCACCTCCACCGACGAGATCGGCGAGGTCGCCCGCGCCTTCGACCAGGTCCACCGCGAGGCCGTCCGGCTCGCCGCCGAGCAGGCCCTGCTGCGGGGCAACATCAACGCGATCTTCACCAACCTCTCGCGCCGCAACCAGTCGCTGATCGAGGGCCAGCTGACCCTGATCACCGACCTGGAGAACAACGAGGCCGACCCCGACCAGCTGGAGAACCTCTTCCGCCTGGACCACCTCGCGACCCGTATGCGCCGCAACGGCGAGAACCTCCTGGTCCTCGCCGGCGAGGAGCCCGGCCGCCGCTGGGACCAGCCGGTCCCGCTGGTCGACGTGCTGCGCGCCGCCTCCTCCGAGGTGGAGCAGTACGAGCGCATCGAGCTCTCCGGCGTCCCGGAGGCGGAGATCCACGGCCGCGCGGTCACCGACCTCGTGCACCTGCTGGCCGAGCTGCTGGAGAACGCCACGACGTTCTCCTCCCCGCAGACCAAGGTCCGCGTCACCGCGACCCGCCTGCCCGACGGCCGGGTCATGATCGAGATCCACGACAAGGGCATCGGCCTGACCGCCGAGGACTTCGCGGACATCAACCACAAGCTGGCCAACCCGCCCACCGTGGACGTGGCGATCTCCCAGCGCATGGGCCTGTTCGTGGTCGGCCGCCTCGCCGACCGGCACGGCATCCGCGTCCAGCTGCGCCCCTCCGGCGAGCAGGCCGGCACCACCTCGCTGGTCATGCTGCCGGACGCGATCACCCACGGCGGTGGCGGCGAGCGGACGCCGGAGCGCGACGAGTTCACCGTCTCGCAGATCATCCCGGAGCAGCAGTTCCGGGGCGAGGACTTCAACCAGCTGCCGCCCATGCGCACGGCCGCCGAGCTCGGCTTCGACGACAGCCGCTACGCGGACGTCCCCGACGACATCCGCGAGCTGGACCCCGTCGGGCGCTCCCTCAAGCGGGAGGAGCGCCGGGCCGCCCTGGAGGCGCAGAGCCACGGCGAGCAGGCCCCGGCGCAGGCACCCGAGTACACCGACGAGCCGACCGGTCAGCAGCAGGCGTACGGCACCGGCCAGGTCGCCTACCCCGACCAGAGCGGCGGATACGACCAGCAGGCGTACGACGAGCAGCAGCAGACGGCGTACGGCCGGCAGGGACAGCAGTCGTACGAGCAGGCGTACTACGCGCCGGACGCGGGTGTGCCGCAGAACGGCGCGTACGCGGCGAACGGCGGTTACCCGGACGCCGCCGCCTACCCGGAGCCGGCGCAGGGGGAGCACGCCTCCGCCCGGACCGGCACGGCGGAGCCGTACTCCGGTTACCAGGAGCGGTCCTACCAGGACGACTGGCCGCAGGCGGACGGCTATCGGGGCGGTTACGCGGACCAGTACGTTCCGGAAACGGAATCAGTGCAGGCCGCTGACGCGACGGAGGCTGACCGCGTAGGCTTCGACCGTCCGGGACCGGCCTCCTCCGCCGCCCACGAGCTGACCGACGCCGGGTTGCCCCGCCGTGGTTCGACCGCGAGCGGTTCGAACGGCGCGCGGCCCGTGCAGCGGGAGACGCCGGCCTCCACTCCGGAGAGCAACGGCGACAGCGCCTGGCGTTCGGCCAACGACGAGCGGTGGCAGCAGGCCTCGCAACTCCGGAAGCCCAAGGCGGGCGGAGTGACCTCCTCCGGTCTGCCGCGGCGGGTGCCCAGGGCCAACCTGGTCGAGGGCACCGCGGAATCGACCCCGCAGGGCGGCCCACAGGTCTCCCGCGCCCCCGAGGACGTCAGGGGCAGGCTGAGCAACCTGCGCCGGGGCGTCCAGCGGGGACGCAGCGCAGGAAGTGAAAAGAACGGCCAGGGCTTCGGTCCTGACAGCACCTACAACCAGGAGCGTTAGTGTGAGCCCGATGAGCCAGGCGGCACAGAACCTGAACTGGTTGATCACCAACTTCGTGGACAACACCCCCGGGGTGTCCCACACTGTGGTGGTCTCCGCCGACGGACTCCTTCTGGCGATGTCCGAAGGCTTTCCCCGCGACCGCGCCGACCAGCTCGCGGCCGTCGCCTCCGGTCTGACCTCACTGACCGCCGGTGCCTCGCGCATCTTCGAGGGCGGCAGCGTGAACCAGACGGTTGTGGAGATGGAGCGGGGATTCCTCTTCATCATGTCCATCTCCGACGGTTCGTCGCTCGCGGTTCTTGCACACCCGGAGGCGGACATCGGCCTCATTGGGTACGAGATGGCACTCCTCGTGGACCGTGCGGGCACGGTCCTGACTCCGGACCTCCGTGCGGAGCTTCAGGGGAGCCTTCTCAACTAAAAGACAGACGGTGCGTTTTGGTGTCCCGGGGCCGTAAGGTTTCGGGACGCGGCTTCCACACGGTTGGGTGCCCGGCGCAGTCGGAGGAGGAGTAAGAGTGGCAACACCCCCAGGCGGTTCGTCTTCGGGCAACTGGTCGTACGGCCCCATGCAGGGCCACGGCGACGGTTCGCCGAATCCTTACGCCTTCCCCTCCGTCCCCCACCACCGGCAGCCGTACGCGCCACAGGGCCCCGGCCCGTCGCCGTACGACCAGCCGCCGGCACCGCGCATCCAACCGGTGCAGCCGCAGCGACGTACCCCTGAGCCGGCGCCCGCAGGGGCGTCGAACAACCCCCTGGTCCGCCCGTACGCCATGACGGGCGGCCGCACCAGGCCGCGGTACCAGCTCGCCATCGAGGCACTGGTGCACACCACGGCGCAGCCGTACCAGATGCAGGGCCAGTTGCCCGAACATCAGCGGATCTGCCATCTGTGCCGCGAGATCAAGTCGGTGGCCGAGATCTCGGCCCTGCTGACGATTCCTCTCGGCGTGGCCAGGATCCTCGTCGCCGACTTGGCGGAGGCGGGCCTGGTCGCCATCCATCAGCCCGGCGGCGACGAGAACGCCGGTGGCCAGCCAGACGTGACACTGCTCGAAAGGGTGCTCAGTGGACTTCGCAAGCTCTAGCGGAGGGCCGGTTTCTCCTAGTCGCTCCACCACCTCCGCGAAGATCGTGGTGGCGGGCGGCTTCGGCGTGGGCAAGACCACGTTCGTCGGCGCCGTCTCGGAGATCAACCCGCTGCGCACAGAGGCCGTGATGACGTCTGCTTCGGCCGGCATCGACGACCTCACCCACACCGGCGACAAGACCACCACCACGGTGGCCATGGACTTCGGCCGTATCACCCTGGACCAGGACCTGATCCTGTACCTGTTCGGCACGCCCGGCCAGGACCGCTTCTGGTTCATGTGGGACGACCTGGTACGCGGCGCCATCGGCGCGGTGGTGCTGGTGGACACCCGGCGTCTGGCCGACTGCTTCCCGGCGGTCGACTACTTCGAGAACAGCGGGCTTCCCTTCGTCATCGCGCTCAACGGCTTCGACGGCAACCAGCCGTACAACCCGGACGAGGTCCGCGAGGCCCTGCAGATAGGACCCGACACCCCGATCATCACCACCGACGCCCGCCACCGCGCCGACGCCAAGTCCACGCTCATCACCCTGGTGGAGCACGCGCTGATGGCGCGGCTGCGGTAGCGATCCGCCCGGCACGACGAAGGGGCGCTCTCTCCGGACGGAGAGGGCGCCCCTTGTCGTTCCCGGATCAGGAGCGAAAAGGGGCCCACCCGGGTGGGTGGGCCCCTTCGGAGGCGTTCGGCCTCGTACGGCGTCGTACGCGGCTCAGTGCCAGCTGTGGGGTGCGCGGAAACCGTTCTCGCGCTCCAGGCGGCGCCAGCCGGCCTTGGCGCGGCCTCGGTGGGCCGGGGTGGTGTCGGCGGGGCGGGCCGCGGCGCGGGCGAGGAGGAGGGCCGTGATGGCGGCGACCTCCTCGGGCTCGGCGTGGCCCTTCTCGACGCGGATGTCAGGCGTGTCCATGCGATCAGTCTCCGTGGCTGAGGGGTCCGCGGGGTTGCCGCGGTGCGTCCGCTGGGTTACGGCGGTTGCTGCGCTCACTGCGGGGGGTTGCCGTGCTTGCGGGAGGGCAGGTCGGCGTGCTTGGTGTGCAGCATCGCCAGCGACCTGACGAGGACCTCGCGGGTGCCGGCCGGGTCGATCACGTCGTCCACGAGGCCGCGCTCGGCCGCGTAGTACGGGTGCATCAGCTCGGCCTTGTACTCCTTGACCATCTTCTGCCGCATCGCCTCGGGGTCCTCGGCCGCGGCGATCTGACGGCGGAAGATGACGTTGGCGGCGCCCTCCGCGCCCATCACGGCGATCTCGTTGGTCGGCCAGGCGTACGTGAGATCCGCACCGATCGACTGGGAGTCCATCACGATGTACGCACCTCCGTACGCCTTGCGCAGGATCAGCGAGATCCGCGGCACGGTGGCGTTGCAGTAGGCGTACAGCAGCTTCGCGCCGTGCCGGATGATCCCGCCGTGCTCCTGGTCCACACCGGGGAGGAACCCCGGGACGTCCAGGAAGGTGACGATCGGGATATTGAAAGCGTCACACATCTGGACAAAGCGCGCAGCTTTTTCGCTCGCCTCGATGTCCAGCACGCCCGCCAGCACCTGGGGCTGGTTGGCGATGATGCCGACGACCTGGCCGTCGAGGCGGGCCAGTGCGCAGATGATGTTGCGGGCCCAGCGCTCGTGGACCTCGAGGTACTCGCCGTCGTCGACGATCTCCTCGATGACCTTGGCCATGTCGTAGGGGCGGTTGCCGTCGGCCGGGACGAGGTCCAGCAGGACGTCGGAGCGGCGGTCGACGGGGTCGGAGCACTCCACCCGGGGCGGGTTCTCCCGGTTGTTCTGCGGGAGCAGCGACAGGAGGTAGCGGACCTCGGCGATGCAGGTCTCCTCGTCGTCGTAGGCGAAGTGACACACGCCGGAGGTCTCGGCGTGCACGTCCGCACCGCCGAGGCCGTTCTGGGTGATCTCCTCACCGGTGACGGCCTTGACCACGTCCGGGCCGGTGATGAACATCTGCGAGGTCTCGCGGACCATGAACACGAAGTCCGTCAGGGCGGGGCTGTAGGCCGCGCCGCCCGCGCACGGGCCCAGCATCACCGAGATCTGCGGGATCACACCCGAGGCCTTGGTGTTGCGCTGGAAGATGCCGCCGTAGCCGGCCAGGGCGGAGACGCCCTCCTGGATACGGGCGCCCGCGCCGTCGTTCAACGACACCAGCGGAGCGCCGGCCGTGATGGCCATGTCCATGATCTT
>NZ_MUBM01000363.1 GCF_002154505.1 Streptomyces carpinensis | reverse complement strand
TCGCGGGCGCGGGCGGCGCCGCCGCACAACCCGCGGCCCCGACCTCCCCCGCCACCGCCGCGGCGCCCCCCGCGCTGATCCCCTCCCTGCACAACTGGACACCGGGCGGGGGAACCCTGCGCCTCGACACGCGGACGAGGATCGACACCGACGCCGCAGGCGAGCCCACCGCGCGGCAATTGGCCGACGAACTGCGCGACACCCTCGGCCGCCCGGTCCCCGTCGTCCACGGCACGCCCCGACCCGGCGACATCGTGCTGCGCACCGACGGCACGCGCGCCGACCTCGGCTCCGAGGGCTACGCCCTCCGGATCGGCGACCAGGTGCGCATCACCGGCCGCACCGGCACCGGCGTCTTCTACGGCACGCGCACCCTGCTGCAGATGCTCACCGAGAACCCGGCCCTGCCCGAGGGCGCGACGACCGACGTGCCGTCCTCGGGCGAGCGCGCTGTCGGCGTGTGCGCCTGCTACACGTACAACACCGATGCCTGGATGACGCGCCTGATCAAGGACATGGCGTACCTCAAGCTCAACACGCTCCACCTCGAACTCAAGGTGAAGAGCAGCGAGTTCCCCGAGATCAACACGTTCTCGTACTACACGCCGCAGGAGGTGCGGCGCATCGTCGCCACCGCGGCCCGCTACCACATCACGGTCATCCCGGAGATCAACTCGCCCGGGCACATGGACCCCTACCTCACGCCGTACCCGGACCTCCAGCTCAAGGACACGAGCGGGAAGCCGGACCCGTCGCGGCTCGACATCACCGACCCCGACGCGTTCACCTTCTTCACACACCTGGTGGACACGGACCTGAAGCTGTTCCCCGGGCCGTACTTCCACATGGGCGCGGACGAGTACATGATCCGCTCGGCCTACTCGAACTACCCGCAGCTGCAGGCGTACGCGCGCAGCAAGTTCGGCCCCGACGCGACCCCGCAGGACGCCTACGTCGACTTCGTGAACCGCGTCGACGCCTACGTCCGGTCCAAGGGCCGCACCCTGCGCATCTGGAACGACGGCCTGACCGGTGAGAACACCATCCCGCTCAACAAGGACATCGTCGTCGAGCACTGGCTGCCGGAGAAGGAGACCTCGCAGCAACTCCTCGACGCCGGCTACCGGGTGATGAACGCCACCGACGCCATGTACTACGTGCGCGGCAGCTACAAGCCGGACGCGAAGAAGCTGTACGACACCGACTGGTCGCCCCTCGACTTCGCCGACGGCACCGTCACCGGCCACCTGGAGAACCTCACCGGAGCCGAGTACAACATCTGGCCCGACAACTACGGCAAGGAGACCGAGAACCAGACACAGCAGGGCGTGTTCCCCTCACTGAGGGTCTTCGCGCAGGCCGTCTGGGGAGGCCCCAAGCCCGCCCCGGACTACGCGTCCTTCAGCGAGCTCGCCGACACGCTCGGACACGCCCCCGGCTACGGCCCCGCATGGGTGCAGCCGCTGAAGGCCGGAACGTACCGGCTGCGCGCCACCGGCGGCGCGCTGAGCGAGGGCACCTCACCGGCCGCACCCGGCACGCCCCTCACGGCCAAGGACGAAACGGCGGCCACCGCGTGGGAGCTGCGGCCCACCGACGACGGCTACTACCAACTCGTCGCCGCAGGCAGCGGACTGTGCGCCGACGTCTCGCGCGGCACCGCCAACAACATGAAGGTGGTCGAGCAGGCCGGCGCGGCGGCGACCGCGGAGACCTGCACCACCGCCACTTCCCAGAAGTGGCAGCTCGAACCCGCCCCCGGCGGCTACCGCGTAGTGGACGCCATCACCCAGCAGACCCTGGTCGCCGGCACGGACGGCTCCGTCGTCCAACAGCCGCGCGACGTGGCACAGCACGACGTATGGAGCATCACCCCGATCACCCAGACCCCCGCGCACCCCGGAAGTGACTCATGATCAGCCGCAGGGGACTGCTCATCGCCGGTACCGCGGTCGCCGCCGCGAGCGCCTCCGCCGCTGCGGCCGCTCCCGCAGCCGCTGCTGTACCGGCCGCTCCCGCGGACGCCGCGGCGGCGCGCGGCTCCGCCGGCGGGCGGGCGAGGCCGGTGTCGGTGGTGGCGGTCGACCCCGCCGACACCGCTCAGGAGATCATCGCCAAGGCCGCCGCGATCGTCCCCAGGCCGCCCCAAGTGGCCTGGCAGACCCGCGAGGTCACCGGCTTCACCCACTTCGGGATGAACACCTTCACCGACCGCGAGTGGGGCTCCGGCTGCGAGGACGAGGCCACGTTCGCGCCGTCCGAGGTCGACATCGACCAGTGGATGCAGGCCTACCGCGCCGCGGGCATGAAGCAGGTCATGCTCACCGCGAAGCACCACGACGGCTTCGTCGTCTACCCCACCCGCTACACCAACCACTCCGTCATCGCCTCCCCCTGGTGGTACCGGGGCGTCCCGGACGCCGCAGCACGGGCCGCCAGGGCCCGGGCCGCCGCGGAGCGGGCCACGGACCCGTGGGCGTACTGGCGCACCCGCGACACCGGCAACGTCAACCCGGACGGCGACATCCTCGGCACCTACCTCCGTGCCGCCCGCAAGGCGGGGCTGAAGGTCGGCGTGTACCTGTCGCCGGCCGACGGCGCGGAACTGCCGCACGCCTGGCACGAGACGTTCGTCGCGGACATCGTCGCCAAGCACGACGCCGGCGGCTCCCTGAGCATCGAGGAGCAGTCCACCTACGACGACCGGGACCGCAGCCCCGCCGGGATGGGCCGGTACGGCAGCGGCAGCCCGGTCACCGCACGGACGATCCCGACCCTCGTACCCGGCGACGATCGCACGGACGCCGTACGCTCCGGGCGGCTGCCCAGCTTCCGCGTCATGGCCGACGACTACAACGCGTACTACCTGAACCAGCTGTACGAGCTGTTCACCCAGTACGGGCCCATCGACGAACTCTGGCTCGACGGCGCCAACCCGTGGAGGTCGAGCGGAGTCAGCGAGACCTACGACTTCACGTCCTGGTTCCGGCTCATCCACGCCCTGTCGCCCGACACCGTCACCTTCGCCGGGCCGCAGGGCACCCGCTGGGTGGGCAACGAGGGCGGCAGCGCCCGGCTCACCGAGTGGAGCGTCACCCCGGCGACCGCCGACCCGGCCACCGCGCACGGCGAGACGCTGCTGCCCGGCGGGCCGCAGGCCGCCGACATCGGCTCCGACGCGGTGATCACCGGCCCGGGCGTGAAGTTCCTCCAGTGGTTCCCCGCCGAGGCGGACGTCTCGATCCGGCCGGGATGGTTCTGGCATCCGGACGAACACCCCAAGACCGCACAGCAGTTGGTCGACCTGTACCACTCGTCCGTGGGACGCAACGCGGTGCTGCTGCTGAACGTGCCGCCGAACACCTCCGGGCGCGTCGACGACGCGGACGTGGCATCCCTGACCGGTTTCGGCCAGGCGATCGACGACCTGTACCGGCACAACCTGCTGCGCGGGGCACGCCCCACCCGCACTGCCGAGGCCCTGACCGACCCCCACCTGAGCTCCTCCTGGTCCCCGGCGGCAGGAGCCGGCACCGCAACGCTGGAGCTGACCCTCAGGAAGGCCACCGCCTTCGACCGGATCAGACTGGGCGAGGACATCACCCGCGGGCAGCACGTCCAGCAGTTCGCCGTCGACGCGTGGACAGGCACGACCTGGACCACCGTCGCCACCGGCACCACCATCGGCTACGCGCGCATCCTCCTCCTGCCCGCACCCGTGACCGCGGACCGGATCAGGGTCCGCGTGATCCAGTCCCGCGCCACCCCCCACCTGTCCACCCTGGGCCTGTACCTGAAGGACCCGGCCGGAGGCCGGTGACCGGGCACCCCACCCCTGACCCCCGGCCGGCGACTCGCCGGCCGGGGGCATGCGCTGCGCCGTCACCGGCATCAGCGGCCGGCGAAGGGCAAGCGGCCCGACGACAGACGCTGTTACTCTGAACGGCGCAGCGACGACCGGGTCCGCTGCGGAGATCGAAGGAGGTGAGTTGATGACTGTCGTGGAGACCACTGCCGTGCGCAGTGCCCGGATCATCCTCACTTCCCGGGCCTCGTCCTGACCCGCACCTGCCTTCCTCTCTCCTAACGGGAGTTCTTGGTCGCACGTGCCGTCCGGAGGGGTCCCTTCCCAAGGGTCTCCGCGTTGTTTCATCAACCTGCTTCTCAGCAACCCCCTTTTTTCTCTCCTGCGCGCGTCCTGACTCCGGCCGACTACGGCTGGAACGAGGAACGCGACCATTCCTGTACCCGCTTCCACGCCGACGGCTTGGCTCCCGGCCAAGTCGTGCGGGCCGAGCGCGGACTGCGCGAAGTCGTCGCCGAGGCCGGACCGGTCCGGGCGGCGGTCCTTCCCCCGCCGCGCGCCGAGGACCGGCTGACGCCGTCCACCGGTGACTGGGTGGCGGAGGTCCTGGAGCGACGGACCGCCGTGCTCCGCTCCACCGCCTCGCGCACCTCGCCGACTGCCCCCACACCACCGAACCGGGCCATGCCGTCTGGGCAGCCGTCGAGTCCGGTCACCTCACCCGGCGGCGCCTCGACAGCTACCGCCGGCTGCTGCGCGAGAACGCCTATGCCACCTCCCGCACCGACGCGCGGCTGCGCGCCGAGCAGGAACGACCCAAGAAGAACATCGCGCCCATGCGGCGCGCCATCAACCGGCCCGGAAACCGCCGAGCCTGACGGAAAGGAAGCCACCATGGACCTTCCCCGCATCTTCACCATCCGCGAGAGCAGCCACCGCATCCACAACCCGCTGACTCCCGACAAGCTCGCCGCCCTGGGCCAGGCACTCCACCTGGCCCCCGGGACACGGGTGCTCGACCTGGCCAGCGGCTCGGGCGAGATGCTGTGCACCTGGGCACGTGACCTGGGCTTCACGGGCACGGGCGTGGACATCAGCACGGTCTTCACCGAGCAGGCCCGGGCCCGCGCCATCGAGCTCGGCGTCGCCGACCGGGTGGAGTTCGTCCACGGCGACGCCTGCGGTCATGTCGCGGACGAGCCGGTCGATCTCGCCGCCTGCGTCGGCGCCACCTGGATCGGGAACGGCGTCGCCGGAACGGCCGAGCTGCTCAGCCGCAGCCTCCGCCCCGGAGGCCTGATGCTGATCGGCGAGCCCTACTGGCGTCGGACTCCACCGGACCAGGAGGCCGCGGAGGCCTGCCACGCCACCAGCCTGGCCGACTTCCTGCCGCTGCCCGAACTGATCGAGCAGTTCGGCGACCTCGGGTACGACGTCGTGGAAATGATGCTGGCCGACCGGGACAGCTGGGACCGGTACTGCGCGGCACAGTGGCTCAACCTCCGCCGCTGGCTCGACCGGAACCCGGACGACGAACTGGCGCCCGAGGTACGGGCCGAGCTCACCACCGAGCCCGCACGTTACGCGCGCTATCTCCGTGAGTATCTCGGCTGGGGAGTCTTCGCCCTGATGAAGCGCTGACCGTCGGATCCGCGCGGGGCCGGGCGGCACGCCGTCTGCCCCCGCGCGGGGACAACCACCCACCGCAGTGTGAGCGGGGCCTCGGCTCCCACACCGGCCGGCTTCTCCGGGTCGCGCACGAAGCGGAGCCGGTGATGCGGACGCCCACCCGGACCGCGGCAACACCGTCGATCTCGCCGTTCACGCGGACGGCGACGGCGAGGTCGCCGTTGACCACGGTGGGCTCGCCGGTGAGCGCTGTTCCCTGCTGCCCGGCCTTGCCGCGTTCCCCACCACACGGCCGTGATCGACGATCGAGAAAGCGACGCCTCACCGACTACCGTGCACGAGCCCGTCAGGCGCCGGTGCCATGCTGGCCGCTGTCATCAAGGGAGGCATTGATCGGGCCCCTCCTGCTGCGGAGCTCCTGCAAGCGTTCTGCGTGGATCAGCCCATGGCTCTCTGACGTCGTCGGGATCGCGCCCGACAAGCGGCACTCACCTGCCGCGAGGGCGGCGTCCGCTCATGCCGAGACCGGTGTGCGGCTGGGTGTGACCCACGCGATTTTTGACTTCAAGTACTTGAAGTTCCTACGGTCGATGAAGTGAGTGCACGAACCGCCCAGCACACATACACGATCAAGGAAGTGGCCGTCCTGACCGGTCTCCCGGCCAGCACGCTGCGCTACTACGAGTCAATCGGGGTGATCGCGCCGATCAGCCGCGGCGCGAGCAGCAAGCATCGGATCTACGACGAGGACGACCTTGGCCAGCTGATGTGGGTCGCGTGCCTGGCCGCCACCGGCATGTCGGTGAGCGACATGCGGCAGTACGTGGCGAACGGGCAGCTGGGTCCCTCCGCTGCGGGCGAGCAGATCGAGCTGCTCGTGGAGCAGGAGCGGCGTCTGGCACTCGAGGCCGAGCACATCGCTCTACGTCAGCGCTACGTCCACCTCAAGATCGACTACTGGCGTGCGGTTCAGGCGGGCGATGACGCCCGCGCCGAGATGCTGTCGACCGAGGCGCGCGCGCTCGCCGACGAGCTCAAGCGGGCCAGGAAGCAGTAGCCCGACCGCGCGCCCACCGGCGGACCGCTGGGTCCGCAGGTCGAGAACGCACCCACCGGCGTCGCTCGCCGCCTCGGCCCTTGGCCGACGGCGGGTACGCCGCCGCATCGCCACCCGCCTGACCCAACCCCCACCCACACGACACCGAAGACGAAGGAACACCTCTTCATGCGCGTCAACGCCTACGCCGCTCCCGCCGCCGGCCGGCCCCTGGCTCTCACCACCATCGAGCGCCGCGACGTCGGACCCAACGACGTCCTGATCGAGATCCAGTACGCCGGCATCTGCCACTCCGACATCCACACCGTCAACGGTGACTGGGGCCCCCAGCCCTTCCCGGTCGTTCCCGGCCACGAGATCGTCGGCCTCGTCACCGAGGTCGGATCCGCCGTCACCAGGCACCACGTCGGCGACCGCGTCGGTGTCGGCTGCATGGTCAACTCCTGCGGCGAGTGCACCAACTGCCGCAACGGCGACGAGCAGTACTGCCTCAACGGCATGGTCCCCACCTACGCCGGCACCGACCGCGACGGAACCACCACCCAGGGCGGCTACTCCACCCACGTCGTCGTCGACGCCGACTACGTCCTCTCGGTCCCCGAGAGCCTCGACGCAGCCGCCGCCGCACCGCTGCTCTGCGCGGGCATCACCACCTACGCCCCGCTGCGCCGCTGGGGCGCCGGCCCCGGCAAGAAGGTCGCCGTCGTCGGACTCGGCGGACTGGGACACATGGCCGTCAAGATCGCCCACGCCCTCGGCGCCGACGTCACCGTACTGTCGCAGTCGCTGAAGAAGCAGGAAGACGGGCTCCGCCTCGGCGCCGACCACTACCACGCCACGTCGGACCCCGACACCTTCAAGCAGCTCGCCGGCCGCTTCGACCTCATCGTCAACACCGTCAGCGCCAGCATCGACCTGAACGCCTATCTCGGCCTCCTCGCCGTCGACGGCACGCTCGTCAACGTCGGCGCGCCGGCCGAGCCGCTCAGCCTGCACGTCATGTCCCTCATCGGCGCCCGCCGCTCCTTCGCCGGGTCGATGATCGGCGGCATCGCCCTGACCCAGGAGATGCTCGACTTCTGCGCCGAGCACAACATCGGGGCCGAGGTCGAGGTCATCTCCGCGGACAAGGTCAACGAGGCGTACGAGCGGGTGCTGGCTTCCGACGTCCGCTACCGCTTCGTCATCGACACCACGACCCTCGCCTGAACAACCCGCCAGGAGCGCCCGTCCACCTCGGGCGGGGCCCGCAGCGGGCGGACCGGGCGGGCCTCTTGTAGGGCATGAGTCCCCGGGAGGGGCCCGTTCGCGGGTCATTCACTCGTTCACGTGAATCGGCCGAACGTATGACCGCCAGGCCTTCTTCGCTGGGTAACGTGCCTGCTCGACCGGCCCGGCAGGGCCGGTTCGGAGCGGGTCAGGGGGATGCGGGGATGGCGGACAGTCCTTCGAACCAGGACGGCGGGCTGTCGCGGCGCAGGCTGCTTGCGTCGTCGGCCGCCGCGGGCGGCGCGGTCTGGTTGCTGCGCGGGCTGGTCCGGCCGGGCAGCGCCTACGCGGCCTCGGCGCCGCCGCCGGGCTTCCCGGCCGGGATCGACGTCTATCAGCGCGCCTACGAGAACTGGGCCGGTGAGATCCGTACCGACCAGCTGTGGACGTGCGCGCCGCGCAGCCCTCAGGAGGTGCTCGACGTCGTCAACTGGGCCTACAGCGCCGGCTGGACGGTACGCGCGCAAGGGCAGCGGCACGGCTGGGCCCCCCTCACGGTGGCCGACGGCACACCCGCCGCGGCCCGGGTCGTCCTGCTGGACACCACCGCACACCTCACCGGGATGTCGCTGGAGCAGCAGGCTGCCGACGGGTCGGCCAGGGTCCGGGTCCAGGCCGGCGCCTCGCTGGAGACGCTGCTCGCGTTCACCGGCGCGGGCGGATACGGGGTCGCCTCCGCGCCGGCACCCGGCGATCTCTCGGTCGGTGGCGCGCTTGCCATCGGCGCGCATGGCACGGCCGTCCCCGCAGTCGGCGAGAGCCCGGCATCCGGCCACGGCTACGGCTCGCTGAGCAACCTGGTCACCGAGCTGACCGTGGTCGTCTGGGACGACGACGCCGGCCACTACGTCCTGCGGACCGTCGGCCGAGCCGAGCCCGACTGTGACGCGCTCCTCACCCACCTCGGCCGCTCGCTCGTCACCGAGGCCGTTCTGCGGGTGGGCACCGA
The DNA here is from genome assembly GCF_002154505.1 of Streptomyces carpinensis. Lineage (GTDB taxonomy): Bacteria > Actinomycetota > Actinomycetes > Streptomycetales > Streptomycetaceae > Streptomyces > Streptomyces carpinensis. Next base: position 12,576 of record NZ_MUBM01000363.1, on the reverse strand, counting down.
CCACAATCTGCGCTGCCAGTCCCTTCTGGACATCCCCGCCACCGAACTGTTCGCCGCCCCCGGTGCTCCAGCCGGCACGCGGACCCTGGCCGGCTTCGTGGACCGCGCCGGTCGGGTGGAGGCAATCTGGTTCGCCTTCACCGACTGCCCCTGGCTGAAGGTCTGGAGCGTCACCCCGAAGCGGCCGCTCACCGCCCGGGCGGTCGACGAACCGTACAACTACCCGTTCTCCGATTCCCTGCCCGAGCCGGTGGCCCGGCTGGCCGGGGACCTGGTCTCCGGGGCGTGGGCGAGTGCGCCGCTCTTCGGGAAGGTCCAGTACCTGCTGGCCAAGGTCGCGTTGACCGGCGACATCACCGACGTCCTGCTCTCGGGGACCCTCGTGCGGGACGTGCTGACCGGCGACGTGCTCACCCACCTGCTGGCAGGCGGCCTGCGCTCGGACCTGTGGGGCGCCTCCCGCAACCTGCTGCAGTACGTGCGGCCCACTACGCTGCGCGAGACCGCCAACGGCTACGCCGTCCTCACCCGCCGCGCCGATCTGCAGTGGGTGGTCAGCCAGTTCGCCGGCTTCTATCGCACGCTGCTCGCGCAGTACGCGGCGCGCGGCGAGTACCCGGTCAACGGCCAGGTGGAGATCCGGGTGACTGGTCTGGAGGACCCGTTGGTGTGCGGTGTCCCCGGCGCGCGGCCTCCGCTGCTGTCCGCCCTGCGGCCGCGTCCCGACCGGCCGGACGTCGACACCGCCGTGTGGATCGACGTCCTCTCCCTGCCGACGACACCCGCCCTGCACCGCTTCTACCGCGACATCGAGCAGTTCCTCCTGGCCCTGGACGGGGACCGGGCGACGGTACGCGTGGAGTGGTCCAAGGGCTGGGCCTACAGCGACACCGCCGCATGGTCCGACCCGGACGTCCTCACCCGGGCCATCCCCGCCAGCCAGCGCGCCGGGGGCGGCCCGGGCTGGGACGAGGCGATCGAGACTCTCGACCGGCTCGACCCCCACCGCGTGCTGTCCAGCCCGTTCCTCGACGCGCTGCTGCGCTGAGCGGGCGGGCAGCCGGACTTCCGGCGCATCCCTTGGCGTCCGGCGCGGCGGCGTCGCGACCGAGGCGCTTCATCTCGTACACGGTGAAGATGACCCGGCAGTGCGGGGTGTGGGCCTTGATCTGGCGGGCAAGCGCGAGCGCGGCTTCGAGCTGGGGCCGCACGCGTACGCGGGTGCTGATCTTCTCGGAGAAGACTTTGTCGCGCGGGATGCCGTGCTTGGCGAGCGCGTCGAGCTGGGGCCCGGCGGGCGTCGGCACGCGCAGGAGCTTGGCGGCAGGGGCCGTGCTGCGCCATCCCGGAAAGACGGGACCAGGCCGCCGCCCACTGGAAGAAGATCGTGCGCCTCGCCTTTCCCGGCGGGCGCTGACGGGCGAATACCGACACGCGCCAAGGTGGCGTTAGGCGGGCTGCGGGGCGGGCGTTGCCGGAGCGGCCGCGACCTTGCGGGTCTCGCGCATTATCAGCAGGCCGTTGACCACCATCAGTGTCGCGGTCAGGGCGTGGACGCCGAGCGCGGTGGCCATGGAGCCGTGGTGGGCCAGCACGGTGGTCATGTCGCCGTACGCGGCGAGGGCCTCCACCAGCAGCACCCAGCCCAGCGCCCGGCGGTGGCCCGTCACCAGGAGGATGCCCAGGACCAGGGCCAAGACGACGTCGCGGATTCCCTTGATGATCAGGAAGCCGGCGCCGTCGCCGGACGGCCAGCTCGGCAGGCCGAAGCCCGGCGCCGTCGTCTCCGGGCTCAGGATGAACTCCATCCCGAACCAGAGGATGAAGAGGATGAAGGCGGCGGCCAGGACGGTGTTGATCTTCTTCAGCGACATCGTTCTTCTCCTTGCGAGTCTTCGCCAGCTCGGTGAGCTTCGTGGAGCTTGCTGAGTCGTGTGGGCCGGATCAGGCCGCGCGGACGCGGCTGATCGAGGGGCGTAGCTTGTCGGGATCGCAGTTGTGGGATCTGAGCGGCGGCTGCATTCCCGAATGTCGGGATTTCGGTGGCCACCTGCCGGCCGGGGGAGTGGGGATTGTGCGCCACCGGCGCGGCGTCGGCCCGCGGGGTCAGAAATCCGACGCCCTGTCGGGCTCACCCCGACGGGGCGAAAGCTGTCGACATGCAGGGGCGAACCAGTGCATGTCGGGGCGGCTCTGGTATCAGGCGAGGGCGGCGACCAGCAGGGCGAAGGCGGCGATGATGACGGCGACGCGGACGTAGTGGTAGCGCTCCCAGCGGTTCATCTGCTCCTTCCAGTCGGCGGGCCGGTTCTCAGGGGTCCACGTCTTGCCCCGGTTGTTGATCGGGACGAGCAGCAGGATCGACATGATCACGCTGACGATCAGCAGCGCGGCGGCGGTGACGACGAGGCCGGTGCCGTGCTGGTGCCATCCCGCGACAGCCCAGATGCCGACGAGGACGAGTGAGCCGATGTACCAGAACGGCATCACGGCGCCGAGCATCCGGCCCCCGTGGGAGTGGGCCAGCTGGTTACTGTCCTCCGGGAGGGCGTTGAAGATCGGGTTCATGACGAAGGCGACGGAGAACTCCACCCCCACCATCAGGCCGACGACCACGGTGGTGATGACCTCGAGTGCGCTGAGCATGTTGCCCCTCCCGGGATCTAGCACTGCTAGCCGATGTGGGCAACGCTAGCGCTACTGTCGCTTGATTGTCTAGCGGTGCTAGGATCCGAGTTATGTCGGTACAGGAACGCAAGGCACGCGAACGGGCGGTCCGCGAGCGCCTCATCGTGGCGACGGCTCGCGAACTCGCCGAGCAGCAGGGCTGGGACGCGGTCACCACCCGCCGGCTCGCCGAGCGCATCGAATACAGCCAGCCCGTCCTCTACAGCCACTTCCGCGGCAAACGGGAGATCATCGGCGCCGTCGCCCTCGAGGGCGCCGCCGAGATGGCCGCGGCGGTGCGGGCCGCGACCTCCGTCGCGGACGGCCCGCGCGCCCGGGTCGTCGCCCTCGCGCGCGCCTATCTCGACTTCGCCGCGCGCAACCCGGCGGTCTACGACGCCTTGTTCCAGCTCGACGGCGGCCTGGCGTACGCGCAGGAGGACACCCCGGAGCCGCTGAAGGACGCCTTCGCCGCGCTGATGGAGAGCCTGGCCGAGGTCGCCGGGGACGGCGTCGAACCGGGGCTGTTCACCGAGGTGTTCTGGGCGTCCCTGCACGGCATCGCGACCCTGACCCGGGCGGGACGGCTGCTCCCGGAGTACGCCGAGCAGAGGGTGGAACTCCTGGTGGACCGCCTCGCCGTGCTCTGACACACCATCCCGGCGGACACGCGGCTGGGGCCCTCGGCCCCAGCCTGCCTACGGCAACGCTTCGGGTCACTCGCGTCCGCACCGCGCAGCCGCAGACCGCCGGGCCCCGCACCCCAGACGGGCACCCGCCCCGGCAGCCGCGATACTCATTGATCACGACCTGATAGGCGCCCTGACGCCGCGTCATTCGCCGGTGCCCTCGTCGTCCTCGTCGAGATGGACGGTCGCCGGGTCACGCAGTGGGCGCAGGCCCTCGCGCGGCGGGCGGACGCCGCCGAGGACGACGAGGATTGACGGCCGGCACACCCGACCGACCCGGCCACTCGTTGCGCCCCGCGGGGGCCTGGCACCCGACTTGTCGTGACGCCCTTCGCGGCAGGCGTCACCGGACCCGTACCCACCCTCACCCCTCACTCCTCGACCCGAGCCCGGTGCTCGTCCTGAGGGAAGCCAGCCGTCCCGTCCGGTCGGCGTCAGCTGCACGATCCCGAACACCTCACCTCCCGGTAAACGCGGAGTCCCCGGCCGCACCGGGCTGACTGCACCCCACGTCATCTCTCCGGGCCCGCGCCTCATGTGCTTGCGGGGCCCCGGGCCGGAGCCCGGACGAGGGGGGAGTCCGCAGGACGGGCCGCTGGTAGCTGAGTGCCGTGTGCAGTAGCCGGATGAGGCGGCGCTCGGCGTCCGGGGCGCGGGCGAGAACCCGGAGAGCGTGTTCGAGGTGGTGGCGGCCGGGGCCGCGCCACCACAACCGGTCCAGGAACGGGCCCAGCGGGGTGGGAATGTCGGCGCCGGCGAGACGGGCGGCACGGCGGGCGCACGTGGCCTGCCTCATCTCCAGCAGCCGTGAGTCCGGCCTTGTCTCCCGGGCCGCCTGTACGGCCATGCCGACCAGCCATGGTGCGTAGTCCCGGCCGGCCGGGTAAGCACAGCTGAGGTCGGCGGCCAGCGGCCACAGCAGGGGGCGGGCCGAGTCGCCGACGCAGTCGTTGACCATGCGGGCCAGCGTGGCGAGCGCGGGGTGAGTGCAGCGTGGGCTGTCGGTGAAGCGCCCACCGGCCAGGAGCGAGACAGCCTCCATCAGGCACGCGCCATCGTCCGGGTGCAGGTGGGCGTAGCGGCTGGGCATGGGCACGCTGTCGCGCATGGTGGCGGAGGTCGGTCGGGTGGGCTTCGGCATCGGGAAGCCTCCTGCGGATCAGATTGCGGTGGTGGCGTGCAGCAGGAGATAGACGGCTGCTGCGGCGAGCCCCGCACCGGGGAAGGTGAGGAACCAGGCCACGACGATGGAGCGGGCCATGCCCCAGCGCACCGCGGACGCGCGGCGGGTCGCACCGGTGCCCATGATCGCTGAGGTGATGGTCTGAGTGGTGGAAATCGGTGCCTTGAACAGGAACGCCGTGACGTACAGGACCGTCGCGGCCGCCGATTCGGCGGCGAAGCCCCGTGGCGGGTCGAGATGCACGATGCGCCGTCCGACGGTGGTGATGATCCGGCGTCCACCGCTGTAGGTTCCCGCCGCCATGGCTGCGGCCACGGCAGCAATCACCCAGACCGGCACCGAGAAGCTGTGCTGCCAACCCGCGGTGACCAGCGCGAGCACAATGACGCCCATGGTCTTCTGAGCGTCCTGCAGCCCGTGCCCCAGGGCCATGGCCGCGGCGGAGAGGGTCTGTGCCATACGGAACCTCCGGACAGTCCGGCTGGGACTGGACCGGCGGAAGGTCCACAGGACCGCCATATGCAGGGTGTATCCCAAGGCCAGGCCGATGACCGGGGAGAGCAGCATGGGCCACACGACCTTGTCGAGCACCCCGCTCCAGTGCACGGTGCCGAAGGACACCAGCGCCACCCCGACCAGGGCGCCGATCAGGGCATGGGTGGAAGACGTCGGCAGGCCCCGCCACCAGGTGAAGACATTCCAGGCGATCGCGCCGAACAACGCGGACAAGACCAGCAACAAGCCCCTCGCGCCGGTCGGGGCGGCGATGATGCCGCTGCCGACTGTCACGGCCACCCCGGTCCCGAGGAAGGCGCCGACGAAGTTCATCACGGCGGCCATCGCCAAGGCGACGCGCGGCGTGAGCGCCCTGGTGCACACGGACGTGGCGATGGCATTCGCCGCGTCATGGAAGCCGTTGGTGAAGTCGAACGCCAATCCGACGACGATGATCAGTACGACCAGAGTGATCTCCATACACGGACCACCCTCCACCGCCGCACGCCCGGCACCGAGTACGCAAGCCCGAAGACTCCGCCTCCATCATCTCCCCGCGGATGCGAGGCTTCCTCCCAGCGACTCCCGATCCGCACGACCACGGCGGAGTGCGGACGGCGGCTGCGGGCCGTCCGCCCGCCCCGAGGCGACGACGTCAGCTCCCACACGGCGTTCATGGGGCCGACCGCGACGACTACCGGCGCAAACCGTATGCCAAGCGTTCCGCCGCAGCGCGCTCGTCATCGCACAGCAGCAGCAACTTCAGCTTCCGACCCCGACGCCGCAACGGCAGGAGAACTCATACCAGAGGTAGGGACGGACCGCCGGAGCAGGAAACCGGGTCACACGGCGCGCCCGCGAGTCCCTGCCGCGCAATGTCCCGGTTGTTCGTCTTTCCGTCACTCGAATAACACATACAGGACCCGCACGGTTCGCGTGAGTGCGGACAAACTCGACATGCATCCCCCCACGAGCAGGAGAGCAGTACGAATGAGCGGGTTCCTCATGACTGTGTTGACCAAAGCCGCCGTAGCGCTTGCCGAGGCCATCGTCGTGCGCTTGGCGCGGGACCTCTGGAGGACGTACACACGGTCGCAGAGCACGGCCGTTCCCCAGGCGGCGTGAGGCGTCGGCGCCGGGCCGACCGGCCGCTACCGCGCCGACGCACGTTGTCCTGCGACTATTCCTGACGCTCCTTTGCTTCTCCCCTTCCCCGGCCGCGCAGGAGGGCTGTGGCACCTCCGATGGCCACAGCGACGGGCCAGTCGAGAGCACCAGCCACCGCGAGCGCGCCCAGGCCGCCGTAGAAGACAAGATCCCTGGTCGACAGCCTTGATGTCATGGCCTGCGTGTTGGCCACCACGTCCCCCGGCGTGAGATAGGGGATGTGGACCGGCGCGGGCACATCCAGGGTGTGCATGTGCAGCTTCCCGTCCGTGGTGGGTTGCTGCGTTGCCGACTCGGCGCTCGGCCGGGCGCGGGCCGCCGTCGTTTTCCGTGTTCTGGTGGCTGCGCTGGACATAGCCACCTCCTCGATGGATCCGAGTGCGTTTTCGCACTTTCATTGTGGCGCGCGTACGCCAGGGGGGACAGCTTCAGCTTCGATGGCCGATCTCCCGGGCACTCGGGCTTCCAAGCGACGCGAGATGCGGTGGCGCGCGGTGCGGATCCCGGGGTCCAGGGCTGTGCCGTGCGACGCGGTCGGCCGTGACCGCGACGGATCTTCGAGAGGACCGTGACGCGCGGCGCCCGCGCTGCTTCGACGGGCGGGCGCAGATCGTCGTGCGCGGCCCCTTGGACGGTGACGCCGATCTGACCGCCGCCGTCCAGGACCGCTTGGCCGCCTCGCCCTGCGTGCAGTGGCCGCCGTGAACAGCACGCGGGGTCACATCATCGTGGCAGTCGACGGGCACCAGGACAGTGGGACGACCGCGAAAGAGCTGATCGACGCGGTCGAGCGGGTGGAGGAGGCGCGCGGCCAGGACGGCTCGTCGCCGTGGTATCCGCTGCCCCCCGGCGTCGTCCATGCTGCTCAACTCGCCACGCTCAAGGCCGACCTGGGCCAGGTGGCCGGTCCCTGCGGTCGACTGTCTTGACGCCTGTGGACAGGCCAACGTCATCGTCGTACGGCCCTTGCCAGCCGGACGGGCCGAGGGCGGGGGGCCGGTTGGCTCGCACTGGTCAACGACCCGGACACGTCGGCCGGCATCGTGGCGTGAGTGCCGGTCGGCGGGTCGGGGATTGCCGAGCCGGTGGACATCCTCGACGGTGATCGTCTGTCCTGAAGGGCATGGCTGGCGTGGGGGAGCGGAGTGGGGGTGTGGTGTCACCGGACGGGCCTGACTCGCTGTGCCCCGTAGTGCCGGAGCGGCTCCGGAGTGCACAGGGTGCGGGTGGTTTTAGTGTGGGCTGAACGTCTGTGCTGTGGTCGTCGCAGTCAGGGGGAGGGAGCAGGGGAGGGGGAGGGAGAGCGGCAAGCGCAGTCTGCCGGAGGTATCGCAACCGTGGCCACCACGCGACCAGCGCCCACCGCCAGGACGGACGACCGTGACGTGGTGGTAGGGGTGCCAGACGGCAGGGACCGACCGGCAGAGACCGCGGGTGAGCGTACCGGCGGGGAACGTTGGCCGGGCCGCGCGGGGCGCGGCGGCGCCTATTTCTCGGATCCGGCTTGGGCCTGGCGGCCTGCGGGCTGGGGGCCCTGCCAGTCCAGACATACGACGGTGGCGTCGTCTGCCAGATGTCCGCTGCAGGCGTCGGTGACCGCTTGGACCAGGGTTCGGACCATCTCGCGGGGGTGTTCGCCGGCGGTGTTGCGGATGATGCCGGGCAGGTCGACGGATTCCGCTTGGCGTTCTTGTATGCCGTCGGTGTAGAGCACCAGGCGGTCGCCTGGGTGCAGGTCCAGGTCCTGGATGCGGTAGGGGGCGGGTGCGTGGACACCGAAGGGCAGGTCGACGGTCAGGCGGACTTCGTCGACTGTGCCATCGCGCAGGCGCAGTGGCCAGGGATGGCCGGCGTTGACGAGCTGTGCGCCGGATCCGTCCAGGGCGATCCGCAGGAGCTGGCCGGTGGCGAGGGTGCCGCGGCCGTGGTCGAGCATGGCCTGATTGGTCTGGCGGGCTTGTTCGGCAAGGCCCTTCTCGGCGCGGCGGGCACCGCGGGAGGCGTTGACCAGGAGGGTGGCCAGGAGGGAGGCGTCGACGTCGTGGCCCATGGCGTCGGTGACGGACAGGTGCAGGGTGTCGTGGTCGAGGGTGTAGTCGTAGGTGTCGCCGGCGATGCTGTCGGCGGGGACCAGGGCGCAGGCGAGAGCGAACTCGGCCGCCTCGCAGGAGGGGGCGGAGGGCAGGAGTTGGCGCTGGATCTCGGCGGCCAGGCTGAGGGGGCTGGTGCGCTGGCCCCAGTGATAGAGGTCGGTGAAGCGGCGGTCGGTGACGATGATGTACGCCAGCGCGTGCGCGGCCTCCTGGATCTGCTTCAGTACCTCCTGCGTGGTCTGGGGAAGGAACAGCTCCAGCACGCCGATGGTGTCGCCCCGGTTGGTGACCGGCGTGACCACCCGTTGCCTGTGCCCGTCGCCCGGCTCCTGCACCAGCTTCTGGGTACGTAGGACTTTGTCGTAGACGCTGCCGGCGAGGGGGATCTGGTCGGCACGTCGGCCCTGCTGTGAGGCTGCCTCCTCGCTGATCCGCACCATCTGCCGGCCGACGATGTCGACGAAAAGGAAGGCCACGTACTGCGCGCCGAACCGCTCCCGCAGGTTGTGCGCGACCGTGTCCAGGGACGCCACCGGCGCCGCGTCCTCGGCTGCGGCCAGCAGCTCGGCCAGCCCGACCCGGTCATTCGCCATCGTCGTCTCCCCGCGTTGTCCGCGCGCTCCCGCCTGGTCACGGACACCATCCTCACGCCACTTCACGTCTCTTTCACCTTGCGTGACGGTTGGCTGGCTCGGGGAACATCGGTACAGCAGACGGGGGGCGAGCCGCGAGCGGGGCACAGGGGGATCACGCCCAGGCAGCGGTCAGGTCGTGGCGAGCTCGTCGACGGCAGTGAGTGTGAGCGGCCCGCAGTTGCGGATGCCGGCCCGGTTGCGTTCCTTGGTGCTGCCATCTCGCCGTTCGTGGATGTCCCCGCTTGATCGGTTGGGAGGGGAGAGGGTGCTCAGCTGCCGAGGGCCGCTGCTGCGTCGTCGACGGTGTCGTAGACGGGTAGTACCTGGTCGGCCCCGGTCATCTCCAGAATCTGCCGCAGCGGGAGGGGTACGCACGCCAGCGCCAGCATGGTTTCGTTCGTCGCCGCCTGTCGTCGTGCTCCGAGTAGCACACCCAGCCCGGCGGAGTCGCAGAAGGAGACGCTTGTCAGATCCAGCACGATGGGCCGGTCACCTTGGCGGATCAGCTCGTTGAACTGGGCACGGAACGTCGCGGCGGTCCGGTAGTCCATCTCACCGGTCACCCTGGCGACCAGGCAATGGCCCAAGGCGGTCGTCTCGAGCCAGGGGCCGGCCACAGCGTCCTCCCAACCGTCTCGCCGGGAGACAATGCGGAATCGTTTCGGAGCCTAGCGACCCCGTGCCCGGCCCTGGGCGTCACACCCAGCCTCTGACAGCCCTTTTCACCTCATGGTCACGACACTCACGCACCCTGCAGCACGGTGAGCCAGCCGCCTGCCCGGCCGCGCGCACGCCCCAGGGCCCTGATCCGCCGCGGTCGAATTCGCCGCGGCCATCCTGCGGCCGGCTCTGCCGGGGTGCGTGGGACCGTCCTTCCCGCGGGAGACGAAGCGGCTCCTGGAGTTGGGGGACAACTGGCGCGAGGCCGCCCTCCGACTGGGCGGGTCTGCTCCCGACTCCGGGCTTGCGCCGGACGAGGCCACCGGGCAGTCGCCGGTGTCCACCGCTTTCCCGGCTTGCCGGGCTCTCCGCGACATTGCGTGATGGGTCTGGCCGGGTCAGTCGGCCGGCCGGTAGACGTGGAAACCGTGCTCGAGCGGGTCTGCGCGCACCAGGCAGAACGAGACGCCCGAGCTGCCTCTGCGCCGGCTGGGATACCAGGACTCGAACCTGAACTAACGGAACCAGAAACCGTCGGGCTGCCAATTACCCCATATCCCATCTGCCCCGAAGGCCGCGAGAACTCGACCGACCGGGGGTTGTTCCACCGCGTATCGCGGTCGTCGCCACCTCCAACAGCAGCTCATCCTGCCGCGTTCCGGGCCGGTTCGCCTGTCGCCGGGTGCGATCGGGGGATTCATGCTCCTGAGAGGCTCCCCCGATTGCGGGTGGGACGACGGCATCTTAGCTTCGGCGCGTCGGAATCATTCCGAAAAGCCAACATCATCCCTTGTGTTGGCTTTCTCATGGCATCGAATGGAGCATTCATGTCGGTGATGACCGGTACCCCGCCTCTGCAGCAGTTCGGCCAGCAGGCCGGTGGCCAGCAGCAGATCGCGCAGGTCGTCCAGCAGGCGATCCAGCAGGCCTGCCAGCAGGCGAGCCAGCAGGTCGCGCAGCGCATGCAGCAGACGCTGCAGCAGATCCAGCAGGTCCAGCAGCAGCTGCAGCAGCAGGGCCTGGCCCACCAGGCTCACCCGTACCTGGCCATCGCGCTGCAGCACACGCTGCGTCAGGGTGTGCGCAGCGCTGTGGAGCAGTCCGTGCAGCAGGCGCTGCCGACCGCGATCCTGACGCTGGTGCAGCAGTGCCAGCAGGGCCAGCAGGGCCAGCAGCAGTGGGGTGGCGGCTTCGGCCAGCAGTCGTTCGGCCAGCCGTACCCGCAGCAGTACCAGCAGCCCGGCTTCGGCCAGATGGGTCAGCCCTTCGGTATCGGCTGACCTAGGGCGGCGCGCTGTGCGGTGTGCCCGGGAGCGATTCCCGGGCACACCGCACAGCCGTGGAAGGGCGAGCCGCCCTCATCCGGATCAGAAGCTCACAACCGACGTAGGCGTGGTGAAGGTGGACGTGATGGTCAAGGACAGGCCCGGAGACAAGCCCCGCAACAACCGCCACAGCGGATCCAAGGGCGCAGGGGCCGGCGGACCGGGCCCCGAGGAGAAAGCGCCGCCAGGCAAGAAGGGCGCACCGTCACCGATCGCGGTGCAGCCGCGCCGCTCTCGCTACATGGTGACCCCGCTGCCGCAGCACCTTCTGCCCGTGGGAGTGCCCGAACTCGGCATGGACGCGGTGTGCGACCGGCTGGAGCAGATGCCCGAGGTCACGGTGGTCCGCAGACTCACCCCGTCAGAGAAGCTGCAGTCGGCGGGAGTGCAGCCCTCCTGCCCCGAACTCCTGGTCGTCGAGGCCGCCGAGGCCCAGGTCCCGGCGATGCGGTCGCTGCATGTGCACATCGAACCCGACCTGCCGCTGTTCGTGACCGTACCCGCCGCCACGCCTGCCGCAGGGTTGCTGCCGCTGCGCGACCCGGGGCTGGTCACGCCCCTGGACAAGCCCGTGGAGGTCTCGCTGCGCGTCTGCGGCCCGGACGGTGAACCACTGGCCGGCGCGGGGGTGTTCCTGATCGGGGCGACCTGGCCGAGCCAGGGCGTCACCGGCCCCGACGGGAGGGTCACCCTCACCCTGGCGACCGAGACCGCGCAGTCCATCCAGTCCCTGTACGTCCGCCCCGCGGGCGGATACACCGACCGCTGGATCCACCGCCCCGACCTGTCGGCGACCCAGGACCACCTCGTCGCCCTCACCCCGCTGTCCGAGGTCTACCCGGAACTGGAGGAACGCCAGGGTTACGGCTGGGGTCAGCAGGCCATGCGGCTGGACCGGCTGCCGCCCACGTTCCGCGCCTTCGGCATCAAGATCGCTGTCATCGGTACGGGCGTCAGCATCGACCACCCCGACCTGAAGCAGCAGGTGCGCTCCGGCGCCGACCTCGTGCACGGCACGAAGGAGGGCTGGGCCCACGACCCGGTCGGCACCGGGACCCACGCAACAGGCGTCATCGCCGGGGCGGACACCGGCAAGGGCGTCATCGGCATCGCCGTCGACGCCGAGATCGATGTCTGCCAGGTGATGCCCGACGGGCATTTCAGCGACCTGATCGCCGCCCTGGACCACTGCATCGACCGCCAGGCCGACATCGCCCACATCCAGGTGGCGACCCCGTACCCCTCGGCGCTGGTCTCCCGCAAACTCGCCGACGCCACCGCGGCGGGCATCGCCTGCATCGCCCCGGCGGGCGACACCGGCGGGCCGGTCGCCTTCCCCGCCTCGCTGCCCACCGTCTTCACCGTGGGCGCCCTGGGAGCCTTGGGCACCTTCCCACCCGACACCTCCCAAGCCACCCACGTGGGGCCGCAGCTGACACCCGAAGGGCTGTTCGCCGCGCCGTTCAGCTGCCACGGCCCCGCAGTGAACGCGGCCGCCCCCGGCGTCTCGGTCCTGTCCTGCTCCCCGGACGGCGGCTACACCGCCCTCGACGGCACCGGCACCGCATCCGCCCACGTAGCGGGCCTGGCCGCGCTCGTGCTGGCCCATCACGAGGACTTCCACGGTCAGCTGCTGCCCCGCGGACCCGGCCGCGTGCAGCA
>NZ_MUBM01000362.1 GCF_002154505.1 Streptomyces carpinensis | reverse complement strand
CCGCCTGGCGCCTCGATGCCCACGGCAACCCGGTCGGCGCACCGCTGCGGTTCCGCTACGACCTGTCCGGCACCGCCGGCCACCGCGACGCCCAGGTCCGCCACGCCCTGACCCGCCTGCTGCACGTCGCCCAGCGCCACAACCTGGCGATCGCCATCGAAGATCTCGACTTCGCGTCGGAGAAGACCCGGGAGAAACACGGCCGCCGCAAGCGGTTCCGCAAGCTGATCTCCGGCATGCCCGTGAGCAGACTGCGCGCCCGGCTCGTCAGCATGGCCGCGGAACTGGGCATCACCATCGTCGCCGTCGACCCCGCCTACACCTCCCGGTGGGGCGCCCAGCACTGGCAGAAACCCCTCACCAGCAAAACGCGTAAGACCACCCGCCACGACTCGGCAGCCGTGGCGGTCGCACGACGCGCCCTCGGGCACCGTATCCGGCGACGGACGGCACCGCCCCCTGCCCACCAGAGCGATGGACAGGAGCATCGGACCGCCCAGGCCGGATACGGCACCCGGGGAGGCGAGGAAACCCGCCCCCGTATCCCCGGACCACGGACACGATCCGCCGGGACCGGACACGGAGCGAACGCGGGCGACCAGGGCACTCAACACCGTTCGGAGTGTCCGGCTGAGCACGAGTCCCTCCAGGACTCACCCCCGCTCAGCTTCTAGAAACGGTGACCCTGCCGGTCGTACCCCCAGTGGCAGCACCCGCCGGGCGGCCGCGGTGCCTACGGTGGGTTCATGTCCACTGTTCTGATCACCGGTGCCACCTCCGGACTCGGCCGGTACGTCGCCTTCGAGCTGGTCCGCTCCGGACACGTCGTCCTCGCCCACGGCCGGGACCGTGACCGCACCGAGCGGCTGGTCGAGGAGCTGCGCGCCGAGGGCGAGGCGGCCGGGTTCGTCGCCGACCTCGCCTCGCTGACGCAGGTGCGCGAGCTGGGGGCGCAGGTCGCCGAGGCGCATCCCGAGCTCGATGTCCTGGTCAACAACGCCGGTGTGGGCAGCGGCGATCCCGGCTCCGGACGGGAGGTGAGCGCCGACGGGCACGAGCTGAGGCTGGCCGTGAACTATCTGGCGCCGGTCGTGCTGACCCGGGCGCTGCTGCCGGTGCTGCGGAGGAACGCCCCGGCCCGGATCGTGAACGTCGGCTCGGCCGGCCAGGAGCCCCTCGACTTCGCCGATCCCGAGCTGACCCGCGGCTACAGCGGTGTGGCCGCGTACTGCCGCAGCAAGTTCGCGCTCGCCGCCCACACCTTCGCCCTCGCCGAGGAGTCGGCGGGTACCGGCGTCGCGGTGAACGTGCTGCACCCGGCGACCTACATGGACACCTCCATGGTCCGCGCGGCCGGCATCGAGCCCTGGAACACGGTCGCCGACGGCGCGCCCGGCGTGCTGGCGCTGGCCACCCGCGACCTGGGCTCCGGCGGATACTTCGACGGCACGCGTCCGGCGCGGGCGCACGAGGACGCGTACGACCCCGGGGTGCGTAAACGCCTTTCCGCGGTGACCGAGCAGCTGCTCGGTCTGTGAGCCGGGGGCCCGCAGGGCCCGAGGGCCTGTCCCGGCGAGCCGCCTATCGCAGCCCGCGGCCCGACTCCAGCACCTCGCGTGCCTGGGCGACCAGTCCGTCCGCGCCGCAGGAGCGCGCCAGCGCCAGGCCGCGTTCGAGTTCGGCGACCGAGCGGGAGGCGATGCCGTACTCGACACGGGCGGCGGCGTGTTCGTACTGGCACGGGGAGGCTTCGAGGTAGGTGACCGCCTGCGCGGCCAGACGGACCGCGCGCTGGCCGCTCTCCAGGGCGGCGGCGCAGCGCAGCGCCTCTCCTATGGCCGTGTCGGTGCCGAACCGCTCGGCCTGGGTGCGCACGTCGGCGGCCAGCCGGGCGGCCCGGGCCGGGTCCTCGGTGGCGAGGGCGCGGGCGAGGTCGGCGGCCCAGGGCACCATGACCGGGTTGTGGTGGCCGCGCACGGCCGCGGCCTTCTCCGCGGCCTCCAGTTCGTTGACGCCGTCCTTGGTGCGGCCCACGGCGAGCAGGAGTCTGCCGCGGACGCTGCGCGGGTCGGGAATCACGATGGTGGACGGATAGGGTGGGGCGAATCCGTACCGCTCGGCGACCTCCCAGGCCTCCTCCGCGTGGCCGCGGACGAGCAGCGTGTCGACGAGGTTGCAGGTCGCGGTCCAGTACAGGGGCAGCCCGCGGCCGACCCGCTCGGCGATCCGAAGTGACTCGCGCAGGGCCGCCTCCGCCTCCCGCAGCCGGCCGCGCCTTCGGTGGCCGAGGCCGACGTAGGCGTGCGCGAGGGCGAGGTGGCCGCCGCTCCATCCGGCGGTCTCGTAGGCGCGCAGTGCTTCGTTGTAGAGGGTCTCGGCCCGGTCGAGGCGGTCGCTGTAGGCGTAGGCGCTGGCGAGCATCAGCAGCAGCTCGATGCCCCACTCGGCGTCGGTCCAGCCCAGTCCCGGGGGGGAGACGGCCGTTGACGAGGGCGCGGTCGCACAGTTCGACGACCTCCTCGGCGTTCTCGCCGCGGGTCATGGCGTCGAAGCCGCGCAGGATCAGCAGGGCCCGCTCGGAGTTGTCGCGTCCGGTGCAGGCGGCCGCGAGTTCGGCGAGGTGCCCGGAGCGGTCCGGTGAGATCGTCTCGCCGACGTGCAGGCCCTCCCACATGTACTGCACGGCGTGCAGGCGCAGCCGGGTGGGTCCCGGCGCGTGGCGGGCGGCCTCGGCCTCGACCGTGCGGACGGCCTCCTCCAGCTGGTTGTTGTGGAGCAGGGCCTGGGAGAGCCGCCACACGGCGTCCACCCGGGTGTCGCCGTCCAGGCCGGCCATGCTCAGGGCGAGTTGGAGGTGCTCGATGGTGGTCGCGGGGGCGGTCAGGAGCGTGGCGCAGCCCAGTTCGTAGAGCACCCGGGCGTGCACGTCGGGGGTGGGCGGTTCCAGCAGGGCTCGCTCCAGGCAGCGGCGGGCCGCGTCGGGAGCGCCGACGGCGAGGTGTTCGCGGGCGGCCTTGCGCAGCTGTTCGACCAGTTCCTCGTCGTCGTCCGGGTGGACCTGGAGCAGGTGCCGGGAGGCCGCCGCGGCGCCGAACCCGGAGTCCGTGAGGACCTGGGCAGCGATGCCGTGCATGGCGGTGCGCAGGGCGTCCGGGATGGAGTCGTAGACGGCGGTGGCGATGAGCGGGTGCACGAACTCCAGCTCCGCCTTGCCGCCGCGCGCGGTCGCCGGGTCGGGTTCGGTGAGGATGCGGGCGCCGCGCAGCAGTTCGGCGCAGCGCAGCGCGTCGTCGCGGCTCATGGTGGCGAGCCGGGCGACGAGGTCCACGGAGATGCCGGTGCCCAGGATGGCGGCGGCCCAGGCGAACCGGGTGGCGTCGATGCCGAGTTCCTCGAGGCGGGCGACGAGTCCGCCGCCGCGGGCCGCGCGGTTGAGGCCGCGCAGTTCTCCGGCCCGGGCCTCGACCGGTTCGACCTCGCTGTCGCGCACCTTGGCGAGGAGTTCGACGGTCTCGTAGGGGTTGCCGCCGGTGACGGCCCACACCTCGCGGCAGAACGGGGCGTCCGCGTGCCGGCCGAGGGTGGCGCGGGTGAGTCCGGCGGTGGCCTCGGGGGTCAGGGCGCTCAGGGTGCTCACGCCCGCGGCGGCGGCGACCACGTCGAGCCGGCGGGCGCTCTGCCCGCTCACCTCGCCGGGTCTGCGGGTGACCACGAGCAGGACGGACAGGTCGTCGAGGCGCTCGGCGAACGCGGCGAGCCAGCGCAGGGTCTCCTCGTCGGCCCAGTGGGCGTCGTCGATGAGCAGCACCAGCGGCCACTCGCGCTCGGCCAGCCGGCGCACCGCGGCGACCAGGCCGTCGCACACGCCCTGGGGGTCCGCCTGCCGATCGCCGGGTTCCGCTATGCCGAGGGCCGGACCGGCGATGCCGTACCAGTCGCCGAGGTACTCGCGGGCCTCCTCCGGCATCAGGGACATCAGGGCGGGCTGCAGCAACTGCCGTACCACGTTGAACGGGACGGAGCGGAGGATCTCGCCGCCGCGCGCCGACCACACGGTGCAGCCGCGCGCCTCGGCGATCCGCCGGGTCTCGGCCAGCAGGGCGGTCTTGCCGAGGCCCGCCTCGCCCTGGATGACCAGCAGCCCTCCCGAGGACGAGCGGTCGGAGCACAGTGTGTCCACCGCGCGCCGTACGACGGTGACTTCCTCGTCGCGCTCCCACAGGGAAGCCGAGGCGGCCGCACCCGGCCGTACCTCCGTCATCCCGCTACCTCCCCAAGTCGCCCGAACGACGTACGGATCCCGAGCCTAGTCCCCGGGGCGCGGAAGCGGAGGACGGTCCGGTCAGCTGTTGCCGTGTCGGGTGACGGCCGGTGCGGGCGGGCGACGCGGCGGGCCCACGACCTGCGGGGTGTGGGGGCATCATGTCAACGGGCGGATGTCAACAGGCGGGGCGCGCACCGGTTTTCACGGCGGGGCGCATCCGGTGGGCGGTCCTCTCATCCGGCTTTCACCGACGCCTCATACGGTGGGGGTATGACGCAGGTGACTCCTCCCGGGTGGTACCCCGACCCGGGGCAGACAAGTGACGGCCCCGCCACCGAGCGCTGGTGGGACGGTAAGGCATGGACGGAGCGGACCCGCCCGGCCGGGTCGGCCGCCGTATGGGGTCCGCCGGCGGAGCCGCCCGCCGCAGAGACGAATCCGGCGGATCAGGATAGTCAAGGGCATTCCGCCTCCACCGGCCACCCGGCGAACGCGACCGACACGGCGAACACGGTGTATCCGGGACAGCCGGCCCATCCCGGATACGCCGGGCAGCCGGGGCACCCCTACCCCGCGTATCCGGGTCACCCGGGCTACCCCGGGTATCCGGTTCAGCCGTCGGCGCGGCGGCGCGGGCTGCGCACCGGCATCGCCGTCGCGGTGGCCGCCGCGGTGCTGGCGAGCATCGGGGTCGGCGTGTACGCGCTGGGCAAGGACGACGGCGGGAGCGCGAACAGCGCGGGTTCGCACCAGGGCCCGGGCTCGCAGGGCGGCGACGGCGGCCGGGAGGGTTCCGGCGGCGCGGGCGGGCCGTTCGGCGTGCCGGGCGAGGGCGGCGGCCCGGGAGACGGCTTCGGAGGATCTGGCGGCTCCGGAGGGTCGGGCGGCTCCGGGGGGTCGGGCGGCTCGGGAGGATCGGGCGGCTCGTCCGAGGCGCCGAAGATACGGAGCGGGTCGGTCACCGACCCGGACAGCGGCATCAGCCTGCCCATCCTCGACGGCTGGTACGGCCAGCAGCTCACCGGGGGCGCCCAGATCTCCTCCGACGAGGACTACCAGTGCCCCGGCGACACCACCCAGAAGTGCACCAAGGGCGGCGCGTACTCGGCGCCCGCGCTGCTGCTCGGGACACGGGGAGGGACGGCCGAGGAGGTGGCCAAGGCCGACATAGCCGCGAACGCCGAGCAGTCCTACGGCGGCAAGACCTACGGCGGCATCACCTCGCACCAGGTGCTGGCCTCCAAGGCGGTGACCGTCGCCGGCCAGAAGGGCTACCTGGTGCGCTGGAAGGCGGTCACCGCGAAGGGCTCCGACGGCTATGTCGAGTCGCTGGCCTTCCCGTCACCGGCCGACTCCCGTCTGCTGGTCGTGGTCCGTTTCGGCGTGGACGTCGCCGAGCAGCAGTCGGTGATCGACGACATCACCCGGGGCATCAAGGTCGCCTCGGGCGGGGGCAACGGCCAGAAGGTGTGATCCGGCCGCAAGCCGTCGGCCGGGTGGGGTCCCTCGCCGCTCAAGAGGAACCCCACCCGGCCGGGGGGTGCGCGCCGCCCCCGTCCCCACGGTGCGGCGCGTGCAGGTCACCGTCCAGTCATCCCGTGGACGGCGGCCTGGGTCATGGGGCGAGGCCGAGTGCGGGCAGCACGGCGGCCTCCACGAACCGGACCATGTAGTCCGGGTCGGCGTACTCCCCCTCCAGCACGGGCCTGATGCGCAGGACGCCGAACATCTGCGCGGGCACGTACTCCAGCGCCGGGTTGTCGGCGCGGACCTCTCCGCGCTCGACCCCGCGCCGCAGCATCGCCCGCAGCGCGGCGATCTCCGGCTCGACCAGCGCCTCGCGCAGGGCCTGCTTCAGCTCCCTGTCCTGCATGATCGCGTGGCCGAGGGCCTGCAGGAGCCGGGTGTCCTTGCCCGACCACTCGCCCGCGGCCCGCGCGGCCTGCCGCAGGTCCTCGGCGAGCGAGCCGGTGTCGACGCCGGCGAACCGCGTGCGCCGGCTGGCGCGCAGCGCGGCCACCACGAACTGCGGCTTGTTCTTCCACTGCCGGTAGAGCGTGGACTTGCTGCAGCGCGTGCTGGCGGCCACGGCCTCCATGGTGACGGCGTCGTACCCGCACTCGCGGATCTGTTCGAGGACGGCGTCGAAGAACTCCCGCTCGCGCTCGGGCGTGATCTTGGAGCGGCGCGAGCCGACAACCGTCTCCGGTCCGTCCGCGGCCTGCGACGTCATCACTCATCTCCTCGCTCTCGATCCGGATCCAGCGGCCCTCCGGCCGCTCTCCAGTGTGGCGCGTTCCGTGTGAGGTATATCGATCGATACGCCAGTGTACCGGTACTCCCACGTATCGGTACACTGACGTATCGGTACAGTGGCGTATCGGTACGCTACCGTATCGATGGTGTGGGAAGCACCCGCCCGGCCCCGGCCGAGCACCACGAGCACCCCCACCACACGCACGCACACAGCACACCGCCAGCGAGGGGGCCGGGCATGACCACCCGAACCGAGGCCGCCGCAGCGGGGCCCGACCGGCCCGCACGGCCTCCGCTCGTGCGCGAGCTCCTGCTCGTCACGGGGTTGTTCCTCGTCTACAAGCTGGGCCGGCAGCTCGCCGCCGACCACACCGGCGAGGCCTTCCGCAACGCGCACCGCATATGGGACCTGGAGCGGGCGTTCCATCTGCCCGGCGAGGGCGCGGTCCAGTCCCTGCTCCTGCACGGCGACACCCCGGTGCACATGGCGAACGCCTACTACGCCACCGTGCACTTCCCGGCCACCGCGGGCCTGCTCGTCTGGCTCTACCTGCGCCGTCCGGCGCACTACGTCTGGACGCGCCGCGTACTCGCCGCCGT
>NZ_MUBM01000361.1 GCF_002154505.1 Streptomyces carpinensis | reverse complement strand
GCCGAACAGGAGGCGGTGGCGCGCCCGCCCGCCACCGCCTCCTGTTCGGCTGCGCTGGACACCTGGTCGCCCCTTTTTTTCGGCTGTCGCGGCTCGTTCGCCTCCGGCCCGCCCCAGTGTTCTCCTCCCGTGTCCGTCTCCGGGCGCGGCTCCCGTCGCTCGGTCCTTTCCACTGTTCTGCCCAGAGCTTGGCTCGCACTCACGTTTCCCGGGAGCGGGCCGGTCGTTGGGAAACCCGTGAGGCACGTACAACGGCGCGCACGGGGCGCGGGGGCCGCGCTGGCCGCCGTAGTGACTTGGGCAGGACTACTGGCCGGGGCCACCGGCTGCACCTCGGACGGCCCGGGAGCCCTCGACCGGACCTTCGGCAAACCGCCGGAGGCGAAGGACGTGGTCCGCATCTCGCCGGAGGACGGCAGCAAGGACGTCCGGCCCGGCGGCAGGCTGCGGGTGCGGGTCGCCGAGGGGCACCTGGAATCCGTCCACGTCGTCAGGTCCCAGGACGCGCAGGACACCCGGGTGTCCGGGCGTCTCTCCCGCGACGGCCGGACCTGGCGGCCCGACGACGACCGGCTGGCCCTGGCCGCCGAGTACACCGTGGACGCGGTGGCCGTCGACGGGCACGGGCGCCGCTCCGCCCGGCACGCGAGCTTCACCACCTACGTCCCCGACGAACGCTTCATCGGCTACGTCACCCCGGAGGACCGCTCCGTCGTCGGCACCGGGATGATCGTCTCCCTCGCGTTCAACCGGGCGATCACCGAGCGGGCCGCCGTGGAGCGCGCGGTCCGTGTCACCGCCGAGCCGCCCGTGGAGATCCGCCCGCACTGGTTCGGCACGGACCGCCTCGACTTCCGGCCCGAGCACTACTGGCGACCCGGCACCCGGGTCACCGTCGACCTGCGCCTGCGGGACGTACGGGGAGCGCCCGGCGTCTACGGGTCGCAGTACAAGACCTTCTCCTTCACCGTGGGCCGCAGCCAGGCCTCGCTGGTCGACGCGGCCGCGCACACCATGGAGGTGCGCCGCGACGGCCGGCTCCTGGCCACCCTGCCGATCACCGCCGGGGCGCCCGAACACACCACCTACAACGGGAAGATGGTGGTGATGGAGATGCTGGAGGTCACCCGCATGGACGGCCGCACGGTCGGCTTCGGCGGCGAGTACGACATCCCCGACGTCCCGCACGCCCTGCGGCTCACCGGCTCCGGCACCTTCGTGCACGGCAACTACTGGTCGTCCCCCGCCCCCTTCGGCCGCACCAACGTCAGCCACGGCTGCGTGGGCCTCAAGGACGTCAGGGGCGGCGGTTCGGACACCCCGGCGGGGTGGTTCTTCGACCACAGTCTGGTCGGCGACGTGGTGGAGGTCGTCCACAGCGACGACAAGGTGGTCGACGCCGCCAACGGCCTCGGCGGATGGAACATGGACTGGACGCGGTGGAAGGCGGGAAGTTCTCTCAAGTGAGCCGCGCGGAGCAGGCATTGGGGTTCGCACGAGATCGTTTCCAACGGCTGTTGAAGTTGGGACGGAACAGTGACAATTGCCTGACGTCCTGCCCCTGACCTTGTGGTTACGATGCGCGAGTGGGCGCCCCGGGGGCGAACGACCGAGGCGGGGTGCGGGCCTGACAGGCCCGGCGAGGGGAGACCAACTTGAACGTGCGGCCGATATCGGGGGCGTCGGTTGACGCGCGAGGACGCAGGGGACGCAGCGCACTGGGCGGACGCAAGGGGCTGCCGGCCCTGGTCTCCGCAGCGCTGGTCCTCACCGTCGCCGCGTGCGGCGGGGGCGGTTCGGACTCGGGGTCGGGCAAGAGCCAGGGCAAGGACCCCGGCGGGCAGAGCAAGCAGTCGCAGGCGGTCGTGACCATCGCGCCCAAGGACGGCGCGAAGTCCGTCGACACCAGCGGCGTCCTCAAGGTCGGCGCGAGCAAGGGCACGCTGACCCAGGTCGTCGTCAAGGACGCCAAGGGCACCGCGATATCGGGGAAGATATCCGCCGACGGTTCCTCCTGGACCCCGTCCACCCACCTGGCCGCGTCGACCCGGTACACGGTCCACGCGGTCGCCAAGGACTCCGCCGGCCGCCAGGCCGCCGAGGACTCCAGCTTCACCACCCTGACGCCGCAGAACACCTTCGTCGGCAACTTCACCCCCGAGGACGGTTCCACGGTCGGCGTCGGAATGCCGTTCTCCGTCAACTTCACCCGGGGCATCACCCACCCGGCGGACGTCGAGAAGGCCATCCGGATCACGACCGAACCGGCCGTCGACGTCGAGGGCCACTGGTTCGGCAACGACCGCCTCGACTTCCGCCCCGAGCACTACTGGAAGGCCGGCACGAAGGTCACCGTCAAGCTCGACCTGGACGGCGTCGAGGGCCGCCCCGGCGTCTACGGCAAGCAGACCAAGACCGTCTCCTTCACCATCGGCCGCAGCCAGGTATCCGTCGTGGACGCAGCCAAGCACACGATGAAGGTCATGCGCGACGGCAAGGTCATCAAGACCATTCCGGTGACCACCGGCAAGCCCGGATACGACACCTGGAACGGCAAGATGGTCATGAGCGAGAAGCTCACGGTGACCCGCATGAACGGCGAGACCGTCGGCTACGGCGGCGAGTACGACATCAAGGACGTCCCGCACGCCATCCGCCTGACCACCTCCGGCACCTTCATCCACGGCAACTACTGGGGCGGCGACGCCTTCGGCAACTACAACGCCAGCCACGGCTGCATCGGCCTGCGCGACGTGCGCGGCGGCTACGACGGCGGAGTGCCGGCCGCCTGGTTCTTCAGCCACTCCATGGTCGGCGACGTGGTCGAGGTCAAGCGCTCCCACGACCGGACCGTCGCCCCGGACAACGGGCTCAACGGCTGGAACATGTCGTGGGCCGACTGGAAGAAGTGAGTTCCGTCCGAGGTACGGGCCCGGTGCTGTGACGGACGGCACCGGGCCCGCTGCCGTTAGTGGACGTTAACCTGCTTCCCATGACCGTAACTCTGGAAGTCGCCGAGGGCGTCGGCACGCTTCGCCTGGACCGCCCGCCCATGAACGCGCTCGACGTCGCCACGCAGGACCGGCTCAAGGAGCTCGCCGAGGAGGCCACCCGCCGCGAGGACGTGCGCGCCGTGGTGATCTACGGCGGTGAGAAGGTGTTCGCGGCCGGCGCGGACATCAAGGAGATGCAGGTGATGGACCACGCGGCGATGGTCCTGCGCGCCCGCGCCCTGCAGGACTCCTTCACGGCCGTGGCCCGCATCCCCAAGCCGGTGGTCGCCGCGATCACGGGCTACGCGCTCGGCGGCGGCTGTGAGCTCGCGCTCTGCGCGGACTACCGCATCGCCGCGGACAACGCCAAGCTGGGCCAGCCGGAGATCCTGCTCGGCCTCATCCCCGGCGCGGGCGGCACCCAGCGGCTGTCCCGGCTGATCGGCCCGTCCAAGGCCAAGGACCTCATCTTCACGGGCCGTCAGGTCAAGGCCGACGAGGCGCTCACGCTCGGCCTGGTGGACCGCGTGGTGCCGGCCGCGGAGGTGTACGAGGCGGCGCACGCGTGGGCCGCGAAGCTCGCCCAGGGCCCGGCCATCGCGCTGCGCGCCGCCAAGGAGTCGATCGACACCGGCCTGGAGACCGACATCGACACCGGGCTCGCCGTCGAGCGGAACTGGTTCGCGGGACTGTTCGCCACGGAGGACCGCGAGCGCGGGATGCGCAGCTTCGTGGAAGAGGGGCCCGGCAAGGCGAAGTTTCTCTAACCGTCCTTTTACCCCTTGCAATTTACGCCGCGTCTTATCGCGGATCCCTCGATGGGGCGGTTCACGGCGGCCGGGAGGCAACCTTGGGACCGCCCTGTCGAGGGAGCCGGGCGTTTGCCGCGAAACGGCCCGTTCACGCAGGTCAGCGGGGCTGTTCGGGGAGTCGATGTGTCATCGTCATATGCCCGGCGCATGGTGGGAAGCGGGGGCTCTCGGGGGGCGTATTCCGCCAGAACGCCCACGAAGACGGCCTCGGACGGCCATGATGGGGGCATGGCGGGGCTGGAGGGCATCGAACAGCCGCGGGGACAGGGACGTTCCGCCGCGGCGCGCTGGTCGCCCGCGGTCGAGGACGACCGGGCGCTGAACGCGCTGGAGCTGTACGGCAATCCCACGGAAGCCGAGGTTCTGTTGCCGTCGCGTCCCGAGTCCGCCGCCACCGCCCGCCGGCTCGTCCAGGTCGTCGTCCTGCGCCAGTGGGGACTGCCCCCCAAGCTGACGGAGGACGCGGTCCTCCTCGTCTCCGAACTCGTGGGCAACGCCGTACGGCACACCGGCGCCCGCGTGTTCGGCCTTCGCATGCGCCGCCGCCGGGGCTGGCTCCGCATCGAGGTCCGCGATCCCTCGCGCGGACTGCCGTGTCTGATGCCTGTTCAGGAGCTGGACATCAGCGGCCGCGGACTGTTCCTGGTGGACAAGCTGGCCGACCGCTGGGGAGTGGACCTGCTGCCCAGGGGCAAGACCACGTGGTTCGAGATGCGGGTGGCGGAACGCTGACCCGCCGGGCCCGCCGAGGCACCGTACCCGACCGACGCTCACCGGTCACCCATTCGTGTGAATCGCCCCTTTTCTTACCCTGCGCCTCTTAAATGGTGCGGGTGACCACCACCGATCGCCGCGGCGTGCTCCGGGCCGGTGCCGGACTCGTCGCCGGGGGCGCGCTCGCCGCCGGGTGCTCCTCCACCGGTGCCGCCCCGCACTCCGCCGCGTCCGACGCCTCGTCCTCCTCCGACTCCTCCGCCCCCTCGCACGCCGCCGCGCACGCGTCCGGGAGCCCGCCCAACGCCCCTGCCCCGCGCGCCTTCCCGCGGCAGCCGGCGCAGATCACCCACGGCCCGCGCGACAAGCCCCGCGTGGCCCTCACCTTCCACGGCCAGGGAGACCCCGCGCTGGCCCGCTCCCTGCTCACCGCGGCCGAGAAGCACGGCGCCCGCCTCACCGTGCTCGCCGTCGGCACCTGGCTCGACCAGCACCCCGAGATGGCCCGCCGGATCCTGGACGGCGGCCACGACCTCGGCAACCACACCCAGCGCCACCTGGCCGTCAACGCCATGTCCGAGAGCGACGCCCACGCGGAGATCGCCGGCTGCGCGGACCGCCTCAGACGGCTCACCGGCTCCATCGGCACCTGGTTCCGCCCCTCACGCGCCCCGACCGCCTCCCCGCTGGTGGAGCGACTGGCCCGCGGCGCCGGATACCCGCACGTCCTCTCGTACGACGTCGACTCCCTCGACTACACCCGGCCCGGCGCCCAGGCCGTCACCCGCAAGGTCCTGGCCGAGGTCCGCGGCGGATCCGTGGTGAGTCTGCACTTCGGCTACCCCGACACGGTCGCCGCCCTCCCCGACGTACTCAACGAACTCGACCGCCGAGGCCTCCACGCGGTCACCACCACGGAGCTGCTGAGCTGATGCATCGCCCTTCACCCTCCCGCACCGCCCGGGTCCTGCTCGCCGGGGCCGCCTGCGCAGCGCTGGCCGCGCTGCCCGCCTGCAGCGCCGGCGACTCGGGGCACCGCGCCGACGAAGCCCTCGGCAGCAAGGCGCCCGCGCAGCCCCAGCCGAACCAGCGGCAGGCCGCCGACGGGCTGCCCGGCATGCCGCCCGTCCTGGACCCGAAGGACGTCTACGCCGCCGACCGCCCGAACAAGCTCTCCCCGGTGGTCAAGGGCTTCCCCTCCCGCGTCTACGTCCCCAACACCAACTCCAACACCGTCACGGTCATCGACCCCAAGACGTACAAGGTCATCGAGACCATCCCGGTCGGCCGACAGCCCCAGCACGTCGTGCCGTCCTGGGATCTGAAGACGCTGTGGGTCAACAACGACCTCGGCAACTCCCTCACCCCCATCGACCCGAGGACCGGCAAGGCGGGCAAGCCGGTGGACGTGCACGACCCGTACAACCTCTACTTCACGCCCGACGGCAAATACGCGATCGTCATGGCCTCCAAGGACCGCCAGCTCGTCTTCCGCGACGCGCACACCATGGACCGGGTGAAGACCGTCCCGGTCACCTGTGCCGGGGTCAACCACGCCGACTTCTCCCTGGACGGCCGGTACTTCATCGTCTCCTGCGAGTTCAGCGGCGAGCTGCTCAAGGTGGACACCGCGCAGATGAAGATCGTCGGCAAGCAGAAACTGGACTACCGCGGCGCCATGCCCCAGGACGTGAAGGTCTCGCCCGACGGCAAGAAGTTCTACGTCGCCGACATGGTGGCCAACGGCCTGTGGATCCTGGACGGGAAGACGTTCGGCAAGCCGGTGTTCCTCTACACCGGAAAGGGCGCCCACGGCCTCTACGTCAGCCGCGACTCGCGCGAGATGTACATCTCCAACCGGGGCGAGGGCACCATCTCCGTCTTCGACTTCGCCAAGGACAAGCTGACCAAGAAGTGGCGCCTGCCGCAGGGTGGCAGTCCCGACATGGGCGGCGTCTCCGCCGACGGCAGGATCCTGTGGCTGTCGGGCCGCTACAATGCCGAGGTGTACGCGATCGACACCCGCACCGGCGGGCAGCTCGCCCGCATCAAGGTCGGCAGCGGCCCGCACGGCCTCGCGGTCTACCCGCAGCCGGGCCGCTACTCGCTCGGCCACACGGGCGTCTTCCGCTGACAGCCCACGGGGAGGACTCGCCTCCGATCGGATGTCGATCCGCCCCCGCCGCCGCGGAGCCGAGATCGTGCTGCGCCTGATCATCACCCGTCGCGGCGGCGTGGCGTGTCGACCACGCCCCGCCCACAAGGCGACCAAGAGCGAGATCATGAGCGAGTGCCGGAGCGACCCCTGCCACCGGCCGTGGCACTGAGCGGCAGCACCCCGGCTTGAGTCTCCACCCACTGGAAGGCCCAGACTCGCAGACGTGAGCGAAGACAGCACCGGACTTCTCACCATCGGCGAGCTGGCCCGGGCCACCGGACTGACCGTGCGCACCATCCGCTACTGGTCCGACGAGGGCGCCCTGCCCCCGGTGGCCCGCTCGGCGGGCGGCTACCGCCTGTACGACGCCGCGTCCGTGGCCCGCCTGGAGCTGATCCGCACCCTGCGCGAGCTCGGCCTCGGCCTGGGCGACGTA
The DNA here is from genome assembly GCF_002154505.1 of Streptomyces carpinensis. Lineage (GTDB taxonomy): Bacteria > Actinomycetota > Actinomycetes > Streptomycetales > Streptomycetaceae > Streptomyces > Streptomyces carpinensis. The sequence continues at coordinate 4,829 of NZ_MUBM01000361.1, read as the reverse complement.
CGGCGGGTGCTGGCGGGGGAGCGGACGGTCGCGGAGATCGCCGCCGCGCACGTGGCCGCGCTCGACGCGCAGATCCGGTCGCTGAAGGTGACCCGTGCGGTGCTGTCCACGGTCGCGCGACGCGGTTCGAGTGCGGAGGAGATGACCCTGATGAACAAACTGGCACGGCTGTCGGCGGCCGAGCGGCAGCGCATTGTGGACGACTTCGTGGACGAGATCTTCCACGGGCTCGACACGGCCGACCCGTGGATCCGGGAGCGGACGAGCAAGCTCGGTACGGACCTGCCGGACGACCCCACCCCGGAGCAGGTCGACGCCTGGGTGGAGCTGGCGGAACTGCTGCAGAACCCGGACTTCCGGGCCGCGATGCGCCGGATGATCGAGTACAACGCGGCCGACCGCGGCCCCGACTCCCCGGCCGGCTCCTCGGGGTTGTTCTTCCGTCGGCTGGTCGAGCTGGTCGGCGAGGCACGCTCGCGGGGCGTGGCGCCGCAGGACCCGGAGGCGGACGCGGTGCTCGACGAGCTGCTGGGCGCGGACACCGACCGGGTGGCCGTCCTGCGCCGCATCGACCTGGGCAACGAGGTCGCCCGCTACCGGGAGTTGGCGGCCGCGATCAAGGGCGAGCAGGAGCCCCCGAGACACCGGGAGGAGTTCGCCTGGGTGGTCGCCGCACTGAAGGCCTGGCCGGGCCGTTAATCTGACCTGCGTCAGTACGACAGCACGTACGACGACACGTACGACGCACGACAGTAGAACGCGACAAAAGGGGCGGACCGGTGGCGGACATCGAGGAAGCACGCAAGCAGTTCCAGCGGATCGATGCGGACGGTGACGGTTTCATCACCGCCGCCGAGTTCAAGTCCGCCCTGGCCCAGGGGGGCGACTGGAACGTCACCGACACGGTGGCGGAGGCGATCATCAAGGCCCGCGACCTGAACGGCGACAAGGTCCTGTCGTTCGACGAGTTCTGGACCTACCTGAACAAGTGACGCGTCCGGCACAGGCCTGAGAGGCGCCCCCCCGCTCGGCGGTGGGCGCCTTTCCTCGTGCGCCCGGAATAGCCCACGCCGCCCGGAGGTTGCACGTGGCCTGCAACGGCTGTGCAAGGGCACCGCAACCGACCTCCGGGACTCCCGGAAGAGCGAGGCGAGCAGAGATGAAGATCGGCATCATCGGCGCGGGCAACATCGGCGGCAACCTCACCCGGCGGTTCACGGCCGTGGGGCACGACGTCTCCGTGGCGAACTCCCGCGGCCCGCAGACCCTCACCGCGCTGGCCGAGGAGACCGGAGCGACCCCCGTGCGCGTCGAGGAGGCGGCACGCGGCGCCGAGGTCGTCGTGGTCACCGTCCCCCTGAAGGCCGTCCCCGGCCTGCCGTCCGGCCTGTTCGACGGCGCCGCGGAGGGCGTGGTGGTCATCGACACCGGCAACTACTACCCGCAGCAGCGGGACGGCAGGATCGCGGGGATCGAGGACGAGGGCCTCACCGAGAGCCGCTGGACCGAACGGCAGATCGGCCACCCTGTGGTCAAGGCGTTCAACGGCACCTACGCCCAGGACCTCCTCGAGCGTCCCCGCCCGGCCGGTGACCCCGAGCGCATGGCGCTCCCGGTGGCGGGCGACGACGAGGCGGCCAAGGCGAAGGTCCGGGCCCTGATCGACGAGATCGGCTTCGACACCGTGGACGCCGGCGGCATCGACGACTCCTGGCGCCAGCAGCCGGGCACCCCGGTCTACGGCCTCCAGGCCGGCGTCGACGCCGTGACCAAGGCGCTGGCGGAGGCGTCCGCGGAGCGCCCGGCGGACTTCCGGGGCTGACCCGGGGCGCCGGGACGGTCGGCTGCTCGGCCCTCTGCGTCGTACGGGGACGCCGGGCAGTCTGGGTCCTGTCGCACATTCCCGTCGTCCGCTCGCCGGGCAGACGGGAATGTGACGACAGCACACCTAGAGGGTCGCCCACCGGCGCAGCTCGGTGCGGCTGGTGAAGTTCGCGACGTCCTTGTCGTGCGGGTCGTCCGAGTACTGGTGGAAGCGCCACTTGGCCTTGATGCGGGGGTGGCCGGCGGCGACGTAGTCGGCGATCCACAGGCCGTCGCCCGCGTACGAGGTCGTGTCGATGTTCAGCCAGAAGTTGCGGTTCGTGTAGAGGACGACCCGGTTGTGCGGGCGCAGTTCCTTCACCTGCCGGATGAAGTGGTCCTTGTCGGAGTTGGACGCGTGGGTGCCCTCGCCCGTGGTCTCCCAGTCGACGGCGAGGACGTCGCCGGCCCTCTCGGGGGCGTGGGAGACGAAGTACTCGGCCTGGGCGGTGATGTTGCCGGGCCACAGGAAGTGGTAGAAGCCCACGACCAGGCCGGCGTCGCGGCCGTGCTTGGTCTGGGCGCTGAGCCTGGGGTTGACGTACGAACGGCCCTCCGTCGCCTTGATGAAGACGAAGGAGAGGCCGTCCGTGCCGTAGGTGGTGGACTGGTAGGCGCTCACGTCGATGCCCTGCAGCATGCGAACTCCCTGAAGGTGCCGTGGGGGGAGGAGTCGGTCGTCGGTTGGGTTCTGCCCCTCTCCCCTGCGGTCGATCCCTCCAGGGCGTTCGAACATCAGCTCCGGTCGACCACCGAACCCAGTACGGACGGGGACTTGGCGGACCAGTCCGAGGTGATCAGGCTCGCGTGGTGCGCGGCCAGCAGGGACAGGCGGGCGGCCACCTCCGCGTCCGTGGGGTCGGTCGAGGAGATCGCCGGGGAGACGCCGGCCGCGTCCGTGGTGATCAGGATGTAGTGGTGCGCGGAGTAGAAGGACGTGTCGTAGCCCTGGCCGAGATAGGCCGCCGCGTCGCCGTCGAAGAACACGAACCAGGGGCGGATCGAGGCGTCGTAGCGGCTGGTGCGCGGGTCGCCGGCCGCGGCGCCGAGGACGGCCGGGAAGGCCTGCGCCTCCCCGATGTCCCCGGACGCGTACAGGTCCCGCAGGTGGTCGCCGTACTCCTGGTCGGTCCAGTAGTGGTCGAACGGGTTGGCCTGTTCCACCGTTCCGGGGATCAGTTCGAAGAGGACCTTGCCCCGCAGGGCGTCCCGGGACGGCCATGCGTCGGCCTGCGCGGCCGCGTCCAGGGACGAGTAGGCGCCGCCCAGCAGGTCGGACGGCTTGTAGACCATGGTGCCGAGCTTCTGCCGCACCAGTGTGTCGAACTCGTCCGGGCCGAGACCGACGTTGTTGTTGAAGCCGTTCTTCATCTCGACCTTGAAGACGATCGGCCCGTGGTCGGGGTGCAGTTGGTGCCAGGCGGCGATGTTGTCGAGGCAGCTGCCGAGGTCCTGGTTGCGGCTCTTGCCGTAGAGCTCCGCCGGGGTCCTCGCGGCCTCGCAGTTGTTGTCGTCACCCAGCGGATTGCTGTGGCTGACCCGCCAGCGCCTGCTCAGGGGGTCGGTGTAGACGTCGAGTTCGAGCAGCGAGGCACCGGAGTCCAGCGCCTGCGCGAAGTACGTGTACTTGGCCTTGTCGTACGCGTTGTGCGTACCGATCGCCGTCGTGCCGGAGAACGTCGGCGCCCCCGCCGCACCGGCGTTGCCCGGCACCACCCACAGCAGCGCCGCCGCAACCGGTAACGCCGCCAGTCGTCTTGCCATGCGCATGACTCAACTCCCCTTCGCCGTAGCCGAGTTGAGCCGCAGCGTAGGGGGAGTCGGTTACCGTGCGGTAGCCCCTGGAGGAACGGGAGCCGCATGGGGCCCCGAGGATGCGCCTCGAGGCTCCGCGCCGAGGACGGTCAGCATTCGATGATGTTGACGGCGAGGCCGCCGCGGGCGGTCTCCTTGTACTTCACCGACATGTCCGCGCCGGTCTCCTTCATGGTCTTGATGACCTTGTCCAGGGAGACCTTGTGGGAGCCGTCGCCGCGCAGGGCCATGCGGGCGGCCGTGACGGCCTTGACGGCGGCCATGCCGTTGCGTTCGATGCAGGGGATCTGGACCAGGCCGCCCACGGGGTCGCAGGTCAGGCCGAGGTTGTGCTCCATGCCGATCTCGGCGGCGTTCTCCACCTGTTCCGGGGTGCCGCCCATCGCCTCCGCCAGCGCTCCGGCGGCCATCGAGCAGGCGGAGCCGACCTCGCCCTGGCAGCCGACCTCGGCGCCGGAGATGGAGGCGTTCTCCTTGAACAGCATCCCGATCGCGCCGGCCGCGAGCAGGAAGCGGACCACGCCGTCCTCGTCGGCGCCGGGGATGAAGTTGATGTAGTAGTGCAGGACGGCGGGGATGATGCCGGCCGCGCCGTTGGTGGGGGCGGTCACCACCCGGCCGCCGGCGGCGTTCTCCTCGTTCACGGCCATCGCGTAGAGCGTGATCCACTCCATCGCGCGGGCCGCCGCGTCGCCCTCGGCGCGCAGCTGGCGCGCGGTGACGGCGGCCCGGCGCCGCACCTTCAGACCGCCCGGCAGGATGCCCTCGCGGGTCATGCCGCGCTGCACGCACGCCCGCATCACCCGCCAGATCTCCAGCAGGCCCGCGCGGATCTCCTCCTCGGTGCGCCAGGCCCGCTCGTTCTCCAGCATCAGCGAGGAGATCGACAGGCCGGTCTCCCGGGTCAGGCGCAGCAGTTCGTCGCCGGTGCGGAAGGGGTACTTCAGGACCGTGTCGTCCAGCTTGATGCGGTCCGCGCCCACCGCGTCCTCGTCCACCACGAAGCCGCCGCCCACCGAGTAGTAGGTCTTCGTCAGCAGCTCCGCCCCCGAGGCGTCGTGGGCCCACAGGGTCATGCCGTTGGCGTGGTAGGGCAGCGCCTTGCGGCGGTGCAGGACCATGTCGTCGTCGAAGGAGAACGCGATCTCGTG
>NZ_MUBM01000360.1 GCF_002154505.1 Streptomyces carpinensis | reverse complement strand
CCCCGCGCTCGCCGCCCCCGGCCCGCTGCCTCGCCGTGTCGCGGCCCTCCTCGCGCCGGCGCCCGCTGCCCGCTCCTGGCCACCGGCGTTCACCACGGTAGGGCTGGCCCTGTGGACCGCCGCCACCGGAGCGCTTCTGTCCGCGATGTTCTCGGCCAACTCGGCCTTCACCCTGGCGCTCCTGCTGCACGCGGCGACACCGCTCTGATGCCGAGACGGCGCTGGGACCGGCGGGTCGGTAACCCCGTCGGCCCCAGCGCCGGGTTGTGCGAGGTGGTTCGGTCACAGGTCGAACTCGTGGGGCGGCAGCCCCAGCGCGAAGCAGGCGTCCCGGACCACGGCCCGCTCGGTGGCGTCGAAGTCGCCGTCGGCACCACCGATGACGATGCCGATCTGGATCACGGCACGGGCCTCGGCCGGCTTCTTCTTCGCCTTGGCCACCTCCTGCAGCACGCCCACCTTGCCGAAGTCGAAGTCGGCGCTCAGCTTGTTGAGGTTGTCCTCGAAGCGGCGCTGGAGATCCTCGGCCGGGAAGTTCTGCAGCACCTCGTTACTGAAAATCAACTGCGCCACACGCTGGCGCTCGGACGGGTCGATCTTCCCGTCGGCGGCAGCGACCAGGGCACACATCGCCATGCTCGCGTCGCGGAACGCACCGCTCTTCAGGTCGTTCTTCTTCGCCACCAGCTGGGTCTGCATCTGCGACGCCGAGTCCTTGATGCGGTCCCACAGGGCCATGTCGACTCCTCTTTGCTCCGGGCCGCCGTGGTGAGCCCGTACGAGGGCGAGCCCAGCAGCCAGATCATCTCTACAGTGCTGTAGAACATAACAGGGCATCAGAGGAACCGCCTCATCCCCCGGACGGACCAACGTGCGGCGGGATCCCACCGTTCCTCTATGCGAATCCCCTCAAGCCGACCCAGCAGGAAGGGCACTATTCCCCGTTCGAGCAGGGTCAGTTCCCACGCCTTGCGCTCCTCGGCCACGTCCACTTCTCCGCCGTCCGCGATATCGCCGTCGCCGTCACGGACGGAACGGTTGCCTTGCGCCGTCGCGAGCAGCCAGATCAGGTCGCCGATCGCCGCTCCGACGGCCACCCTCCCCCAGCAGCGAGCCCGCCGTATTCAAGGCGTCGCCGACGTAGGGCCGACCGCCCACGAAGCACAGCGCGTACCCTGGGCAGCAGGAGGACCAGCCCTGCCGCAGCCGACAGGCGCACCACGGGCGAGGGCTCGGACGGTCGTCCGCCGGCGCCACGTGCCGTCGGCGCGACGGCGACATGGACGGTCGGCTGCCCGCCGTCCCGGCCGGAAACCGTAGCTGCGGACTCGACGTACTCGCGGTACTCGACGCCGGCGAACGCCGCGCTCGTGGTTGCGGTCATTGCCCCAGCCCGGCGGCCGCATCCGCGCGACTGCCACCAGCGAACACCACCGAGTAACCCCACCCGTCTGGATCAGATGTTCGGCAATGAGAGCGCAGCGTTGGCCGACGGGGCGGCAGTCGACGCGTCCGTCCGTGACCACGTTGAGCGCCCGGCCCTTGCGTCCCTGGGCTCCGGGCCCCGGTCGGCTCGGAGCGCGCACGGCGGCACCTTCAGCGGGGTTCGTCGAGTGGGGATCCCGTCGCCGTCTCCTGAAGGAGCCCTCTGCCCGCGGACTTCCCGCGGGCAGAGGGCTCCTGTGTGAGGTGCGACCGACCGGTCAGCCGATGGTTGCGATGCCGTCGGTGGTGATGGCCGGGCGGCCCGAGGTGCCGACCACGACGATCTTCAGGGTGTGTTTGGCGGAGCTGGACCAGGTCTTGGTCCATATCGCCTGGCGGTACAGGGTGGTTGAGGACTTGAGGTCCACCGTGGTGACCTTGGTGCCGTCGACATAGATGTATGCCTGGCCCGAAGTGGAGGCCCGCGAGACGATCCAGGCCACCGAGCGTCCGGTGAAGGTCCAGCTGATCGAGGCCCCGGCCGACGAGGAGCCGTAGGAGTAGCCGCCCAGGTAGCTGGTGCTGCTCTTGTGGGTCCAGGTGCCGGTCCGGGTGGTGGAGGTCTCCTGGATGATGTTCGGCGTCCGGTAGACGGAGGCGCCGCCGGTGTTGCCGGCCACGTCGTACGCCTTCAGCGCGAAAAGGTCCGAGGCGCCGGGCTTGGCGCTGGTCGCCCAGGAGGTCACCGTCGGGCCGAAGGTGGCCGAGGACGGCGCGGTCGCCATGACCTTGCCGAGGGCTGTGTTGTCGGCCGCCTTCCACGTCACCGTGACCGGGACCGCGGTGGAGCTCACCGTGCCGGTGCGCACCTGCACGCCGGGCGCGGTCGGGAAGGTGGGCGCGGTGGTGTCGCCGACCAGGGTGACCGAGCCGGACAGGGTGGTCGACCCGCGCACGTGGGTGGCGCGGATCTGGACGGTGTGGCTGCCGGCGGCGACCGAGATCGCGGCGGAGCGGGCGGAGCCGGAGGCGTGCGCCACGGCCTTGCCGTCGACCAGGATGTCGAAGCCGGAGATCACCGCGGACGGCGTGGCGGTCGTCCAGCTCACCGTGGCCGCGCCCTTGGTGTAGTAGCTCGTCCCGGACTTGGTCGCCCCGCCGGACATCCCGGTGACGGAGACCCCGCTCACCGGGCCGGCCGCGTACGAGCGGATCGTGCTCAGGGCGTTGTAGAGCTGGTTGCCGGGGCAGTCGGTGGCGAAGCCGTTGCGGTGCCCGGAGACGACGTTGAAGCTGTAGCTGTTGCCCAGCGTGAAGCCGTAACTGTCGGAGGCGCCCTCGGGCAGGGAGGCCGTACCGGTGCCCGGGTTCACGCCCGTCATGCCGAACTTCCAGGCCGCGAGGCGGGCGATGGAGCCCAGCATCGCCTGGCTCGGCGCGGCCCCGGGGAAGGTGCTGGCCGTGGAGTCGCCGCCGCTGAGGTCGGTGTAGGTGCCGATGGCGGCCACACCCATGCTGTTGGTGTTGAACCCGTAGGTCTGTGCGCCCACGACCGGCAGCCCCATCCCGCCGAAGCGGCCCTCGAAGATGGTGCCGCACTTGTCGACGAGGAAGTTGTAACCGAGGTCGCGCCAGCCCTGGTTGAGGTGCTCGGCGTAGATGCCGCGCACGATCGCCGGGGAGTCGGCGCATGAGTAGTTGTTGGTGGTGTCCGTGTGGTGGACGAACATCACCTTCACCGCCGAGCCGTAGGTCGGGTAACCCGTTTCCCGCGCGCACTCGTCCGCACCCCAGCCGGCCCGGGTGACCACGGTGGGCGGCGCCACCGTCGAGGTGGTCGCGGCCGGCATCGGGTTCGGCGGGGTCTGCGACGCCGACGCGGAGGGGCTGCCGGAGGAGGTCGTGCAGGACGGGTATGCCTCGGAGAGCGACGGGAGCTGGCTGGGCCAGGATGTCGCAGACGCGCTCGGCGAGGTGGAAGTGGAAGTAGAGGCGGAGGTCCCGGTGGACGGCGCGACGGATGCCGAGTCCGTGGCCGTAGGGGTGTCCGTGGGCGAGACGGAGTCCGTCGCGGTCGGGGTGCCCGAAGTGTCGCTGCCTGCTGGGGCCGTCGGGGTGTCGGTCGGAGCGACGCTGTCCGTCGGCGTCCCGGTGTCGGTGGCCGTCGCGTCCATGGCGTATCCCGCCAGGCCCATGCCGGAGTCCTGCGTGCCGCCGGTGGCGGGCTTGCCCGGGTCGACCAGGTCCACCCGCAGCCCGGCGGGCAGCGCCGTCGGCTTGCCCGCGCCGGTCGCACGGACCTGGATTCCGTTCGACGGCCCCGACCACATGGGCGACATCCCCCCGCGCACACCGGGACGGTTCATCTCGGCGGTGTCTGGGATGTCGTCCGGCTGCTGCATCTTCAGCCACGGTGTCCAGTGGCCGCTGACGGCGGAACGGGTCCGCACCTCCACCGTGCCGCGGAGCTTGGCGTGCGCACCGTTCCAGGTGACACCCACCATGCTGAACGGAGCCGTGGACTGGGCCCCCAGCGTCTTGAGTGACGCACTGGCCCCGGTCAGGGACAGCGAGTGGACATGCGTCTTGATCGGTCCCGGCGCGGCCGACGCTCCGGCACGGCCTCCCGACCCGGCCATCGCGACCGTCGCCACAGCCACGCCGCCGCCGGCGACAACGGCCCCTAGCGCCACCCACGTGCGTGTCTTCAGACCGGCTCGACGACGACCGCGCCGAACCCTGTGTTCAGTTCTCATGCCCCACCCTGAAGGCCCCTTGTAGTTGTCATCACAGCCATCGCAGGGACGGCTGTCACAGCAGTGCCCTGGAATTCCAGCGCGCTCAAGGGTCACAGATCCCGAACCCGGGCGAGGGAAGGGAGTGTCATGAATCAGGTGTGATCTTCCACGAAGGAGGCACCTGATGAGTACAGCAACGGATCGCCTGGTCAACTCTGCTGAGGGCGTGTCGCTTGCAGGCGCCAGCGAAGGCATCGAGGGGCCATCGTAGAGTCGATGCCAGTGTCCGCGAATGGCCTGTCCGCCGACCTGCTGGAGGAACTGGCTGCGCTGGCGGCCGAGAAGTGTGAGTGTCCACGCCACCGACCAACACGATCTCATCTGCCATGCTGGGGTACTGCTGTCCTTCCGTGCGATGCGCGAGGGATCGCACGGGCCGGTCGGGCGGCAGGACAAGACTGTGATGGGACCTTTGGCCGGGCTCCTATGAGGTCACAGGCGCTCGGCCGGCCGCGTGCGTAGCGGCACCGCCCAGCCGGCCGACGATTCCTGGAAAGGACAGCCCGAAGCGGCAATCGTTCGGTGGGTCAGGCCGCCGAACGTTGCCCTGATCGTCCTCACAGTCGTTCGTACAGTGGCGCGCTCCACCTGGACGCCAGAAACCACGCCCGCTCCACGGTGTGTGGGTCGACGGCGTACGGGATGGGATCTGGGGTGAGCGGTGGGTGGAGGAAGGTGGAACCCCACCGGTGGAGGAGAAGGCGACATGCCCGTGCACAGCACCGCCGCTAGTCTGTCTTCGTGAATCCGCGAGACGAAGCCACGGGTCCGAACGCGGGTAAGCGGGTCGAGTATGTGGTGACCGAGCTGCGTGGGGCTATCGCCCACTACAAACCGGTGGGGGATCCCTCTCGATCATTCAAGACTCACGCGGCTAGCCTGGCGGGCCAACTGGGGATCGGGGTGGCGGAACTGGTCGGCTGCCGCTACAGGTGCTGGGTTGAGCCCGCAGTGTACGGCGTGATCAGAAGTGACTTCCGCTTGGTCACACCAGGCCAATCTTGTTGAACCCCGATGTTCCGGGGAGGAGTCGTGGCCCCAACGTGCCCGAAGGGGCGGCTGCTGACGGGGAACAGCAGGGAATACTGGCGAGCTTCCACGCAACGCGTAGGTCAGCGTCCTGCCGACCCGCTCCATGCGGCAGCCCTGATGACCCTGCCCCTGGGGATCCTCGACGATCCAGGCGGACACACCTTTCTCGCCAAGCTCCTGTCCGATCTGCCCTCGACCAGCACGGCGCACAAAAGCCTTCACCGACAGGCCCCGCACTGCTCACCTGCGATGACAGCATGATCCGCGAGAGCGTCCGCATCCGCCACGGCGCCGTCGGCCCGCCCGCACTCTTTCCCCAGCCCGCCACGCACCTCGGCCGGATCGACCCGCGCACCATCCCAGCGATCCTCCCCGACGCCCGGGCCGCACCGCTGGACGAACTCGACGCTCCCAGACGGCAATTGCGCAGGGACGCGGCGATCCGCCTCGTCCAGACGGCCACGGGCCGCTTCCGCCGCTCCGCCGCCCTCCACCTGCAAATCCCGCTGGGCTAGCTGCACTCCGCCACGACGAGTATCCGTGCCCGGCAGAAGGAACCAGGCAACGCCGCGGCATACCAGAGCGCCCTCCACCGCGTCGCCGAGATCGCCATGGCCGAAGAGCGACGCGAAACGGCGGGAGGTGCCGAGGGTGGGTGAGAGCGGCCGCTCGCGGTCTGTCGCCGAAACTGAGCGTGCCAGGGGGCGGGGTCGACGGAGCGGAAGTGACGACAGACGGGGCAGGGGCGCCCCTCTCGGCGGCACGACGCGGTCCAGTACCGCCTCTCCAGTGGTCCGCCACCGGCCGCAGACGCTCACTTCAGGATGCGGCAGGTGTCTCCGCTCAGCTGCTGGAGAGCATCGGCGGAAAGGGCTCGGCGTCCTGGGACGCAGCCCAGGACGCCAGCAGGCGCAAGCCCTCTTCGGAGGGGGAGCCGGGTTCGGCCGTGTAGAAGAGCAGGGTCAGGCCGGGGTCGGCGTCGACGGTCGTACCGAGCCAGGAGAGGGTCAGCTCCCCCACGACCGGGTGCTGGAACCGCTTGCTGCCGGTGCCGTGCCGGGTGACGTTGTGGGCGCCCCACCGGGTGCGGAAGGCATCGCTGCGGGTGGACAGCTCGCCGACCAGATCGTGCAGGTCCTTGTCGTTCGGGTTGCGCCCCGCCTCATTGCGGAGCACGTCCACGACCCGGTCGGCGATCACGTCCCAGTCGGGGTAGAAGCGGTGGGACGCGGGGTCGAGGAACTGGTAGCGGGCGATGTTCGGCGGCTGGACGTGGCTGTTGTAGAGGTCGGTCCAGAAGGCGCGGGCGAGCTGGTTGGTGGCCAGCAGGTCCAAGCGGCTGTTGACGACGAAGGCGGGCGCCGCGGTGACGGCCCTGAGGGTCCACAGCAGGCCTTCGGGAAGCTCTCTCCCTACCCCGCCGGACCGCTGCCGGGGGCGGGCGAGGGCGTCGGAGCCGTCCTGCGCCTGGGCGAGGTTCCACAGGTGGGAACGCTCCACGTCGTCGAGCCGCAGGGCGCGGGCGACGGCTTCCAGCACGCCCGGTGAGACCCCGGCCAGATTGCCGCGCTCCAGCTTCGCGTAGTACTCGACGCTGACATCGGCCAGCGCCGCCACCTCGGCCCGGCGCAACCCGGGCACCCGGCGCCGACGGCCGGCCGGGAAACCGGCCTGCTCGGGCGTGATCTTGGCTCGCCGCGAGGTCAGGAACTCGCGGACTTCGTCGCGGTTGTCCACAACTCGACGGTACGGCGTGATCCCGGCCGGAGCGATGTACTGCCAGTACACCCTTCATCAGTGCCTCGCCCCCCTTCTGAAATGCCGGTTTCCTGGGATGCGCAATCCCGCAGTGATCCCTCTTGGAGCCCCACCATGCAAGGAGCGACCCTCCACGCCCCCGTCGACGAACGCGTCGGGGAAAGGCCACCTGCCTCCCGCCGGCTTCCCGGCGTGGTCTACGTGCTGGCCCTGGGAACGTTCCTGATGGGCACGACCGAATTCGTCGTGGCGGGTCTGCTGCCGGAGATCGCGGGCGACCTGCAGGTGAGCGTGGCCCGTGCCGGCCTGGCGATCACAGTGTTCGCGGTCGGGATGATCATTGGTGCGCCGCTGATGTCGATGCTGACGCTCCGGCTGCCTGCCCGGTGGACGCTGGTGCTGGCGCTGGGAGTCTTCGCCGCGGGACATGTGATCTCCGCGGTCGGTGTCAGTTTCGGGCTGCTGCTCGCCGCGCGGTTCCTGACCGCACTGGCGACCGGGGCGTTCTGGGCGGTGGCGAACGTCGTGGCCACCCGGGCGGCCGGTCCGGCCGCGAGCTCGCGCGCCGTCGGGGTGGTCGGTTCCGGTGCCATGCTCGCCAACGTCGTCGGCGTGCCGCTCGGCGCTCTCGCCGGACAGCTGATGGGCTGGCGCGGACCCTTTTGGATACTGGGTGTCCTCGCGGTGGCTGCGATGGCGCTGATTGCGCGTTCTGTCCCGAACGAGCCCCGCGGTGGGCAGATGGTGTCGATCCGGTCGGAGCTCTTCGCGCTGCGCTCGGGCCGGCTCTGGCTGGTGCTGGCGGCCTGTGCCACCACGAACGCCGGCGTGCTCGGCACGTACACCTACATCGCTCCGCTGCTGACCGACCGGGCGGGAATCGCCGGGAGCCTCGTGCCACTCGTCCTCGTCGGCTTCGGTGGCGGCGCCCTGGCCGGCTTCCTCGTCGGCGGCCGGGCCGGCGACGTCCGCCCGTACGCGACCACCATCATGGCCGCGGCATCCAGCGCCGCGACCCTGCTGGCGCTGGGCCTGCTGTCGGCCCTCGCCGTCCCCACGGTGGTGCTCGTGGCCTTGCTCGGGCTGGTCGGCTTCCTCGGCACCCCGGTCCTGATCGCCCTCGGCGTCCGCTTCGCCGGCAAGGCCCCCACCCTGGGCTCCGCCCTGACCGTGTCGGCCTTCAACCTCGGCACCGCGGCCGGCTCATGGATCGCAGGGCTCACCCTCGACTCGCCCTTCCGGACCGCCGGGCCGGCCCTTGTCGGCGCGGCCGTCGCCGCCCTGACCCTCATCCCCACGATCACCATCGCGCTCGTCCAGGGACGCCGCAGCCGACCCGCCCTCGGCTAGGGCACCGGCTGCGAGACCGCAGGACGGCGGCACCACAACGTCACACCGGAACATTTCCCTTCAGAACAGCACTCTTCACTGATGAACCCCACCTACGACTTCACCGGGCAGGTCGCCCTGGTCACCGGTGCCGCCTCCGGCATGGGCCTGGCCACCGCCCGCGCCTTCGCCCAGGCCGGCGCCGCTGTCGTCCTCGCCGACCTCGACCAGGAGGCCGCCGAGCGTGCGGCCAAGGAGCTGACCGACGCCGGCCACCAGGCCCTCGGCCTCGGCTGCGACGTGGCCGACGAGGACCAGGCCGCCGCCATGGTCGCGCGCACCGTGGAAACCTTCGGACGCCTGGACATGGCCTTCAACAACGCCGGCATCCAGGCCCCTCCCGCCGACGCCGCCGACGAGACGGCCGCGGACTTCGACCGCGTCAACGCCGTCAACCTACGCGGCATCTGGACGTGCCAGAAGCACGAACTGCGACAGATGCGCGCCCAGGGCTCCGGCGCGATCGTCAACTGCTCCTCTCTCGGCGGCCTGGTCGGCCTGCCCGAACGCGCCGCGTACCACGCCTCCAAGCACGGCGTGATCGGCCTGACCAAGAGTGCCGCCGTCGAATACGCACCCAGGGGCATCCGCATCAACGCCGTGTGCCCCGGCGCCATCGAGACCCCGATGGTCGCCGACATGCTCGAAGGCCAGGCCGAGGCCATGGCCGAGATCATGAAGCAGCAGCCCATCGGCCGCCTGGGCACCGCCGACGAAATCGCCAACGCCGTCCTGTGGCTGTCCAGCCCGGCCGCCGCCTTCGTCATCGGCGTCGCCCTGCCCGTGGACGGCGGCTTCACCACCCACTGAGCTCGTTCCACGTACGCCGCCTGCCCGACCTCATCGACGTCCTTCAGGGCCGGATCGACCCGGGCAAGGTCTTCGACCTCGTCCTCCCGCTGAACCAGGTCGCCGAGGGCTACCGGGCGATGGACGAGCGCCGCGCCATCAAGACCCTCCTCAAGCCCTGACCAGTCATCTTCCACCCGTGCAAGGAGCACTCAGTGCAGATCACCCGCAGCCCGATCGACACCGCCAAGGGCCCGGCCGACTGGTTCACCGGCGACGTCTACATCGACCCTGTCGCCGCCGACCCCGCCCCGTCCCGGATCACCGCCTCCCTGGTGCACTTCATGCCCGGCGCCCGCACCCACTGGCACCGCCACCCGCTGGGGCAGACCGTCTTCGTCACGGAGGGCGTCGGCCTGTGTCAGCGCCGCGGCGGCCCGGTCGAGGTCATCCGACCCGGTGACCGCGTTCTGTTCGAGGCCGACGAGGAGCACTGGCACGGCGCCGCGCCGAACCGGCTCATGGTCCACCTGGCCATCAACGAGGGCGACGCCGACCACGACGTCGTG
>NZ_MUBM01000036.1:276-21861 GCF_002154505.1 Streptomyces carpinensis | reverse complement strand
GGAAGGCGCGCCGGAAGCGTTCGTCGAAGCCGGCCACCTGCTTGAGCGCGTCGGTGCGGTAGGCCATGTCGGCGGTGATCCAGCGGGCCCGCGCGAGAGCGGCGGTGTTGCGTTCCCAGTCGGTGGGCCGCCGTTCGCCGGGCAGGGGCACGGCGATCACACCCTGGACGGCCGCGGTGTCGGGGCTCGCCTCGGCCAGGTCCTGGGCCAGCTGGTCGCACCAGTGCGGGCCGACCTGCACGTCGTCGTCGAGGAAGGCCACCCAGGGCGCGGTGACCGCGCGCAGTCCGGTGTTGCGCGCGGCGGCGGGGCCCCGGCCGCCGCTGGTGAGCACGGTGGTACGGGCGCGCAGGTCGCCGAGGACGGTCAACGGGTGCTCCAGGGCGCCCGGTTCGGGCTCGGGCCGGTCGTCGACGAGCACGATCTCCTCCGGCTGGGGACCGTGCGCGGCGGCGAGCGCGGCGAGGCAGTCGGACAGTGTGTCCCGCGCCAGGGTGGGGATCACCACGGCGTAGGCGGGGCCGGTGGGAGGGCCGCCGGTCCGGCCGTCGGGGCGGCTCACGCGTACGCCCTTCCCCTGCGCACCGCGTACGGGCCGATCGCCAGAAGGTCGACGGGCGCGGAGCCGAAGCACTCCAGCGCGTCGCGCGGGTCGTCGACCATGGGCCGGCCGGCGGTGTTGAGGCTGGTGTTGACGACGACGGGCAGTCCGGTGCGCTGCTCGAAGCCGCGCAGCATCCGGGCGACCAGCGGTTCCTGCCGCTCGTCGACGGTCTGGATGCGGGCGGTGCCGTCGACGTGCACCACGGCGGGTATGCGCTCGCGCCAGTCGCGGTGGACGTCGTGCACGAAGAGCATGTACGGGCTCGGAAGGGGTCCCCGGAAGAGTTCGTGGGCGCGGTTTGCGAGCACCATGGGAGCGACCGGCCGGAACTCCTCGCGGCCCTTGACCCTGTTGAGCCGTTCCAGGTTCTCGGCCCGGCCCGGATGGGCGAGCAGCGAGCGGTGCCCGAGGGCGCGCGGGCCGTACTCGCTGCGCCCCTGGAACCAGGCGACGATCCCGTCGCGGGCCAGTTCCTCGGCGACCGTCCCGGCGATGTCGTCGGGCCGCTCGTAGGGTACGGCGGCCTCGTCCAGCCACCCGCGCAACTCCTCGTCGCTCCAGCCCCGTCCGAGGTCGGCGCCGGGCATCGGCTCGGGGACGGCGCCCTCGCTCGCGGCCAGGTACAGGGCGCCGCCGAGCGCGGTGCCGGCGTCCCCGGCGGCCGGCTGGACCCACACGTGCCGGTAGGGGCCCAGCACGGCGATCCTGGAGTTGGCCACGCAGTTGAGGGCGACCCCGCCCGCCATGGTGAGGGCGTCGCCGCCCGCCTCGCGGTACAGCCAGTGGACGAGTTCGAGGAGCACCTCCTCCAGCACGGCCTGGCAGCTGGCGGCGAGGTCGGCGTGCTCCTGGGTCCAGGGCTCGTGCGGGGCGCGCGGCGGGGCGAGGGCGGCCCAGTCGACGCCGTGGGCGCGGAATCCGCCGTCGCCGGCGGGGTGGACGCGGGAGCGCAGCTGGGGCAGGAAGCGGGGCTTGCCGTAGGAGGCGAGCGCCATCACCTTGTACTCGTCGCTGCTGCGCAGGAAGCCGAGGTGCTCGGTGAGCTCCTCGTAGACCAGGCCGAGGGAGTCGGGCAGTGCCTGCGCGGCGAGCGTGTCGAGCTTGCCGTCGTGGAAGCGGCCCGCGAGGTGGGAGGCGGCCTCGCCGCGGCCGTCGAGGACGAGCACGGCGCTGTCCGGGTGCGGGGAGGCCGGACCGGCGGAGGCGGCGTGCGCGATGTGGTGCGGGACGAAGACGACCTTGGCCGGGTCGAGTCCGGGCAGCGCCTCGGCCAGGAACTCGGGGGCGCGGCGCGCGTACTCCAGGCGCAGCGGGTCCCACGGGTCGGACAGGCCCATCTCGGCTGCCGGGCGGGCCAGCGCGGGGTCGAAGGAGTACGTGACGGCGTCCAGTTCGTCGGGCTTGACGCCCGCGTGCTCGAGGCACCATCGGGCGGAGAGTTCCGGCAGTTCCCACGCGGAGAACGGCACCGGTCGCTTGCCGTGCTTGCGTCGGCTGAAGCGCTCCTCCTCGCCGGCCGCGACCGTTCGGCCGTCGACCACGAGGGCGGCGGCCGGGTCGTGGAACAGGGCGTTGATACCAAGGATGCGCATGGAATGGGCTCCGTCCCGTTCGGCGATGTTCGGCGTGTGGGGACTGCTTCGTGCCGTGGGCACGTCGAGCTTCTGTGTGCCGCGCCTCAGCTGTCTCAAACGGGTGAAGCCAACTGAGTACGGAAAAGGCCTGTTTTTCGCCCTATGTCATAATTACTTCACTCATAGTGAGGCCCCCCGGTCATGGGACCGCAGTACGGTTCGGGACGCCGCGGTCTACTGCTGCGCGGGCCTCAGGCCGCGGCCTCGCGGGCGAACCAGTCGATGGTGCGTTCCAGCCCCTCGTTCCAGTCCACGCGCTGCCGCCAGCCGAGCGAATCCCGGGCCAGCCGGGTGTCAGGACGGCGCCGGCCGGGGTCGTCGGCGGGCCGGTCGACGAACCGGATGCGGGAGGCGGAGCCGGTCAGCTCCACGATCCGGCGGGCCAGCTCCAGCACGGTGATCTCGTCGCCGCCGCCGATGTTCACCGGACCGGTCTCCGCGGAGGCGGCCAGCGCGAGGATGCCGTCGACCGTGTCGTCGACGTAGCACAGGGACCGGGTCTGGCTGCCGTCCCCGGCGACGGTGAGGGGGGCGCCCTCCAGGGCCTGCGCGATGAAGGTGGGTACGGCACGGCCGTCGCCGGTACGCATCCGGGGCCCGTAGGTGTTGAAGATGCGGACGATGGCGGCGTCGGTGCCATGGGTCTGCCGGTGCGCGGTGACCAGGGCCTCGGCGAAGCGCTTGGACTCGTCGTAGACGCTGCGCGGGCCGACCGGGTTGACGTTGCCCCAGTAGCTCTCGCGCTGCGGGTGCTCCAGCGGGTCGCCGTACACCTCGGAGGTGGAGGCGAGCAGGAGGCGGGCCCCGTCGGCGCGGGCGCGCTCCAGGGCGTTGCGGGTGCCGGTGCTGCCGACGTCGAGAGTCTGCAACGGCAGCCGCAGGTAGTCGGCGGGCGAGGCCGGGCACGCGAAGTGCAGCACCAGGTCGAAGCGGCCGGGCAGGTCGCGCAGGGCCTCGGGGTCGGTGGCGTCGGCACGGACGAAGCGGAAGCCGCGCCGCCGTTCCAGTTCGGCCACGTTGGCGTGGGCGCCGGTGGCCAGGTTGTCCAGGCACAGGACGCCGGTGCCGGCGTCGAGCAGCCGCGAGCACAGATGGGATCCAACGAAGCCGGCTCCGCCGGTCACCAGGGCCCGGCGCCAGTTGCGTCCGCTCACGGGGCTCTCCTCCCTCTTGCCTTCACTTGCGTGTCGGCTTGAGTAACCCCGCGGGCCGGACGGCACACATCGGTCGAATCGGTCGCTCAAACGTCCGTCGATCGTTTATTCGACCCCGCTATACACCGCGTCTATACCCGCTCTATAGAGTCCGCGCATGCCTTCTGTGACCAAGAAGATGACAAAAACGGGGACAGGGTTCCGGGCGGGGACGGAATTCCGCAGGGGGACGAGGGTCCGGGCGATGGCGGCGCTGGCCGCCGCAACTTGTCTCACTCTCACGCTGAGCGGCTGCGGACGCGGCGACGAGACCACACCGAGCGCCGCGCGGACCCGGGCCGCGGCGGGCGCGCCCGCCCGGTTCGGCACGGTGGACTGCCGTCAGGCCAAGTGCATCGCGCTGACCTTCGACGCCGGACCGAGCGAGAACTCCGCCCGGCTGCTCGACATCCTCAAGCAGAAGAAGGTCCCGGCGACCTTCTTCCTGCTCGGTGCGCGGCACATCGAGAAGTACCCGGAACTGGTCGAGCGGATGGCGGCCGAGGGGCACGAAGTGGCCAGCCACACCTGGGACCACAAGATCCTGACCCGGATACCCGAGGCGCAGATACGCGAGGAACTGCAGCGCCCGAACGAGGCGATAGAGCGCCTGACCGGACGCAGGCCCACGCTGGTGCGCCCGCCCCAGGGCCGTACCAACGGCACCGTGCACAAGGTCTCCAGGGAACTCGGCATGTCCGAGGTCCTGTGGAGCGTCACGGCCAAGGACTACACCACGAACGACTCGGCCCTGATCACCGAACGCGTCCTCGACCAGGCGTCCCGGGACGGGATCATCCTGCTGCACGACATCTACCCGGGCACGGTGCCCGCGGTGCCGGGCATCATCGACGGGCTGAAGCAGCGCGGATACGTCTTCGTGACGGTCCCTCAACTGCTGGCGCCCGCCAAGCCGGAGCCGGGGAAGGTCTACCGGCCCTAGATCTCCCGAACTGCCGTCAGGTTTCCGCCGGCCCGGTCGCGGCGAGATCGAGCCGGTGGGCGACTCCGGGCCGTCCGGCGACGGTCGTCTCCCCCACGGGGACGAACCCGTTGCGTGCGAGCACGGTCATGGACGCCACGTTGTCGTGGGTGGTGACCGCGGTGAGCCTGTGCAGTCCGTACGTCCCGGCGGCCAGCCGGCACACCTCCCGCACGGCGGCCGTCGCCACGCCCCGGCCCGCGGCGCATTCGCCGATCCGGTACCCGAGTTCGGCGGACCCGTCGGCGACGTCGACGAGGTTGACCCGGCCCAGCAGCGCGCCCCGTTCGTCCACGACGACGTGGAAGTGGCACACGCCCGCGTCCTGTTCGGCGAGCAGGGCACGGTGGCGGGCGGCGAAGTCCGTGAAGTACGCGTCGCCGCGGTCGGACACGAAGCGGGCGAAGTACCGCCGGTTCTCCCGTTCGAAGGCCAACAGGGCATCCGCGTGGCCAGGTTGCAGCCGCTCCAGTGTGATCACGACGGCGAGCATACGGCCGAGCGGGTGATGCCGGAGTCAACGCGCGGGTGTGGGGTCCCGGTTGCCTACGATCGTTCCGTGGTCATCTTCTCCCTGGAACGCACGCCGCCGCTCCCGCCGGACGAGACCTGGCGGCGGCTCACGCAGTGGCACCGCCACGCCGACGTGGTCCCGCTGACCCGCATCACCGTGGTCACGCCCGCGCCGACCCGCGAGGGCACGCGTTTCGTGGCCCGTACGGGAGTCGGCCCGCTGGGCTTCGACGACCCCATGGAGGTGACGACCTGGTGCCCGCCGGCCGAGGGCGAGCCGGGCCGATGCCGCCTGGAGAAACGGGGCCGGGTGATCCGGGGCTGGGCGGAGATCGAGGTGCGCCCCGGTCCCGGCGGCCGCACCCGGGTCCAGTGGCGCGAGGAGCTGCGGATCCGCTTCCTCCCCGCCCTCTTCGACCCCCTGCTGGAACGCACGGCACGGGCGGTGTTCGGGCGGGCGGTGAACCGGCTGCTGCGGCGGGCCTGAGGCGGCTACCGGCCGCCTCAGGCCACCGACCCGATCCGCCCCATCGCGGGTGTGGACGCCGGGTCGTGATGGATCGGTGTGTGCGCCCCCGTCAACGACGCGCCGCTGCCGCCGCGTCGGGCGGCGACGATCTCCGCGGCGATGGACAGGGCCGTCTCCTCCGGGGTGCGGGCGCCGAGGTCGAGGCCGATCGGGGACCGCAGGCGGGCCAGCTCCAGCTCCGTCACGCCGACGCCGCGCAGGCGTTCGTTGCGGTCGAGGTGGGTGCGGCGCGAACCCATCGCGCCGACGTACGCCACCGGCAGCCGCAGTGCGAGGCGCAGCAGCGGGACGTCGAACTTCGCGTCGTGGGTCAGGACGCACAGCACCGTACGGCCGTCCACGTCCGTGCGCTCGAGGTACTTGTGCGGCCACTCGACGACGATCTCGTCGGCCTCCGGGAAGCGCGCCGGGGTGGCGAAGACGGGACGGGCGTCGCACACCGTCACGTGGTAGCCGAGGAACTTGCCGGTGCGCACCAGCGCCGAGGCGAAGTCGATCGCGCCGAAGACGATCATCCGGGGCGGCGGCACCGAGGACTCGACGAGAACGGTGAGCGGAGCACCGCAGCGGGAGCCCTGCTCTCCGATCTCCAGGGTTCCGGTGCGGCCGGCGTCCAGGAACGCGCACGCCTCGCCGGCCAGGGTGCGGTCCAGCTCCGGGTGCGCCCCGAGGCCGCCCTCCCAGGAGCCGTCCGGGCGGACCAGCAGGGCGCGGCCCATGAGTTCGGCCGGGCCGGAGGCGATCCGCGCGACCGCCGCCGCCTCCCCTGTGGCGGCGGCGGCCAGCGCGGCCGCGAGCACCGGACGGGCCGGACCGTCGGCCCGTACCGGTGTGACCAGGATGTCGATGACGCCGCCGCAGGTCAGGCCGACGGCGAAGGCGTCGTCGTCGCTGTAGCCGAAGCGCTCCAGGACGGTCTTCCCGTCCTCGAGCGCCTGTTGGCACAGCTCGTAGACCGCTCCCTCCACACAGCCGCCGGAGACCGAACCGACGGCCGTTCCGTCGCTGTCGACGGCGAGGGCGGCACCCGGTTGCCGGGGCGCGCTCCCGCCGACCGCGACGACGGTGGCCACGGCGAAGTCACGGCCCCGCTCGACCCACCGGTTCAGCTCCTCGGCGATGTCCAGCATCTGTCGGTCTCCTTCAGGCAGCGGGTGGGTGGCGGGGGTTGCGGTTCCCGAAGGGGCCTAGTGCACGCCCAGCCAGCCTTCGATGGGATTCAGGGCGAAGTAGACGAGGAAGATCACGGACAGCACCCACATGAAGGCGCCGATCTCCCGGGCCTTGCCCTGAGCGATCTTGATGATCGTGTACGAGACCACGCCGGCGGCGACACCGGGCGTGATGGAGTACGTGAACGGCATGATCACCACGGTCAGGAAGACCGGGACGGCCGTGGCGCGGTCGCCCCAGTCGACGTGCCGCGCGTTCATCATCATCATCGCGCCGATGACGACGAGGGCCGCGGAGGCGACCTCCGAGGGGACGATCGCGGTGATCGGGGTGAAGAAGAGGCAGGCCGCGAAGAACAGGCCGGTGATGACGGAGGAGAAGCCCGTGCGGGCACCTTCCCCGACGCCCGTCGCGGACTCGACGAAGACGGACTGGCCGGAACCGCCCGCGACACCGCCGATCACACCGCCGGCACCGTCGATGAACAGCGCCTTGGACAGGCCCGGCATACGGCCCTTGTCGTCGGCCAGACCGGCCTCGGTGCCGACGCCGATGATGGTGGCCATGGCGTCGAAGAACCCGGCGAGGACCAGGGTGAAGACGATCACGGTGATCGTCATGACGCCCACGTCGCCCCAGCCGCTGAACGACACGTGGCCGAAGAGCGAGAAGTCGGGCATCGACACGGGGCTGCCGTGCAGTTCGGGGGCGCCGTTGACCCACTGCTTGGCGTCGATGGCGCCGGCGGCGTTCAGGATCGCCGCGGCGACGGTGCCGCCCACGATGCCGATGAGGATGGCGCCGGGGACGTTGCGGGCCTGGAGGGCGAAGATCAGCAGGAGCGTGGCGGCGAAGAGCAGGACCGGCCAGCCGGACAGCTCGCCACCGGGGCCGAGGACGACGGGGCCGCCGCCGGGGGCCGGGTTGCGGCCCACGAAACCGGACTTGACCAGGCCGATGAAGGCGATGAACAGGCCGATGCCCATGGTGATGCCGTGCTTGAGCGGCAACGGGATCGCGTTCATGATCATCTCGCGCAGGCCGGTGACGACCAGCAGCATGATCACGACGCCGTAGGCCACACACATGCCCATGGCCTGGGGCCACGTCATGTGGGGCACGACCTGGGTGGAGACGACACCGGACACGGACAGGCCGGCGGCCAGGGCGAGCGGCACCTTGCCGGCGAAGCCCATGAGCAGGGTGGTGAACGCCGCCCCGAGCGCGGTGGCGGTGATCAGGGCCTTCTGGCCCAGAGTGTCCCCGGCCACGTCCTTTCCGGACAGGATGACGGGGTTGAGCAGCAGGATGTACGCCATCGCCATGAAGGTCGTGACGCCGCCGCGCACTTCACGCGCGACGGTGGATCCCCGCTGGGATATGTGGAAGTACCGGTCGAGCCAGGACCGTCCCGCCGGGACGCGGCTGCCCGCGCCCGCGTCTTCGGCGGCGGTCCTCGGCTCCACTGACTGCTGGGTCATGGGGCCATCTCCCAAGGTTCATAGGGGCACCCGTGCGCAATCCCTTTCCGGGCACGGGATTTGGGAATGGACGACCCGGGGGACGGCCCGAGACGAACCTCGATTGCTGGTACTTCAAGGACCGCGAGCGGAGCGGAGCTCGAAGACGGGGGTGCGCTCCCGGCGGCGCGGAGTGTGTGACGCTCCGTTGCGCCGCCCGGAGGTCAGGGTCTCCCGTTCGGATCATGCCGCGATCCGCACGGGAGGCCCTTGGCTCACGCCTGGCCGGTGAGGTGCTCCGGCCTGACGGGCGTGCGCGGGAGCTCCAGCCCGGTCGCGTTCCGGATCGCCGCGAGGACGGCCGGGGTGGACGACAGGGTGGGCGCCTCGCCGATGCCGCGCAGCCCGTAGGGGGCGTGCTCGTCGGCGAGTTCGAGCACGTCGACGGGGATCGTCGGCGTGTCGAGAATCGTGGGGATGAGGTAGTCGGTGAAGGAGGGGTTCTTCACCTTCGCCGTCCTCGGGTCGACGACGATCTCCTCCATCACCGCCACGCCCAGGCCCTGGGTCGTACCGCCCTGGATCTGGCCGACGACGGACAGCGGGTTGAGCGCCTTGCCGACGTCCTGGGCGCAGGCCAGCTCGATCACCTTCACCAGGCCGAGCTCGGTGTCGACCTCGACGACAGCGCGGTGCGCGGCGAAGGAGTACTGCACATGGCCGTTGCCCTGGCCGGTGCGCAGGTCGAAGGGCTCGGTCGGCCGGTGCCGCCATTCCGCCTCGATCTCCACGGCCTCGTCCTCCAGCACGTCCACCAGGTCGGCGAGGACCTCGCCGCCGTCGGTGACGACCTTGCCGCCCTCCAGCAGGAGTTCGGCGGTGGCCCAGGCGGGGTGGTACGAGCCGAACTTGCGGCGGCCGATCTCCAGCACCTGCTCGCGGACGAGTTCGCAGGCGTTCTTCACGGCGCCGCCGGTGACGTACGTCTGCCGGGAGGCGGAGGTCGAACCGGCCGAGCCCACCTGGGTGTCGGCCGGGTGGATGGTCACCTGGGCGACGCCCAGCTCGGTGCGGGCGATCTGCGCGTGGACGGTGACGCCGCCCTGGCCGACCTCCGCCATGGCCGTGTGCACGGTGGCGACGGGCTCGCCGGCCAGCACCTCCATGCGCACCTTGGCGGTGGAGTAGTCGTCGAAGCCCTCGGAGAAGCCGACGTTCTTGATGCCGACCGCGTAGCCGACGCCGCGGACGACGCCCTCGCCGTGCGTGGTGTTGGACAGACCGCCGGGCAGCTGCCGTACGTCGGCGCCCTCGGAGCTCTCCCACTGGCGCTCCGGCGGCATGGGCATCGCCTTGACGCGGCGCAGGAGTTCGGCGACGGGGGCCGGGGAGTCGACCGGCTGCCCGGTCGGCATGATCGTGCCCTGGCTCATGGCGTTGAGCTGCCGGAACTCCACCCGGTCCATGCCGACGGCGTCGGCGAGCTTGTCCATCTGCGCCTCGTAGGCGAAGCACGCCTGGACCGCGCCGAAGCCGCGCATGGCGCCGCAGGGCGGGTTGTTGGTGTAGAGGGCGATGGCCTCGATGTCGACGTCGTCGACCTCGTACGGGCCGATGCCGAGCGAGGAGGCGTTGCCGACCACGGCCGGGGAGGCGGAGGCGTAGGCGCCGCCGTCGAGCACGATCCGGCACTTGACGTGGGTGAGCCTGCCGTCCTTCGTGGCCCCGTGCTCGTAGGTGAGCTTCGCGGGGTGGCGGTGGACGTGCCCGAAGAAGGACTCGAACCGGTTGTAGACGATCTTGACGGGCTTGCCGGTGCGCAGCGCCAGCAGACAGGCGTGGATCTGCATCGACAGGTCCTCGCGGCCGCCGAACGCGCCGCCGACGCCGGCCAGGGTCATGCGGATCTTGTCCTCGGGCAGGCCGAGCACGGGCGCCATCTGGCGCAGGTCGCTGTGCAGCCACTGGGTGGCGATGTAGAGGTGGACGCCGCCGTCCTCCTCGGGCACGGCGAGGCCGGACTCGGGGCCGAGGAAGGCCTGGTCCTGCATGCCGAAGGAGTACTCGCCCCTGACCACGAAGTCCGCCCGCCCGGCGGCCTCGTCGGCGTTGCCGCGGACGATCGGCTGGCGGTGGACGATGTTCGGGTGCGGGACGTGGCCGATGTGGTGGTCGTCACGGTTCTCGTGCACGAGGATCGCGTCCGGCGCGGTCGCGGAGGCCTCGTCGGTGATGACCGGCAGCTCCTTGTACTCCACCTTGATCTTGGCGGCGGCGCGGCGCGCGGTCTCCGGGTGGTCGGCGGCGACGATGGCGACCGGCTCGCCGTGGTGGCGCACCTTGCCGTGGGCGAGGACCGGGGTGTCCTGGATCTCCAGGCCGTACCGCCTCACCTCGGTGGGCAGGTCGTCGTAGGTCATCACGGCGTGGACGCCGGGCATCGCCAGGGCCTCGGAGGTGTCGATGGACACGATCTCGGCGTGCGCGACCGTGGAGCGCAGGATCTGGCCCCAGAGCATGTCCTCGTGCCACATGTCGGAGGAGTACGCGAACTCGCCGGTGACCTTGAGGGTGCTGTCGGGGCGGAGCGTGGACTCGCCGATGCCGCCCCTGGTCTGCGAACCCTGCGTGATCTTCGTGGGAGCGCCGTTGGCGGGCATGCTCAGACCCCCTCGGACTGCCGGGCGGCCGCCAGGCGGACCGCGTCCATGATCTTCTCGTAGCCCGTGCAGCGGCACAGGTTGCCCGACAGCGCCTCGCGGATGTCCGCGTCGGTCGGGTTCGGGTTGCGCTCCAGCATCTCGTCGGCGGCGACCAGCAGCCCCGGGGTGCAGAAGCCGCACTGGACGGCGCCGGCGTCCATGAACGCCTGCTGGATCGGGGAGAGTTCACCGCCCTCGCCGGTCTGCGAGTCGCCCTTGGCCTGCCACCCCTTGGCCTCGTCGAGGGATGTCCCGGCCGAACCGCAGGCGCCGGTCGCGCAGCCGCCCTCGGCACGCTGCTTGGCGTAGTCCGCCAGGCCCTCCACGGTGACGACCTCGCGGCCCTGCACCTGGCCGGCCGCGACCAGGCAGGAACAGACCGGCACGCCGTCCAGGCGGACCGTGCACGAGCCGCACTCGCCCTGCTCGCAGGCGTTCTTGGAACCGGGCAGGCCGAGGCGCTCGCGCAGGACGTACAGCAGGGACTCGCCCTCCCAGACGTCGTCGGCCTCCTGCGGACGTCCGTTGACGGTGAAGTTGACGCGCATTACGCAGCTCCCTCCGAGGTGCGGCGGGTGCCGCGGTACGACTCCCAGGTCCAGGTGAGCGTCCGGCGGGCCATCACGCCGACCGCGTGGCGGCGGTAGCTCGCGGTGCCCCGGACGTCGTCGATCGGGTTGCAGGCGGCGGAGCACAGCTCGGCGAACTGCTTGGCGACCGACGGGGTGATGATCTTTCCGTTGTCCCAGAAGCCGCCCTCCTCCAGGGCCGCGTCCAGGAACTCCTCGGCGGCCCGGGCGCGGACGGGGGTGGGGGCGGCCGAGCCGATCCCGGTGCGGACCGTGCGCGTCTCGGGGTGCAGGGCGATGCCGAAGGCGCACACCGCGATCACCATGGCGTTGCGGGTGCCGACCTTGGAGAACTGCTGCGGTCCGTCCGCCTTCTTGACGTGCACGGCGCGGATCAGCTCGTCGGCGGCGAGCGCGTTGCGCTTGACGCCGGTGTAGAACTCGTCGATCGGAATGCGGCGGGAGCCGCGCACCGACTCCACCTCGACCTCGGCGCCCGCGGCGAGCAGGGCCGGGTGGGCGTCGCCGGCGGGAGAGGCCGTGCCGAGGTTGCCGCCGACGCCGCCGCGGTTGCGGATCTGCGGGGAGGCGACCGTGTGCGAGGCGAGCGCGAGGCCCGGCAGCTCGGCACGGAGATTTTCCATGATCCTGGTGTAGGGCACGGAGGCGCCCAGCCGCACGCTCTCCTCGCCGACCTCCCACTCGTAGAGGTCTCCGATGCGGTTCAGGTCGAGGAGGTACTCGGGCCGGCGGTGGTCGAAGTTGATCTCGACCATCACATCGGTGCCACCCGCAATCGGCACAGCGGTGGGGTGCTCGGCCTTCGCGGCGAGCGCCTCCTCCCAGCTGGCGGGGCGAAGGAAGTCCATGACCGGCTCTCTTCTTCGTCTCGTGGGTCGTCCAGATTGAGCCAATCCGTGTGCGGCGGGCCAGGCTCGTTCATGTGGTGTTCACGTGGAGTGAGGCCAGTACACAGCCGACTGCTCCAACGGGGTCAGTCACCGAAACCATGAAGGGTTTGGCTGGCCAGGGCGGACATCTTGTAGATTCGTATGAACGGAGACCATCGGCAACCTCTTCGCTTTCCTCTGGAAACAGAGGCCACGGTCACACCCGCGGCGGAGCCGGTGTCCGGCCGCACGCCCAGGCGGCGAATCCGCCGTCCGGCGGCACGGGCGGGCCCTCTCCCACAAGATCCATCGTACTTTTCGAGACACAGAACGGCGGCGACGAGAATGCGGCTGCGCGCACTACTGGACACCGATGCGCTGGGCCTGAAGCTGCTAGGCGGCGAGGACGAGCTGGACCGCACCGTCCGGGGCGTGATGACCACCGACCTGCGCGACCCCAGCCGTTATCTCTCCGGCGGTGAGCTGGTGCTGACCGGCCTGGCCTGGCGCCGGGACGCCGCCGACTCGGAGCCGTTCGTCCGCATCCTGGTCCAGTCCGGCGTCTCCGCGCTGGCCGCCGGTGAGGCCGAGCTGGGCGATGTGCCCGAGGACCTGGTGCTGGCCTGCGCCCGGCACCGGCTGCCGCTGTTCGCGGTCAACGAGTCGGTGGCCTTCGCGACGATCACCGAGCACGTCGTACGGCAGGTCTCCGGCGAGCGCGCCGGCGACCTCGCGGCGGTGGTGGACCGGCACCGCCGCATGATGACCTCCGGACCGGCGGGCGGCGGCCCGGACGTGGTCCTGGACTTGCTGGGCTCCGACCTGGACCTGCGGGCCTGGCTGCTCTCCCCCGCCGGCCGGCTGATCGCCGGCCCCAAGGTGGGCGGCCCGCCCCTGCCCCCGGCCGTGTGCGCCCAGCTCGCCGCCGAGCACCTGGCGGCCGGCCGCACCGGCCGGCGCGGCCCGCACCGCGTCGCGCTGGGCGGGACGACGTACTCCCTCTTCCCGATCCGCAGCAGCGGGCGGTCCCCGCAGGCCGCGCGGGACGTGCGCGAGACGGTGCTGTCGGACTGGCTGCTGGCGGTCGAGGCGGACGCCGGCGACTGGCCGGAGGAGCGTCTCGACCTGCTTCAGGGCGTCACCCAGCTGATCGCGGTCGAGCGGGACCGGCGGGACGCGGCCCGCACGGTGCGGCGCCGGCTCGCCCAGGAGGTCCTGGAGCTGGTCCAGACGGGGGCGCCGCCGGCCGAGATCGCCGCCCGGCTCCGGGTCGCGGCTCCCGTGCTGCTGCCCGGCCTCGGCGCGGCCCCGCACTGGCAGGTGGTGGTGGCCCGGGTCGAGTGGGACGAGGCGCAGGGCGGGCCCGCGGCGCCCGCGACCGAGGGCGGGCGACGGACGGGCGGGACGGTCGAGGGCGGCCCGATCGCCCAGTCGCTGCTGGAGGAGATCCTCGTGGACCCGCTCAGCACCGGTCCCGAGCCCTCCGACCGCATAGCGGTCGCCCACACCGGCGACGAGGCCATCGCCCTGGTGCCGCTGCCCGCCGTCTCCGGCGAGCACGACGGCTCGGAGGCCGGGATCCTCGCCGACGTGCTCCTGGAGGCCGTACGGGACCCGCTGTCGGCCGGTCTCGAC
This sequence comes from Streptomyces carpinensis, assembly GCF_002154505.1. GTDB lineage: Bacteria > Actinomycetota > Actinomycetes > Streptomycetales > Streptomycetaceae > Streptomyces > Streptomyces carpinensis. The sequence goes on along the minus strand of NZ_MUBM01000036.1, from coordinate 7,977 downwards.
GGCGACGGGCGGCTCACCCTCGGCGTCAGCGCGGCCGTGCACTCGGCGGAGGGGCTGCGCGGGGCGCTGGAGGAGGCCCGGCACGCCCGGCGGGTCGCGGCGGCCCGCCCGGGGCGCGTCTGCGCCGCCGGCCACCAGGAACTGGCCTCCCACGTCCTGCTGCTCCCCTTCGTCCCCGACGACGTGCGCCGCGCCTTCACCGCCCGGCTGCTCGACCCGCTGCGCGACTACGACCGCCGGCACCGCGCCGAGCTGATACCGACCCTGGAGGCCTTCCTGGACTGCGACGGCTCCTGGACCCGCTGCGCGACCCGCCTCCACCTGCACGTCAACACGCTGCGCTACCGGGTCGGGCGGATCGAGCAGTTGACGGGACGTGACCTTTCGCGTCTGGAGGACAAGCTGGACTTCTTCCTCGCACTGCGCATGAGCTGAGGTCAGGGCGGTCGACGGCGGCCGGCACCGCCGCCGTCCACTTCCCGGACTTTGTGAAATCCTTCACCCACCCTCTTGGCCGGGCCACGGAATTCGTGCTGAGATGCCGCCACCACTCAAGGCTCGAAGGCGTGCTCGGGGAGGGCAATGTGGCGCATACCGCCATGTCTGGTAACGGAACGACCCCAGGTGACGATCCACTCCAGACCGCGGTATGGCGGCTGCGCTCGCGCGCATGCTGGGCCGACGCGGCAGCGCTGCTGCCGTCGGCCACCGCCGCCGCCGCGCTGCAGCGCACGGTGCTGCTGGTGGAACGGTGCCTGTACACCGAGTCCGGCTGGCAGGAGGCCGAGGACGCGCTGCGTACCGCCGAGGCGCTCGCGCACTCCGACGAGGAGCGGGGCGCGGCCGCTTGTGAACGCGGGTACTTGGCCTACTCGGCGACGCTGCACGGCGTACGGGACCGGGCCGACGAGGCGCGGTCCGCGCTCGGCCGGGCGGCGGCGCTGATCCCGCCGGGGGCGCCGGGGCGGGCGCTGCTGGACTTCCGGCGCGGGCTGATCGCCGAGAACCTGACCCACGCCCCTCAGGCCGCGCGCGCCGCCTACCGCCGCGCCCACGCGGGCGCCACCGCCCACGCCGACCCGCTGCTGCTCTCCTTCACCTGGCGCCATCTGGCCGGACTCGCCCTGCGTGAGGGGGAGTTGTCCGAGGCGCGGCACGGTTTCGCCGAGTCGCTGCGGATTCGCGAGGAGCTCGGCTACCTCGTCGGCACGGCTCCGGCACTGGTGTCCCTGGCCGACACGGAGGCGGAACCGGAGGCGTCCCGCCTGCGCGAGGAGGCCCGGCGCCTGTTCCGGCTCCTGGGGGGCGTACCGACCTGGCTGGCCCGTCAGTTGACACCACCGGCGGCGGGGGCGGCGACGGCCTGAGGGGCGGGCCGGACGGGGGCAGGCGACCCCTGGCGCGTGGCTCGAAGGGAGCGGTCCGGCTCAGAAGAACCTGAGAGGTTGCTGTGCCAGGCTGGCGCGCCCGAACACGCGGACGGATCCCCCCTGCCCGTGTGAGCCCCCCACGCCTCCCGGAGGAGCGCCCTGATGAGCCTGCTCAACGGCCTGCCCGCGCACGTCCTGCTGGTCCATGTCGTCGTGGTCCTCGTCCCCCTCACCGCGCTGGTGCTCGTGGTCTGCGCACTGTGGCCGCAGGGCGCCAGGCGGCTGGGCCCGGCTCTGCCGCTGCTCGCCCTGGTCACGCTGGCGAGCGTGCCGCTGACGACCGGCGCGGGCGAATGGCTGGAGCGGCACGTGGCCGACGACCCGCTGGTGCGGCGCCACGCCGAGCTGGGCGACGGGATGCTGCCGTGGGCGCTGGGCCTGTTCGTGCTGGCGGCCGGCGTCTGGCTGGTCTCCCGGCGGACGCCCCGGGCGCAGGCCGGGGCGCGCTCCGGCTCGGTGCTGCGGGTGGCCGCGGCCGTGCTCTCCGTGGTGGTGGCCGCGGGCGCGGTCGTGGAGGTCTACCGGATCGGCGACTCGGGCGCGAAGGCCGCCTGGCACGACGCCTACTCGAAGACCGCCACGAGTCCGGGCCACGGGGACTGACCGACGGCGGCCGCCCGCACCGGCGCCGCCGCCCTCAGCCCGCCACCCCGAAGTGTTCGCGCACGAGCAGGTGCACCACGTCGGTCTCCCGCGCGATCAGCGCGTCGAGCAGGGCGGTGTGCTGGGCGGCGTCGGCCACCAGCCCGGCCCGCGCGGGACGCTCGGAGCCGCCGACCAGGGGCCACTGGGCCCGGCGGTGCAGATCCTCGGCGATCTGGACGAGCTGTTCGTTGCCCGCCAGGGAGAGCATCGCGCGGTGGAAGGCGCGGTCGGTCTCGGCGTAGGTGGCCCGGCACCCGGAGGACGCGGCCCGTACGGTGGCCTCGGCGAGCGGCCGCAGCTCGGCCCAGCGCTCGACGGGCACGGTACGCGACAGCCGCAGCAGCACCGGGACCTCGATCAGCGCCCGCACCTCGGCCAGTTCGGCGAGCTCGCGGGCGCCGCGCTCGACGACCCGGAAGCCGCGGTTGGGCACGACCTCGACGGCGCCCTCCAGCGCGAGCTGCTGCATCGCCTCGCGCACGGGGGTCGCGGAGACCCCGAACCGCTCGCCGAGCGCGGGCGCCGAATAGACCTCGCCGGGCCGCAGCTCCCCGGTCACCAGCGCGGTGCGCAGGGCGTCGAGGATCTGCCCGCGCACGGAGGCACGCTGCACGACGGGACGGGGAGACGGGACGGGCCGCTCGCCGTGCGTGTGCTCGCCGCGCACGCCGCCCGCCGCCGGGGTGTCCCGCTCCCGCCGTACGTCCGCCGCCTGCGGCTGCCGGGGCACACCCGTCGCGCCGCCGCCCGGCGGGATGCGCGGTATGCCGCCCCCGGTCGCCGCGGCGGAGTCCTGCGCGCCCTGCTTCACGGTCCTCCTCCGGGCTTGTGGGTGCTTGGGGTCATTACGACGGGTTGCTACTCGTCCGTCAAGCACCTTAGGCACAACTGGTCGCGGGTTCACATTCCGGCCAAGTGAAGTAAGGTAAGCCTTACCTTCAGTCGCCCCTTCAGTCGAACGCGGATCGGTGGTCCGGCATGCCTGTGCTCCCTTCGGCCGCGGCGGACGCCTACGCCCGCCTCACCGAGGTCCACCCGGGCCTCGCCGTGACCCTCCTGGGCCCCGGTGAGCCGGCCCCCGAAGGCGACGGCTGGGTCACGGCGGCCTCTCTCGCGCGGGGCGGACCCGGCCTGGACGCGTTCCTGTCCTGGGACGATGCCCAGGTGCAGCGGGACTACGGGACGCGGGCCCGCCCGGACGTGGTGGCGAGCTTCGGACTGCACCGGTACGCCTGGCCCGCCTGCCTGCTGTTCACCGTGCCGTGGTTCCTGCACCGCCGAGTGCCCCGCCTCCCCGTGACCCACGTCTCCTACGACCGCACCGCCGGCCGCATGGCCGTGCGTCCCGTCGATTTCGCCTGCCTGCCGGACGACCCGGCGGCCGCGCGGCCCGGCGCCCGTGTGGTGCGCGACGAGGAGGCACTGCGGGCCGAGGTGCGGGCGGCCGTCGCCGAGCACCTGGAGCCGGTCCTCGCCGGCTTCGGGCCGCGCATGCGGCGGCGCGGCCGGGCCCTGTGGGGCATGGCGACCGACGAGGTCGTCGAGGGCCTGTGGTACGTCGCCCGCCTGCTCGGCGAGGAGCGGCGGGCCATGCGCGAGCTGGAGCTGCTGCTCCCGGGGGCGACCCGGCCGTTCGTCGGCTCGGCGGCCTTCCGCGAGCCGGCCGGGCCGGACGACTCGCCGCTGCCCACCCGGGTCCGGGCCAGTTGCTGCATGTTCTACACCGTGCGCCCCGAGGACACCTGCGCCACCTGTCCGCGCATCTGCGACGCGGACCGGGTGGCCGAACCGGCCACCACGGCCGTCGCTTGAGGATTTGATAAACCGTCAGTTGGTCCGTTCGTCCGCCCGCGTCCCGTAAGATCATCCGCGAGTGGGACACCCGAATGGGTGCAGGGGATTCACAACTTCCCCACCCGTCACGGGAACTTTCCGTGGAACCACCCGTACGGGTAGTCTTATTCGAACTCAACTCCCGCCCCTCAAGCGGCAGTTCGAGCAGAACGCCGTCCCCGGGCATCCCCTTGCACCTCCTAGGCGGCCTCTTGCCCCGAAACCCCCTGAGGGCCGGCGGGATTGGGCCACTATGGCGGGCGTCACGCCCTATCCCCATGCAAGGGACCCCAGATGAGACTGACCGACATATCGCTGAACTGGCTGCTTCCGGGCGCCGTGCTGCTCCTGGGCGTGCTGGCGGCGGTGGCGGTGCTCGCGCGCGGCAAACGGTCCGACGGGAAAGCGAGTGCCGACGACTCGTGGGAGCGCAGCGAGGAGCGTCGCAGGCGCAAGGAGGCCATCTACGGCACGGCCTCCTACGTCCTGCTGTTCTGCTGCGCGGCGGTCGCCGCCGCGCTCTCCTTCCACGGCCTGGTCGGCTTCGGCGAGCAGAACCTCGGCCTGACCGACGGCTGGCAGTACCTGGTGCCGTTCGGCCTGGACGGGGCGGCGATGTTCTGCTCCGTGCTCGCGGTGCGAGAGGCCAGCCACGGTGACGCCGCCCTCGGCTCCCGGATACTGGTGTGGATGTTCGCCGCCGCGGCGGCCTGGTTCAACTGGGTGCACGCGCCCAGGGGCATCGACCACGCGGGCGCGCCGCAGTTCTTCGCCGGTATGTCCCTGTCGGCGGCGGTCCTCTTCGACCGCGCGCTGAAGCAGACCCGCCGGGCCGCCCTGCGCGAGCAGGGCCTGGTTCCGCGTCCGCTGCCGCAGATCCGTATCGTCCGCTGGCTGCGGGCGCCGCGCGAGACCTATCGTGCCTGGTCGCTGATGCTCCTGGAGGGCGTGCGCAGCCTGGACGAGGCGGTCGAGGAGGTGCGCGAGGACAAGCGCGAGAAGGAGGAGCGGCGGCGGCTGCGCCGCGAGCAGGAGCGCGTCGAGCGCGCCCAGCTCAAGGCGATCAGCCGGGGCCACCGCGGCTTCGTCGGCCGGGGCGGCCGGCAGGGCGAGACGCAGGCCCTGGAGCGCGGTTCCTCCCCGGTCGGCGCGGAGCCTGCCATATCGGCGGCGGAGTCGCTGCCGGTGCTCACGCGTCCTTCCCTCCAGCCCGTCCGTAAGGGCAGTGACCCCATCACCGTCGACCTCACCGCGGAGGACGACACCCAGGCCCTGCCGCGGCTGGACTCGCTGGAGCGAAAGCTCAAGGACCTGGAGCAGCAGTTCGGCTAGGGTCTTCCGTTCGGATCAGGCCCGCGAGCCCGGCGTGATCCGAACGAGAGGCTCCAGGACCGCACCTGTGACGCTGTGACATGCCGAGGGGGGCACGGCCGTGGGGCCGTGCCCCCCTCGGGGCTGTCGTCACGCGGCCTGGGCCCCGAGTTCGAACCACACCGACTTCCCCACCTCGTGCGGGCAGACGCCCCAGGCGTCCGCGAGGGACTGGACCAGGAGCAGGCCCCTGCCGTGGGTGTCGGCATCGGCCACCGGCCTGCGCGGTCGCGGTCTGCGGGCCACGAAGTCCCGTACCTCCACCCGCAGTCCGCGTGGTGAGACCGTCGCCGTCAGGATCGCGTCGTCGTCGGTGTGGACGAGCGCGTTGGTGACCAGTTCGCTGGTGAGCAGCTCCGCCACGTCCGACGTGTCCGGCCGCCCCCAGTGACGCAGCAGCTCGCGCAGCGCCCGGCGCGCCTCGGGCACCGCCCGCAGGTCCGCCCTGCCCAGGCGGCGCCGGAGCTGGGGCGCCGGTGTGCGCTCCGCCACGCCGCCGGCCTCTTCCTCCGCCGTCTTTCCGGAGGAGGCCCCGACCGTCCTGGGACCGCCTCCGCGTGCCTGACTCTTCATCTCCCCCGCCCGCGTGCCGATGTCGGTTCCCCTCCAGGTCGAACACGTCCACGGGGATCCATGCCCCGTAGGACACGCGGCAGTCATGTCGAATCGTCAACGACCGCATGTTCGGCCATGAGCGCGGCAACTCGGCCCGGGTCAGGCGTGATCCGCACCGGCGGCCCTGGGCGTGTCGCTCACGAGCGTCGTCGACAGCCGTGGGGCTCGATCAGGGTCGTGGCACGTTGCGCAGGTTGGAGCGGGCCATCTGCACCATGCGGCCCACCCCGCCCTCCAGCACGATCTTCGAGGCCGACAGGGCGAACCCGGACACCATCTCCGCGCTGATCTTCGGTGGGATGGACAGGGCGTTGGGGTCGGTGACGACGTCCACGAGGGCCGGGCCCTTGTGCCGGAAGGCGTCCTTCAGGGCTCCGGCGAGGTCCTTGGGCTTCTCCACCCGGACTCCGAAGGCGCCGCAGGCGCGGGCCACGGCGGCGAAGTCGGGGTTCTTGTTCGCCGTGCCGTAGGAGGGCAGACCCGAGACCATCATCTCCAGCTCCACCATTCCGAGGGAGGAGTTGTCGAACAGCACGACCTTCACCGGCAGGTCGTGCTGGACCAGGGTCAGGAAGTCGCCCATCAGCATGGAGAACCCGCCGTCCCCGGACATCGAGACGACCTGCCGGCGGCGGTCGGTGAACTGCGCGCCGATCGCCATCGGCAGGGCGTTGGCCATCGAACCGTGCGAGAAGGAACCGATGATGCGGCGGCGCCCGTTGGGCGAGATGTAGCGGGCGCCCCAGACATTGCACATCCCCGTGTCGATGGTGAAGATCGCGTCGTCGTCGGCGACTTCGTCCAGGACGGCGGCCACGTACTCGGGGTGGATCGGGATGTGCTTGTCGACCTTCCTCGTGTACGCCTTGACGACCCCCTCCAGCGCGTCCGCGTGCTTCTTGATCATCCGGTCGAGGAAGCGCCGGTCACTCTTCTCCTTCACCCGCGGGATCAGGCAGCGCAGGGTCTCCTTCACATCGCCCCACACGGCCAGGTCCAGCTTGGACCGGCGGCCGAGGTGCTCGGGCCGGACGTCGACCTGGGCGATCTTCACGTCGTTCGGCAGGAACGCGTTGTACGGGAAGTCGGTGCCGAGCAGGATCAGCAGGTCGCACTCGTGGGTGGCCTCGTAGGCGGCGCCGTAGCCGAGCAGACCACTCATCCCGACGTCGAACGGGTTGTCGTACTGGATGAATTCCTTGCCGCGCAGGGCATGCCCCACCGGTGACTTGATCTTCTCGGCGAACTTCATCACCTCGGCATGCGCCCCGGCCGTGCCGCTGCCGCAGAACAGGGTGACCTTGCCGGCCCCGTCGATCATCCGGGCGAGCCGGTCGATCTCGGCGTCGCCGGGCCGCACGGTGGGCCGGGAGGTGACGATGGCGGTCTCGGCGGCCTTCTCGGGGGCGGGCTCGGCGGCGATGTCACCGGGCAGGGCCACCACGCTGACCCCGCTGCGGCCGACGGCGTTCTGGATGGCGGTGTCCAGCAGCCGTGGCATCTGCTTCGGGCTGGAGATCAGCTCGCTGTAGTGGCTGCACTCCTGGAACAGCCGGTCGGGATGGGTCTCCTGGAAGTAGCCCAGACCGATTTCACTGGAGGGGATGTGCGAGGCGAGGGCGAGGACCGGGGCCATGGAGCGGTGGGCGTCGTACAGGCCGTTGATGAGGTGGAGGTTGCCGGGGCCGCAGGAGCCGGCACAGGCCGCGAGCCGTCCGGTGATCTGCGCTTCGGCGCCGGCCGCGAAGGCCGCGGTCTCCTCGTGGCGGACGGTGATCCAGTCGATGGCGGCGTTGCGGCGGACCGC
>NZ_MUBM01000036.1:0-256 GCF_002154505.1 Streptomyces carpinensis | reverse complement strand
CTCCTGCGGGTCCTCTGGGTCCATGAATTCACAGCCCCGGCGCTCACGCCTCCCAAACGGCCGCGGCCGTACGGTCGTCCGCGTACCCCTTGGCCCGCACCTGGGCGTCCGCCAGGAACGCGGCGAGGCCGGGCACGGGCGGGACGGGCCCTGAAGGAAAGGGCGCCGGGGGAACGGACCACCGCCGGGCGAGATGCGCGCGCAACTCGGCCTCGCCGCGCAGGGGGTCGGCCAGGCCGGTCGTGCACATCAGAAG
>NZ_MUBM01000359.1 GCF_002154505.1 Streptomyces carpinensis | reverse complement strand
CTGATGGTCGTCGTCGACGCGAAGCGGAGCGACGACCCGAAGGCCGCCTTCACCCAGGTGACCGACGACATCAAGGGCCTCAAGGACGTCGTCACGGTCACCCCGGCGCAGCCGAACAAGGCGGGCGACACCGCGACCGTCACCGTGATCCCGAACTCCAAGCCGTCCTCGACCACCACCGAGGACCTGGTGCACGCCATCCGCGACGCGGGCTCCGGGATCAAGGCCAAGACAGACGCCGAGGTCCTGGTCACCGGCTCGACGGCGATGAACATCGACGTCTCGCAGAAGCTGAACGACGCCCTCTTCCCGTACCTGGCGCTGGTGGTGGGCCTGGCCTTCCTCCTGCTGATCGTGGTCTTCCGCTCGGTCCTGGTCCCGCTGAAGGCGGCCCTCGGCTTCCTGCTGAGCGTGCTGGCCGCGCTGGGCGCGGTGGTCGCGGTCTTCCAGTGGGGCTGGCTGTCCGGCCTGATGGGCGTGGAGGAGACCGGCCCGGTCATGTCGATGATGCCGATCTTCATGGTGGGCGTCGTCTTCGGCCTGGCGATGGACTACGAGGTGTTCCTCGTGACCCGGATGCGCGAGGCGTACGTCCACGGCGAGAAGCCGAGCCAGGCGATCGTGACAGGCTTCCGGCACGGCGCACGGGTCGTGACGGCCGCCGCCGTCATCATGATCGCCGTCTTCTCCGGCTTCATCGGCTCCAGCGAGTCGATGATCAAGATGATCGGCTTCGGCCTGGCGATCGCGGTGTTCTTCGACGCCTTCATCGTGCGCATGGCCATCGTCCCGGCGGTGCTGGCCCTGCTCGGCCGCGGGGCCTGGTGGCTGCCCAGGTGGCTGGACCGCGCCCTGCCCAACGTCGACGTCGAGGGCGAGGGCCTGCGCACGGAGCCCGGATCCGGGGACAAGGACCCCGACGACGACCGGGAACTGGTCCCCGCCTGACGCGAACGGCCTCCCGACACGGCCGGTGAGGGCGCCCGCGCGGACGGGCCGCACCCTCACCGGCCTTCGCCGTGCCCGGAGGAATTCGTTCGTGAGGCGTGTACCCGGCGGCTAACCTGCCCTCCATGACGACGACTGCCGCCACAGACGCCGGAGGATCGGGAGCTCACCCCAGGTTCGCCGAGGCCCTGCGGGAGCTGGGGCTCGGGGAACTGGTCGGCGAGGTGCGCCGGTTCCCGGACGCCACCCGGACCGCCGCCGAGGCCGCGGCGGCGATCGGGTGCGGGCTGAGCCAGATCTGCAAGTCGCTGATCTTCGCCGCGGACGGGGAGCCGGTGCTGGTGCTCATGGACGGGGCCTCCCGCGTGGACGTGGAACGTGTCCGGGAGGAACTGGGCGCGGGCAAGGTCACCCGGGCCAGGGCCGATGTCGTCCGGGAGACCACCGGGTACGCCATCGGCGGCGTACCGCCCTTCGGACACCGCACCCGCACCCGCGTGCTCGCCGACCGGTCGCTGCTCGACCACGACGTCGTCTGGGCCGCCGCCGGGACTCCGCACGCCGTCTTTCCCATGGAGCCGAAAACGCTCGTCGCCCACGCCGGCGGCACCCTCGTGGACGTGCGCGAGCGCACTGCGTGACGCCGCTGGTCATGGCGGCCGTGCTGCTGGCCGCGGTCACGCACGCCTGCTGGAACGCGCTCGCGCACAGGATCCCGGACAAGCTCGTCGGGTTCACCCTGATCTCCGGCGGCGGGCTGCTGATCGGCGCCGTCCTCGCGGTGTTCACCTCGGTGCCGGCGGCGGGCGCGTGGCCGTATCTGTGCGTGTCGGCCGCGATCCACATCGTGTACTACGCGCTGCTGATGACGTCCTTCCGGCTCGGCGACTTCGGGCAGGCGTACCCGATCGCGCGCGGCACGGCGCCGCTCGTCGTCACGGTGCTGGCCGCCGTCTTCGCGCACGAGGTGCCCGACCGCTGGGTGACGGCGGGCATCGCGCTGTCGTGCGCCGGACTGACCGTGGTCGCGCTGTGGGGACTGCGCGGGCGGCGACCCGACTGGGCGGCGGTGGGGGCCGCGCTGGCCACCGGGCTGTCGATCGCGGCGTACACGGTCGTCGACGGCCTCGGCGTCCGCGCCTCCGGCTCGCCCCTCGGCTACATCGCCTGGCTCATGGCGGTCCAGAGCGTGGTCATCCCCGCGTACGCCGTCCACCGCCTGCGCCGTGGGACGGCCGCCGCGCTGCGCCCCTACGCCGCGCTCGGCCTGCTCGGCGCCGCCCTGTCCGTCACGGCGTACGGCCTCGTCCTGTGGGCGCAGACCAGGGCGGACCTCGCCCCCGTCTCGGCGCTGCGGGAGTCCTCCATCCTCGTCGGCGCCGCCATCGGCGCCCTCTTCTTCAAGGAACGCTTCGGCGCCCCGCGCCTGGCGGCCGCCGGCCTGCTGGTCGTCGGCATCGGCCTGATGCTGCACACCGGCTGAGGCAGCCGCTCGGGCCGTCACCCGAATGCTGCGGGCGGATGGGGAAAGGAGCACCCTGGAAGGAGGTTCTTCCGGAGGTGATGGCCATGATGAAGACTGCCGTGGGATGGCATGTCGAGCTGGAGTTCCAGGAGGACGACCAGCACACGAAGGCCGCGGCGCTGGTCCGCCTGCCCGACGGGACTGAGGTCCGGGCGCACGGGCGGGCGAGCAGGTACCGCAGCGACTCCAATCAGCCGCGGGTCGGCGAGGAGATCGCCGGAGCCCGCGCCCTCAATGAAATCGCCATGCAGCTGCTCACCAAGGCACACGAGGAGATCGACCAGGCGTCGGGACGGACGTCCCAGCCGATCCACATCTGAGCCGGGGTGTCCACCGGTGGTGTACGCGTCCACCGGTGGAGATGTGTGTGCGCCGGGGGCGGTTCGCGTATGAGCCGATGAGCCACCGGTGGCGGTGATGTGCGTTCCTACGCTGCCGACGCCCGTACCGCCCGTACCAGCGCCTGGGCCCTCGGGTCCGCCGTCACGGCGGAGCGGAAGCCGTTGGTGACGTAGCCGAAGGCGATGCCCGACTCCGGGTCGGCGAAGCCGAGGGCGCCACCGCGGCCCGGGTGGCCGAAGGAACCCGCGGCGAGCAGCGGGGACGCGCTGCCGTGCAGCATGTAGCCGAGGCCGAAGCGGGTGGGGACGACGAGGACACGGTCCTGGCCCGCCGAGGCCTCCGCGCGGGCGCGGGCCGTGGTCTCCGGCGCGAACAGGCGCAGCCCTCCGTCCACCTCGCCGATGAGCGAGGCGTAGAAGCGGGCCAGGCCCTCGGCGGTCGCGATGCCGTTGGAGGCGGGCAGGACGGCGGCCCGGTAGGCCGGGTCGTTCTCGTCGGGCTGGGGGGTGATCGCGCCGAAGGCCCGGCGGGTGAGGGAGTCGGGGTCGGCGTAGGCCTCGGCCACCGCGCGCCTGGGGCGGGTCCGCAGCGCGCCGGTCTCCGTGGCCGGGGCCTCGACGCGGCCCACCCGGCCCACGCGGGGTGTCTCGCCGTCCGGCAGGCCGACCCACAGATCCGCCCCGGCCGGCCCGGCGATCTCGTCCGCGATCCACTCGCCGATCGACCGGCCGGTGACCCTGCTCACCAGCTCGCCCGTCAGCCAGCTGTACGTCTGCGCGTGGTAGCCGTGGTCCGTGCCCGGCTCCCACACCGGAGCCTGGGCCGCCACCGCCTCGGCGCCGAGCGCCGGGTCGGCGGCCTGCGCGGGTGTGAGCGGCCGGTCCAGCACGGGTACGCCAGCCCGGTGGGCCAGCAGATGCCACACCAGCGTCTGCTCCTTGCCGGACGCCTTGTACTCCGGCCAGTACGCGCCCACCGGGGCGTCCAGGTCCAGCTCCCCGCGCTGGTGCAGCAGCAGGAGCACGGCCGCGGCGACGCCCTTGGTCGCCGAGCGCACGATCTGCGCGGTGCCCCGCTCCCAGGGCACGGCACCGTCCACGTCCCGGGTCCCGGCCCACAGGTCGACGACCTTGTGTCCGTCCCGGTACACCGAGACCGCCGCGCCCCGCTCGCCCCGCACGGCGAAGTTCTGCTCGAACGCTTCCCTGACCGGCTCGAAGCCCTCGGCCACCGCACCGTTCACGTCCACGCCCGCACTCCTGTCACTCGTCACTCGTCGCTCGTATCCGTCGGTCACCTGCGACAGTGAGTGCAACACGGGCGCACCGCCTGCGATTCCTCGGGGTCAGGCTCCCGCCGTCACCGAGCGCGGGTCGAAGCCGAAGGGCAGCTCCAGGCGGTGGGCGCGCATCAGCGTGTCGTCGGAGAGCAGCTCGCCCGTCGGCCCGTCCGCCGCGATCACCCCGTCGCTCAGGATCAGCGAGCGCGGGCACAGCTCCAGCGCGTACGGCAGGTCGTGGGTGACCATGAGCACCGTCACGTCCAGCGAGCGCAGGATGTCGGCCAGTTCGCGGCGCGAGGCCGGGTCGAGGTTGGACGAGGGCTCGTCCAGGACCAGGATCTCCGGCTCCATGGCGAGGACCGTCGCCACGGCCACCCGGCGGCGCTGGCCGAAGGAGAGGTGGTGCGGCGGGCGGTCGGCGAAGTCCTGCATGCCGACCCGCTCCAGGGCCGTACGCACCCGCGTCTGAAGTTCCGGACCCTTCAGGCCGGCCGCCGCCGGCCCGAACGCGACGTCCTCCCGCACGGTCGGCATGAACAGCTGGTCGTCCGGGTCCTGGAAGACGATGCCGACCTTCTGCCGGATCTCGGCCATGTGCCGCTTGCCGACCGGCAGCCCGGCCACCGTGACCGTGCCCGTACCGCCGCCGAGGATGCCGTTGAGGTGCAGGACGAGGGTCGTCTTGCCGGCGCCGTTCGGGCCGAGCAGCGCCACCCGCTCCCCGCGCGCGATGGAGAAGTCCACTCCGAACAGGGCCTGATGCCCGTCGGGGTAGGCGAAGGCGAGGCCGGAGACCTCGAGAGAAGACACAGTCACAGGACCCATCCCAGCAGACAGACGACGAGCGCGGCACAGGGGAGGGCGAGGGCGTACCACCACTGCGCCCGCGACGCGGTCACCTCGTCGATGACCGGCATCGAACCGGCGTAGCCGCGGCTCACCATGGCCAGGTGGACCCGCTCCCCGCGCTCGTAGGAGCGGATGAACAGCGCGCCCGCGGACTTGGCGAGCACCCCCCAGTGCCGGATCCCGCGCGCCTCGAAGCCGCGCGACTCCCGGGCGATCCGCATGCGCCGCATCTCGTCGGTGATCACGTCCCCGTAGCGGATCATGAAGGAGGCGATCTGGACGAGCAGCGGCGGCAGCTTCAGGCGCTGCAGGCCCAGCAGCAGTTCCCGCAGCTCTGTCGTGCTGGCCAGCAGCACGGACGCGGCGACCCCGAGCGTGCCCTTGGCGAGCACGTTCCAGGCGCCCCACAGGCCGCCCACGCTCAGCGACATGCCCAGCACGTCGACCCGCTCGCCCTCCGCCACGAACGGCATGAGCAGGGCGAAGGTGACGAACGGGATCTCGATCAGCAGCCGCCTGAGCAGAAATCCGGCGGGCACGCGGGCCACGGAGGCGACGACCGCGAGCAGCACGGCGTACAGGGCGAACGCCCACATCGCCTCGCGCGGGGTCGACACCACGACCACGACGAAGGCGAAGGCGGCGGCGAGCTTGGTGTGCGGCGGCAGCGCGTGCACGGGGGAGTGCCCGTGCCGGTACAGCCGGTGCGCGTGACCCGCCCCCATCTCAGGCGGCCCGCGAGGTGGTGGGCGTGGAGGAGGCGGCCGAGGCGGCCGTACGGCGCCTGCGGACCACCCAGAAGACCGTGCTGCCCACGACGACGGTGGACCCGACCCCGATCACGCCCGCGAGCCCGCCGGACAGCCGGGCGTCGGAGATGTCCTTCACGCCGTAGCCGGCGAGCGGGGAGTCGGCGGAGGTGTGCCGCTCCTCCTTCTTGTCGATGCCGTGGTCGTGGGCGACCTTCTCCAGGCCGTCGGGGTTGGCCGAGGCGTAGAAGCTGACGAAGCCGGCGAGGACGAGCGAGGTGACCAGGCCGGTGATCCACAGCCTGCGGTGCGAGCGAGCGGCGACGGGGACGGGCGCCGGGCCGGCGGCGGGGGCGTCGACGAGCTCGCCGTTCACCCGCAGCTTCAGCCGCTGCCGCAGTCCGCGCGCGCCGTACACCAGGTCCGGCCGTACGGCGATGACGGCGCCGACGGTCAGCGCGGTGATCGCGGCCTCACCGATGCCGATGAGGACGTGCACGCCGATCATCGCGGTGGCGACCTTGCCGATCGCCACGTCGGTGGTGCCGCCGATCGCGTAGATCAGGGTGAAGACGACGGCGGCGGCCGGGACGGAGACGAGCGCGGCGACGAAGGAGGCGACGGTGACCGAGCGGCGGCGGCGCGGCAGCACCTTCACCAGGCCGCGGAAGACGGCGTACGAGACGACCGTCGTGGTGATCGCCATGTCGGTGATGTTGACGCCGAGCGCGGTCAGCCCGCCGTCGGCGAAGAGGATGCCCTGCATGAGCAGGACGACGGAGACGCAGAGAACCCCTGTGTAGGGGCCCACGAGTATCGCGGCGAGCGCCCCGCCGAGGAGATGGCCGCTGGTGCCGGCCGCGACGGGGAAGTTGAGCATCTGCACCGCGAAGATGAACGCGGCGACCAGACCGGCCAGCGGCGCGGTCCGCTCGTCGAGCTCCCGGCGCGCGCCGCGCAGGCTCACGGCGAGGGCGCCGGCGGCGACTGCTCCGGCCGCGGCGGAAGTGGGGGCGTTGATGAATCCGTCAGGCACATGCACCGTTCGATGATAATGGCTTGTTGCGAATCAGTTGCAAGAGCGAGGCGCTCGTCATCACATCCGGGCACGGGGAGGCGTAAACCGGGATATATGGGACATTGGTAACGAAGTGGAAAAATAGCTTCCGTGTAGGTCACCGAGTGTGAGGGGCCGTCCGATGGCTGTAGTCGAACAGTACGCACGAGCCCACATAGTCACCGACGACGACTCCCTGGATCAGCACGGCGCCGTCCCGGTCGTCCTGCGCTACGACCCGCAGGACGACCCGCGTGCGGTGCGGATCGGGCTGCCCGGCCCGCACGAGTGGAGGTTCTCCCGGTCGCTGCTCGAGCAGGGGCTGCTCGCCCCGGCCGGCTCCGGACCGGTGCGTGTGTGGCCCTGCGGCCGTGTGCAGGCCGTGGTCGAGTTCCACTCCTCGCAGGGCGTCTCGGTCGTGCAGTTCGAGACCAAGACGCTGATCAGATTCCTGCGGCGCACGTACACGGCCGCGGCGGCCACCGCCAGGGCGATGGCCCACCACTAGGGCCTCTCGTTCGGATCATGCCGGGCTCGCGGGGCCGGTCCGGCATGATCCGAACGAAAGGCCCTGGCCGCGGGCACGGTACACCCGGAAGGGCCCGAACAGCCGGCGGGTGAGCCGAGTGTTCAGTCGCCCCTCTTCAGCAGGGACGCCACGATCGGGCCGGCCGTGTCGCCGCCGTGCCCGCCCGCTTGGACGACGCCCGCCGCCGCGAGGTCACCGCGGTAGGCGGTGAACCAGCCGTTGGGCTTCTTCTGGCCGTCGACCTCGGCGGAGCCGGTCTTGGCGCCGACGTCGCCGCTGACCCCGGACATCGCCTTGGCCGCGGTGCCGTACGCCGCCGTGAACCGCATGACGTCCTTCAGTTCGGACTGCGTCTTCGACGACATCGTGCGCGAGGCCTTCGCCGGCGTGCGGTGGTCCACCGAGGGGGACACCAGGTACGGCTGGTGGAAGACCCCCGTCTGCACCGTCGCCGCCACCGACGCCATGTTCAGCGGGTTCATGCGCACCCCGCCCTGCCCGATCAGGGAGGCGCCCATCTGCGCACCGCTCTGCACCGGGACGGAGCCGTCGAACGACGGGACGCCGATGGCCCAGTTGTTCAGGCCGAGGCCGTAGACCTGCTGGGCCTCCTTCGTCAGGTCGCTGTTGGACAGCTTCGGGGCGAAGTCGATGAAGGCGTTGTTGCAGGAGGCCCCGAAGCTCTGCCGGAACGTGCCCTTCTTGATCTCGGAGTCGGCGTCGTTGTGGAACGTCCAGCCGGCGAGCTTGTACGTCTTGGGACAGGGGTGCGACGCGTCCGGGGTGACGAGGTTCTTCTCGAACAGCATCGTCGACGTCACGATCTTCATCGTGGAGCCGGGCGCGAGGGATCCCTGGAAGGCGGTGTTGAAGCCGTGGTCGGTGTTGGCCACCGCGAGGATCTCGCCCGTCGACGGGCGCATCACGACCACCGACGCCCGCTTCTGCTGCGCCACCTGCTGCTCGGCGGCGGCCTGCAGGGTGGGGCTCAGCGTCGTCCTCACCGTGCCCGGCGTGCCCTTGCTCAGCTCGATCAGCGTCTTGTCGGACAGCTCGGCCTTCTGCGAGGCCTTGCCGCGCACCACGCGCAGTTCGATGCCCGCCTTGCCGCCCGCCGTCTTGCCGTACTTCTCGCGCAGCCCGTCCAGCACCGTGCCCAGCGACGGGTACTTCGCGGCGGTCATCTCGCCGCCGTCCCGGTCCAGGGCCTTCACCGGAGGGGTGCCGGACTCGCCGGTGACCAGGGTGTCGCCGTCCTTCAGGTCGGGATGGACGACGGAGGCGTGCCAGTCGACGACCGGTGCGCCGTCGGCGGCGCGGCGCACGACGCTCAGCGCGCTGTCGTACGCCAGCGGCTTGGTCAGGCCCTTGTACGACACCGTCGCCTTGACGGAGAAGGGGACCTTGCCGCCGCTGGGGGTGCCCTCGGTCAGCGCGACGTTCTCGAGGTGCGCGTCCTTGGTGTAACCGGTGAGCAGGGCGGTGGCCGCCGCGGAGTCGCTGGTCGCGGCCGCCGCCTCGGCCGGCCTGCCCTGCTGCCAGGCGGTCAGGAACCGCCCCGCCGTGCTCTGCACCTCGGCCGCCGACAGGGGGCCGGTGGGCACCTTCTTGTGGTCCTCGGCCGCGGACGTGGTCCGGGACCGGTCCTCGGCCGCGGCGCCACCGCCGTACAGCGCGTAGGCGCCGACGCCGGCGCCGGCGACGACCACGGCGATCACTCCGCCGACCACGGCGGGACTCGTCTTCCGTCGCTCGGCGACGCGCCTTCTCTTGCCCACTGCCTTCCGTCCTTCGCGTTCCCCAGGCCCCCGCCGTCAGCCCTGTCTCCGTCGCCCCTCGGCGCACTCACGCACCCAACGACGGCACCCACACTAGAGTCCCGTTCTGTCCGGGTGACTTCGGCCACCCGTCCGTAGCCAAGCTGCGACAAACGGCCCGGCAGCGTACCTCAGGGCAGACGATCGGCTCAGCCGCCCGCGCGCAGCACCGCCGCCACGATGGGTCCGGCCGCATCGCCGCCGTGGCCGCCCTCCTGGGTCATGGCGGCGGCCGCCACGTCTCCCCGGTAGCCGGTGAACCAGCTGTTGGACTTCGCCTGCCCGTCGACCTCGGCGGAGCCGGTCTTCGCGCCGATGCTGCCGCTCAGCCCGGACATCGCGGTGGCCGCGGTGCCGCTGGTGGCGGTGCGGTTCATCATCCGCCGCAGCTGGGCGACCGTGTTCGCCGACAGGCCCCGGGCCGTGGCGAGTTCGCGGTCGTCGAGCTTCGGGGAGACGATGACCGGCTGCCGGAACCGGCCCGTCATCGCGGTGGCCGTCACCGACGCCATGTTCAGCGGGCTCATCTGCACCTGGCCCTGCCCGATCAGGTTGGCCGCCTGGTCCGGGCCGCTGACGGCGGGCACCGAGCCGTCGAAGGACGGGATGCCGCTCTTCCAGTTGTCCCGGCCGAGCCCGAAGCGGTCCTCGGCCTCCTTGGTCAGGGCGTTCGTCCCGAGTTCGTCGGTGAGCTTGATGAAGGCCGTGTTGCACGAGCGCGAGAAGCTGTCGGAGAGGGTGGCGTGCTCGTCGGGCCGGAGGCCCTGGAGGTTGTGGAAGGTCTGGCTCTGCCACACCGCGTCCGGCGGGCAGGGCGCGGGCCCGTTCGCCGTGGTGATCCCGTTGTCGATGAGGGCGGCGGCGCTGATGATCTTCATCGTGGAGCCGGGCGCGAGGCGCCCCAGGAACGCCGCGTTGAAGCCGTCGTCGCGGTGGTTGGCCACCGCGAGCACCTCACCGGTGGAGGCCTTCACGGCCACGACCGAGGACTCGGTGAACCGCTGCACCGCCTGCTCGGCCGCCGCCTGCGCGCTCGCGCTGAGCGTGGTGCGCAGCTTGCCCGCCCGGCCCTTGGCGAGGGTGATGAGCGGAGTCTCGGCCGCGTTCGTGTCCGCGTGACGGATGCTCAGCTCGATGGAGGGCGTGCCACCCGCCTTGTCGCCGTACTTCGCCCGCAGCTCGTCCAGGATCGGCCCGAGGGAGGGGTACTTCTCCTTCGTCAGGACGGTGCCGTTGCGGTCGACGGCCTCGATCGGCGGGGCGGCCGACTCGCCGGTGACGAGGGTGTCGCCCTTCTTCAGGTCGGGGTGCACGACAGTCGGCTTCCAGTCGACCAGCGGCCGGTGGGTGCTGGCGCCGCGCACGATGCTCAGGCTGCTGCTGTAGGCGAGCGGCTTGGACTTCCCGCCGTAGGAGACGGTCGCCTTGACCGAGAAGGGGACGGTGGTGCCGGTGGCGGCCTGGGGCGTGATCTGCACATCGCCGATGTGGGCGTCGCCGCCGTAGGACGACAGCAACTCCTCGGCAGCCTCGGGGAAGTCGGTGTACGAGGCGGCTGTCGCCGCGTCCCCCTTCTCCCACGCGGCGAAGAACTTCCCCGACGCCTCCTTCACCTCGTCCTGGCTCGGCGGCCCCGTCTTCACGGGCGCGGGCCCGCCTCCGGCGGTGGTGCTCCCGTTCAGCGCGGACACGAAGTTGTACCCGCCGTACGTCGCCCCGCCCACCATCACGACCAGTACACCGCCGACTATGGCGGCCTTGGCTCCCTTGCGCATGAGAGCGCTCCCTCCCCGTGTGCCCTCCCCGTGAAGCCTTCGCCCGCGTATTTATTGAACGCGTTCAAAGACTGTGTGCGCCTTGCACTGTATGCGGAACCGGAGCCTGCTGTGACGATTGTTTCCGGAAGTTCTCCCAAGAGAGACCAGCCAAGCCGTGCCATACCCACGTATCCGGCCACATCCCCGACCGGATCCCCGAATCGCCGGCGGTGGTGGTCAGCGCCAGTCGGTGTCGTGGCTGAGTCGGTGGTGGTGGGTGTCGTACTGGTCGACTGCGGTGATGGTGTGTCCGTTGGGGATGGGTGCGGCCCAGGCGCGGTAGGTGGTGCCGGGGACGCCCGACACCACGCCGGGCGGTCCTCGACGGCCGGCGCGCTGGGCCCACGCGCCGACCCGCGGCGACCACCAGGAGCGGTGGCCGCGGCTTGGACATCCGCCCGTAGGTACTCCCGAACACCCACGGCGGGTTGCACGTCCGCGCGACATCGGTCCGAAACGGCGCGGCGCGCTTGAGCGGGGACGGCCGCCGTGGTGCCTTGGCCGGGCCGTCTCCGGGCCGTCCGAGGCGGCCGGCGGCGACCGCTGACGACCAGCAACGACCGGGAGGGCGCGGCCATCGGCCGCGCCCTCCCGGTCGTATCCCGGCTAGACCCAGGTGTCCAGCCACATCCGCGACCGCCACTGGTCGATCGGGATCGCGGTGCCCGTGTACAGGGGCCAGAAGTAGATGAAGTTCCAGGCGATCAGCAGGACCAGGATGCCCGCGCCGGTCGCGCCGATCACGCGGCGGGTGTCCGTGGAGCCCGGAGGGCCGATGATCGCGCCGATCAGCATGGTGACGGCGAGGCAGAGGAACGGCAGGAAGACGATCGTGTAGAAGAAGAAGATCGTCCGCTCCTGGTAGTGGAACCAGGGGAGGTATCCGGCCGCGATCCCGCAGGCGATCGCGCCGGCCCGCCAGTCGCGGCGGAAGAACCAGCGCCACAGGACGTACACGAGCGCCGCGCAGGCCGCCCACCACAGCATCGGCGTGCCGATCGCGAGGACCTCGCGGGCGCACTTCTCACCGGCGTCGGCCGGGCAGCCCGCCGTGCCGGGTGAGGGGGACTCGTAGAAGTACGACACCGGGCGGGCGTCGACGATCCAGCTCCACGGGTTCGACTGGTAGGTGTGCGGCGAGGTGAGGCCGACGTTGAACTTGTACACCTCGTGCTCGTAGTGCCACAGGCTGCGCCACCAGTCGGGCAGGAGCCAGCTCCAGTGGCTGCCCTTGCCGTCGGTCGCCGCCCAGTTGCGGAAGTAGCCGCCGGTGCCGTCCGCGGGGGAGAGGATCCAGCCGGTCCACGACAGGAAGTAGGTGAGGACCGCGACCGGCACCGTGGCCAGGAAGGCGAACCCCAGGTCGTACTTGAGCACCGCCACGTACGGGTGGCGGGCACCGGCGACCTTGCGCGTGCCGACGTCCCACAGCACGGTCATGACACCGAAGACGATGAGGAAGAACAGGCCGTTCCACTTGGTGCCGATCGCCAGGCCCAGCAGCAGGCCCGCCAGCCAGCGCCAGGGACGCCACATCAGCCGGAAGGTGTCCGCGGTGTGGGCGTCAGGGCGCACCCGGCCGTCCGCGTCGGCCGGGAGCGCGGCGGCCAGTCTCGCGCGTGCCTTGTCGCGGTCGACGAGCAGACAGGCGAAGGCGGCCAGCACCCAGAACATCAGCACGCCGTCGAGCAGCGAGGTGCGGCTCATCACGAAGTGCAGCCCGTCCACCGCCATCAGCGTGCCCGCCAGGCAGCCGAGGAAGGTGGAGCGGAACAGCCGGCGGCCGATCCGGCACAGGACGAGGACGGAGAGCGTGCCGAGCAGCGCCGTCATGAAGCGCCAGCCGAAGGGGTTGAACCCGAAGATCAGTTCGCCCAGGCCGATCACGTACTTGCCGACCGGCGGGTGCACGACGTACGCCGCGTCGGACGGGAGGGTGACGTGGCCGCCGGTGTGGAGGATCAGGTCGTTGGCGTTCTTGTCCCAGTTGACCTCGTAGCCCCGGTGGACGATCGCCCACGCGTCCTTGGCGTAGTACGTCTCGTCGAATATCACCGCCTTCGGGCTGCCCAGGTGCCAGAACCGCAGCACCCCAGCCAGCAGCGTGACCAGCAGCGGCCCGCCCCAGCCCGACCAGCGCGCGAGGCGGTCGCCGAGCGTGTGCGGCACGCCGAGGGCCGCCCACAGCCGTGGGCCCGGCCGGGTGTACGGCGGCACCAGCCGGTCGCGTACGTCGCCTGCGGGCCCCGCGGGGGCCACCGTGTGGCCGAAGCGGCGCAGCCGCCACTGCCACGACGGCCGCTGGTCGTGGGGGGCCAGGTCCTGCCGGGTGTCCGTGGAGGACGCGGTACTGGTCACCGCGCCATCGTAGGGAACCGGGCTGTGTGAGTCCCGCGCATGGGCGGTACCGGGCGGGATGCGTTCGCCCGCGACGGGCCTCGCGCGGACGCTCGGGGCGGGCCGCACCGGGACGCTTGAGAGGATGGGGGGTGTGATTGGAACCCTTGTTTTGGCCGGCACTCCCATCGGCGACGTCCAGGACGCGCCGCCACGGCTCGCCGAGGAGCTGGCGGGCGCGGACGTGGTCGCCGCCGAGGACACCCGGCGGCTGCGCCGGCTCGCGCAGGCGCTCGGCGTGACACCGCGCGGGCGGGTCGTGTCGTACTTCGAGGGCAACGAGTCCGCCCGCACGCCGGAGCTGGTCGAGGAGCTGCTGGGCGGGGCGCGGGTGCTGCTGGTGACGGACGCGGGGATGCCGTCCGTGTCGGACCCCGGCTACCGGCTGGTCGCGGCGGCCGTGGCGAAGGACGTGCGGGTGACCGCCGTGCCGGGGCCGTCCGCCGTGCTCACCGCGCTGGCGCTGTCCGGCCTGCCGGTCGACCGGTTCTGCTTCGAGGGGTTCCTCCCGCGCAAGGCGGGCGAACGGCTGTCCCGGCTGCGGGAGGTCGCGGACGAGCGGCGCACCCTGGTCTACTTCGAGGCCCCGCACCGGCTCGACGACACCCTGGCGGCGATGGCCGAGGTGTTCGGCGCCGAGCGGCGGGCCGCGGTGTGCCGCGAGCTGACCAAGACCTACGAGGAGGTCCGTCGCGGCGGGTTGGGGGAGCTGGCCGCGTGGGCCGCCGAGGGGGTGCGCGGCGAGATCACGGTGGTGGTCGAGGGGGCGCCCGAGAAGGGGCCGGAGGAGATCGGCGCCGAGGAGCTGGTGCGGCGGGTGCGGGTCCGCGAGGAGGCCGGCGAGCGGCGCAAGGAGGCCATCGCGGCGGTCGCCGCGGAGGCCGGGGTGCCCAAGCGCGAGGTGTTCGACGCGGTGGTGGCCGCCAAGCACTCCGGTTGACGCGCAAAGCTCGCGCGGGGTCGCGAGACGGCGCTCACACCCCCTCTGAGCAGGGCGTATCTCTCATGAGCATGCGCCCCATGCGGGAGCAAAGGGCCCTTTCGGAAAAGCAAAGCGATACCTGCCGTTCAGGGGAGCCTTGGGCAAGCGACGCCCAAATCAGCTCCAACACTCGACAGGGCCTGCTGCGTCCGCGCCGGTGGAGGCGTCCACTGGAGCACGGGGACGGCACCGTCCCTTCGTCCAGCGGACACGAGGAGCTGGCATGAGCGAGACCACCGGGCAGGCCGGCCACCGCGGTGCGGCCACCGCCGTCGTCAACGAGTCGTACTCCTTCGCGTGCATGCGATGCGGGCACGGCTGGGAGCAGTCGTACGAGATAGAGCACCACACGGACGCCGACGGCAACGACTTCGTGCTGTACGTGGCGGACGGCCGGGTCGTGCCGTCGCCGCTGTCCAGCCCCAGCTGCCGCAACTGCGACGGTCACGTCGTGCGGATCATGCGGGCCGGCTGGGTGTCGTCGGCGCAGAGCCACCTGCACGAACACGAGCACCGGCACCAGCGCCCGCAGAGGCCCGCGATGGAGGCGGCGTCCGAGTCCGCGCCCGGGGGAGAGGCGGGGGCCGGCAGCCCGGAGGACCACCACTGGCACCTGTCCGACCTGTTGCACCCGTTCCACCGCAAGGCGGGCTGACGGAGCATTCCGCGGGCGGGCCGGCGGACGGCCGGCGGATCCGCGGCGGCATGTCCCTTTCGTAGGATCGGGGCATGCCTTCCAACGCCGACAAGAACGCGGCGCCCCCGCTTCCCGAGCCTCTCCGGATACCGGTCGCCGACTCCCACACCCACCTCGACATGCAGTCAGGCACGGTCGAGGAAGGCCTGGCCAAGGCCGCGTCGGTGGGCGTGACCACGGTCGTCCAGGTCGGCTGCGACGTGCGCGGCTCGCGCTGGGCCGCCGAGACGGCCGCCGCTCACGACAGCGTCCACGCGGCGGTCGCCCTCCACCCGAACGAGGCCCCGCGCATCGTCCACGGCGATCCCGACGGATGGTCGAGGCAGGGCGCGCGCGAGCCGGGTGGCCACGCGGCGCTCGACGAGGCGCTCGCCGAGATCGACCGGCTGGCCGCGCTGCCCCAGGTCAGGGGCGTCGGCGAGACGGGCCTCGACTACTTCCGCACCGGGCCCGAGGGCAAGGAGGCGCAGGAGAGGTCCTTCCGCGCCCACATCGAGATCGCCAAGCGGCACGGCAAGGCCCTCGTCATCCACGACCGCGAGGCCCACGCCGACGTCCTGCGCGTCCTCAAGGAGGAGGGCGCCCCGGAGCGGACCGTGTTCCACTGCTACTCGGGCGACGCCGAGATGGCCGAGGTGTGCGCCCGCGCCGGCTACTTCATGTCCTTCGCCGGCAACGTCACCTTCAAGAACGCCCAGAACCTGCGGGACGCCCTCGCCGTCGCCCCGCTGGAGCTGGTCCTGGTGGAGACCGACGCGCCCTTCCTCACCCCGGCCCCGTACCGCGGACGGCCCAATGCCCCGTACCTCGTACCGGTCACGGTGCGGGCCATGGCAGCCGTGCGGGGCACCGACGAGGGCGCGCTGGCGACGGCCCTCGCCGCGAACACCGCCCGCGCCTTCGGCTACTGACCCGTCACGGACACCGAGCGTAGTCGAGTCGCTTTGGAGAGTGACGACCGCTCCGCTAGGTTCTGGGGGCCCGATCCGGACCCCTCGGACCTTGGCCCTCTGGAGTGTGTCGGTGAGCAGCTCGCGGTACGAGACCCCGCTGGCCTACGAGTCGTACGGCGGCTCGTACGGCGCTGACCAGCCGTACGAGCCCCGACCGCCCCACGAGCCGTACGCCCTGCACGACCTCGAGGGCGATCTGCACACCGCCCCGACGCTGCCGTACCAGCACACCTACCGGCCCGCCTACGAGGCGCGCCCCGCCCAGCCCGCGCTGCCGCGCCCGGCGAGGAGCGACGGGGCGCGCCGAGGCGCGCGGCGGCGCAGGACACGCTCCTTGGAGCGCCCGGAGACGGGCGTGCGGCGGCTGCTGCCGCAGGCGCTGGTGGTCGCCTTCCTGGCGGGCGGCACCACCGCGTTCGTCGCCCAGGACAAGGCGATCGAGCTGAGCGTCGACGGCCGGCCGCGCACCCTGCACACCTTCGCCGACGACGTGTCGGAACTGCTGGGCGAGCAGGGCGTGCGGCTCGGGCCGCACGACGCGGTGGCACCCGCCGCCGGCGCGGCGCTCACCAGCGGCGACGAGGTCGCGGTCCGACACGGGCGCCCGGTGCGGATCACCCTGGACGGACAGCGGCACGAGGTGTGGACGACGGCACGCACCGTGGAGGGGGCGCTCAGGCAGTGGGGCGTGCGCGCGGAGGGCGCGTATCTGTCGATCCCGCTCTCCCGGCAGATCGGGCGCGCCGGAATCACGCTGGACGTGCGCACCGAACGCTCGGTCACGATCATGGCGGACGGCCGGGCGCGCACCCTCCGCACCAACGCGGCGACCGTCGGGGAGGCGGTCGAGGAGGCCGGGGTCACCCTGCGGGGGCAGGACACCACCTCCGTGCCGCCCGACAGCTTCCCGCGCGACGGGCAGACCGTCACCGTGCTGCGGATCACCGGCACGCGGGAGGTGCGCGAGGAGCCCATCCCGTTCGCCGTGCGGCGCACCGCCGATCCCACGCTGTTCAGCGGCACGGAGATCGTCGAACGGACCGGCCGGCCGGGCGTGCGCCGGGTCACGTACTCCCTGCGCACCGTCAACGGCGTACGGCAGCGGCCACGGCGCCTGGAGTCGGAGGTGGTGCGCGCCCCGCGCACGCAGATCGTCAAGGTCGGCACGCGGCCCCATCCGCCGTCGGTGCGGGGCGCCGACCACCTGAACTGGCAGGGGCTCGCGCAGTGCGAGTCCGGAGGCCGGCCGGACGCGGTGGACACCTCCGGCACGTACGGGGGCCTGTACCAGTTCGACCAGGGCACCTGGCACAGCCTCGGCGGCCGGGGCCGCCCGCAGGACGCCTCGTCGGAGGAGCAGACGTACCGCGCGAAGAAGCTGTACGTCCGGCGGGGGGCGAGCCCCTGGCCGCAGTGCGGGGGCAGGCTGCACACCTAGCGTGCGGGCGGACGGCGGACGGCAGGCGACGGGGCGCGGACAGACGGCAGACGGAAAGGGCGGCGGACGGACGGTCGTGCCCGGCGACCTCGGTCACCACGGCGACCGCACCCCCGTACCCTTGTGCCGTGAGCAGCCCCACCCCCGACGCCCTCCTGGGCCCCGCCGACGTACGTGAGCTGGCGGCCGCCCTCGGCGTACGCCCCACCAAACAGCGCGGCCAGAACTTCGTGATCGACGCGAACACGGTCCGCCGCATCGTCCGCACCGCCGACGTCCACCCCGAGGACGTGGTCGTCGAGGTCGGCCCGGGGCTCGGCTCCCTGACCCTCGCGCTGCTCCAGGCCGCCGACCGGGTCACCGCCGTCGAGATCGACGACGTGCTCGCCGCCGCGCTGCCCGCGACCGTCGCCGCACGCATGCCCGACCGCGCCGACCGGTTCGCCCTGGTGCACTCCGACGCCATGCACGTCACCGAGCTGCCGGGCCCGGCCCCGACCGCCCTGGTGGCGAACCTGCCGTACAACGTCGCCGTCCCCGTGCTGCTGCACATGCTCGACACCTTCCCGAGCATCGAGCGCACCCTCGTGATGGTGCAGTCGGAGGTCGCCGACCGGCTCGCCGCCACCCCCGGCTCCAAGGTGTACGGCGTGCCGTCCGTCAAGGCGAACTGGTACGCCGAGGTCAAGCGGGCCGGTGCCATCGGCCGCAACGTCTTCTGGCCCGCGCCCAACGTCGACAGCGGGCTGGTGTCCCTGGTACGGCGGGCCGAGCCGATCAAGACCACCGCCACGAAGAAGGAGGTCTTCGCCGTCGTCGACGCGGCCTTCGCCCAGCGCCGCAAGACGCTGCGGGCCGCGCTCGCCGGATGGGCCGGTTCGGCGGCGGCGGCCGAGGCGGCCCTGGTCGCCGCCGGGGTGTCGCCGCAGGCGCGCGGCGAGTCGCTGACCGTGGAAGAGTTCGTGCGTATCGCAGAGCGCAAGGAGCCCGGCACCCAGTGAGCGTCACCGTCCGCGTCCCCGCCAAGGTCAACGTCCAGCTCGCCGTGGGCGCGGCCCGCCCCGACGGCTTCCACGACCTGGCCAACGTCTTCCTCGCCGTCGGCCTGTACGACGAGGTCACCGTCACCGAGGCCGACGAGCTGCGTGTGACCTGCGCGGGCCCCGACGCCGGCCAGGTCCCCCTGGACCGCACGAACCTGGCGGCCCGCGCCGCCCTCGCGCTCGCCGGGCGCCGCGGCATCGACCCCTGCGTCCACATCCACATCGCCAAGGACATCCCGGTCGCCGGCGGCATGGCGGGCGGCAGCGCGGACGGCGCCGCGGCGCTGCTCGCCTGCAACGAGCTGTGGCAGGCGGGGGCCTCGCGCGCCGAGCTCCTGGCCATCTGCGCCGAGCTGGGCAGCGACGTGCCGTTCAGCCTGGTCGGCGGGGCCGCGCTGGGCACCGGACGGGGCGAGGTGCTGACGGCCCTGGACATCGGCGGCACCTTCCACTGGGTGTTCGCGATGGCCCACCACGGCCTGTCCACCCCGGCGGTCTTCCGCGAGTTCGACCGGCTCGCCGAGGGCAGGGACATCCCCGCGCCCGTCGCCTCCCAGGACCTGCTCACGGCCCTGGCCAAGGGCGACCCCGACGCGCTCGCGGCCACCCTCACCAACGACCTCCAGCCGGCCGCCCTCTCCCTCTTCCCCGAACTCGCCGACACCCTCGCCGCGGGCCGCGCCGCCGGGGCACTGGCCACGCTGGTCTCGGGCTCCGGACCGACGACCGCGTTCCTCGTCCGCGACGCGGAGGCGGCGGCGCTGGTCGCGGACGCCCTGAGCGCCTGCGGCACCTGCCGCGACGTGCGCACGGCGGCGGGCCCGGTACCGGGTGCGACCGTGATCGAGGGCTGACCACCGAGGCCGGGCACGGCCCGACCGGCTGCCGGGAAGGCGAACCGCGCCCTCCGACTACCCTGGAGGGTCGAGCGATCCCCCGCGCACAGGAGTGAAATGGCCGTCAACCTGGTCAATGTCGAGAACGTCAGCAAGGTGTACGGCACGCGTGCCCTGCTCGACGGCGTGTCACTCGGCGTGTCCGAGGGGGACCGGATCGGGGTCGTCGGGCGCAACGGCGACGGCAAGACCACCCTGATCCGGATGCTCGCCAAGCTGGAGGAGGCCGACACCGGCCGGGTCACGCACTCCGGCGGGCTGCGGCTCGGGGTGCTCACCCAGCACGACTCCCTCGACCCCGAGGCGACCGTACGGCACGAGGTCATCCGGGACATGGCCGACCACGAGTGGGCGGGCAACGCCAAGGTCCGCGACGTGCTGACCGGGCTGTTCGGCGGCCTCGACCTGCCCGGCTTCCCCAAGGGGCTGGACACGGTCATCGGACCGCTGTCCGGCGGTGAGCGGCGGCGCATCGCGCTGGCCAAGCTGCTCATCGAGGAGCAGGACCTGATCGTCCTGGACGAGCCAACCAACCACCTCGACGTCGAGGGCATCTCCTGGCTGGCGGGGCACCTGCGCGAGCGCCGCTCCGCGCTGGTGTGCGTCACCCACGACCGGTGGTTCCTGGACCAGGTCTGCACCCGCATGTGGGACGTGCAGCGCGGCACGGTCCACGAGTACGAGGGCGGTTACTCCGACTACGTCTTCTCCCGCGCCGAACGCGAGCGCATCGCCGCCTCCGAGGAGGCCAAGCGGCAGAACCTGATCCGCAAGGAGTTGGCCTGGCTGCGGCGCGGCGCCCCCGCCCGCACGTCCAAGCCGCGCTTCCGCGTCGAGGCCGCCAACGAGCTGATCAAGGACGTGCCGCCGCCCCGGGACAGCAGCGAGCTGATGAAGTTCGCCTCCTCGCGGCTCGGCAAGACCGTATTCGACCTGGAGGACGTGACCGTCCAGGCCGGTCCCAAGGTGCTGCTCAAGCACGTCACATGGCAGCTCGGCCCCGGCGACCGCATCGGTCTCGTCGGCGTCAACGGCGCGGGCAAGACCTCCCTGCTGCGGGCCATGGAGCAGGCCGCGCGGACCGAGGGCGAGGCCCAGCCCGTGGGCGGGCGGATCGCCGTCGGCAGGACGGTGAAGCTGGCGTACCTGTCCCAGGAGGTGGCCGAACTCGACCCCACCTGGCGGGTTCTGGAGGCCGTGCAGCGCGTGCGCGAGCGCGTCGACCTCGGCAAGGGCCGGGAGATGACCGCCGGACAGCTGTGCGAGACGTTCGGCTTCGGCAAGGAGAAGCAGTGGACGCCGGTGGGCGACCTGTCCGGCGGTGAGCGGCGGCGGCTGCAACTGCTGCGCCTGCTCATGGACGAGCCCAACGTCCTCTTCCTCGACGAGCCCACCAACGACCTCGACATCGAGACCCTCACCCAGCTCGAGGACGTCCTCGACGGCTGGCCCGGCTCGATGATCGTCATCTCCCACGACCGGTTCTTCGTCGAGCGCACCACCGACACCGTGCACGCCCTCCTCGGCGACGGCACGCTGCGCATGCTGCCGCGCGGCATCGACGAGTACCTGGAGCGGCGCCGGCGCATGGAGCAGCAGGCCGCAGCGGCGTCCTCCGCACCGGCGCCCGCCTCCGCCGAGAGGGCGGAGGCCGGCAAGCCCGAGAAGAGCGCCGCCGAGCAGCGTGCCGCGAAGAAGGAACTCCAGAAGATCGAGCGGCAGTTGGACCGGATCTCCGAGAAGGAGTCCAAGCTGCACGCCCAGATCGCCGAGAACGCGACCGACTTCGCGAAGGTGGCCGAACTCGACGCAGAGCTGCGCGACCTGACGGGGGAGCGCGAGGAGCTGGAGCTGCGCTGGCTCGAACTGGCCGAGGACGCCTAGGGGTTCGCCGGCGGGTGCGCGGCAGCGCGCCCGTGACGGCGGGGGGGGCAGGCGGACGCGTGCGCCGCGTGAAGGGGTCGTGCAGGTTTTCCGGGTGGGATGTCCCCTGGGTCCCCACGCGTAACGGCGGCATCACAGGCCGGTTCTCCCTTGGGAACAGGGGCGGGCGCGGCCCGGTGGGCCGTCGGCGCCGGGTGATAAGAAGGAGCGGCCGGAGAGCTGTCCGGCCTGTGTGAGTACGACTCTGGGTCCATCGCGAATCTCAGGGCGTGGCTAAAAATCAGTCGATGAGGGGGAAACGCGCTGATGACTCAGCCGCCCAACCAGCCGCCGCACGGCGGCTTCGGAGCACCGGAACCACAGGACCCACGGCAGGCCACGCCCCCGCCTCCGGCGCAGCCTCCGCAGGGCGCTCCGCAGACCCCGCCGCCTCCGGCCCCGCCGTCCGGCCCGCCCCCGCAGCCCCAGCCCGGCTACGGCTACCCGCAGCAGTCCGGCCCCTACGGCCCGCCTCCGCAGGGACAGCCGGGACCGTACGCCCAGCCGGGCCCCTACGGCGCGCCCGCCGCGCCCGGCACACCCGCGCCCGGCCCCTACGGCCAGCCCGGTCCGTACGGGCAGCCCGGCCCCTACGGGCAGCAGCCCGGTTACGGCTATCCGCAGGCCCAGTTCCCGGGCGCGCCCGGCACCCCGCCGCCCGGCGGCGGCTCCCGCAACCCCTTCAAGGGCAAGCCCGCGGTCGTCATCGGCGCCGCGGTGGCCGCGCTGCTCGTCGTCGGCGGCACCGTGTGGGCCGTCAGCGGCGGCGACGGCGGCAAGAAGAAGCCCGTCGCGCAGAAGAGCGGCGACTCCAAGCCCTCGGGTTCGTCCGCGTCCGGCGACCCGGTCGACCCCGGTGACGGCAGCGGCGACGGCGGTGAGGACCCGGAGGACCTCAACGCGGGCCGCAAGGACGGCGAGGCGAAGGTGCTCTGGTACAAGGAGGCGCCCGACGCGCCTGGTTCCGGCGCAGACGCCCCCGGCATGTGGATCACCGGCAAGGCGGCGGTGAAGGCGGCTTACAAGCAGGTCTTCGCCTACAACGTCGGTGACGGCAAACCCACTTGGACGCCGATCGACTTCCCGCAGAAGATCTGCGCGGTGACGCCGCAGAAGTCGGCCGACGACAAGGTCGTCGTGGCCTACGAGAGCGGCACCAGCGACCGCGCCAAGTGCAACCGGCTCCAGCAGATCGACCTGAGCACCGGCAAGAAGGGCTGGAGCACCCAGCTCTCCGAGGGCCAGCTGTTCGACAGCACGATCACCATCGAGCTGACCGTCAGCGGCAAGACACTGATGGTGGGCCGCTCGCAGTCGGGCGTCGCCTACGACATCGACACCGGCCGCAAGCTCTACGACAAGCAGCGGTACGGCGAGGCCTGCTTCCCGAGCGCGTTCGCGGGCGGCACCCGGCTGATCTCGGTCGCCTCCTGCGGCGCGGGCGGCTCCAACGAGCACGACGAGGTGCAGGAGCTCGACCCCGCCACCGGCAAGGCCAAGTGGACCAAGAAGATCCCCAAGGGCTGGTCGGTCCAGCGGACCTTCTCCGTCGACCCCGTGGTGCTGTACTCGACCGACGAGAACAAGAAGCACTACAACATCTCGACGCTGAACAACGACGGGTCCGTGCGCTCCCAGGTCGACTCCAAGGCCACCTTCGACCCGAAGTGCGGCTGGGCCATCCTCGAGCGCGACCTGCAGGGCTGCCAAGGCGTGGCCTCCGACGCCACCACTCTCTACCTGCCCACGCAGGTCACCACCGGTGCCAACGAGATCGTGGCCGTCGACCTCGCCACCGGCAAGGAGAAGTGGCGGGTGAAGTCCCCGCAGGACACCTCGATGCTGCCGGTCAAGGTGGAGAACGGCCGGCTCGTCGCGTACGTCGAGCCGTCGTACGACGCAGGCGGCCAGGTCGTGTCCGTGCCGACCGCCGGGTCGAGCCACACCACGACCAGGCTGCTGCAGAACCCGCAGAGCACCGCGGAGATCGAGAACGGCTTCTTCTCCAGGGACGTCGACTGGGTCGCCGGACGCTTCTACATCTCCAGCACCCGGCTGAGCGGCAACGACAAAGCGAGGGAGAAGCTGATGCTCGCCTTCGGCAAGTGAGGCGAGGCCGGCCGCCCGAGCGCGGCCGGCGCCCTCGCGCCGTACCGGCCACCGGCTTCCCGCGCCCACGACCCCGGTCGACGTCTCCGCCCGCGCGGTCCGCGCCGTCGCGTCCCGCCCCCGCTCCCGTTCTGTTCATCCGAGGTGTCCGTCATGACCCAGCCGCCGCCCCCGCCGCCCAACCAGCCGCCGCAGCAGGGCGGTTACGGCTCGCCGCAGGACCAGCGCCCCCAGCAGCCGGCGCAGCCCCCGCAGACTCCGCCCGCGCCGGGCGGCCCGGGCTTCGCCAAGCCCCAGCAGCCGGCCCCGGGTTACGGCTACCCGCAGGCCCCGCAGGGCGTCCC
>NZ_MUBM01000358.1 GCF_002154505.1 Streptomyces carpinensis | reverse complement strand
CCTCCATGGCTCGCGCGGTGGCGGCCACGGCGTCCCGGGAAGGCGGCCCGAACCGTGCGAAGTCGAGGTACCCGGCGGGCGTGTCGAAGTGGGCTGCGTACGACGTGAGCACAGAGCTCGTCCTTTCGGGACCGTGCGGTGCGGGCGGTGCGGGCGGTGCGGGCGGTGCTGGCGGTGCGGGCGGTTCGGGTCGGTGCGGTGCGGGGCGGGTGCGCCAGGGGCGCCGCGCGTTCGATGGACCGGCGTCCCGCGCGCGCCGCCGTGTGGGCGTCCCCACCCGCACGCACGGTACGCGCCCTGCGCCGCGCGGACCGTCGCGGGGGCCCGCCCGCGCCCGCGCGGAATGCCACCGGGGCCGTCACACGCTCCGGGCGGGGAGCGCGTGACGGCCCCGGGACGTGCCCCTGTCACTCCCGTGACTCCCCCGTCGCGGCACCTCCGAGATCGTCGCGGTGGTTCCTGCGCGCGGTCTGCCGGCGCGGACGGGGCTCAATGCCCGGCGGACCCCTCCGGGCGTGCGTGGCGCGGCAGGAGGAACGTGAGCAGGAAGGTCAGGGCGAGCATGCCGTCGACGATCCACAACAGCCTCTTCATCACCGAGCCGAAACCGCTCCGGAAGGCCGACTCCGAGGTGGCCTTCAGCGCGGCGGGAACCCGCGCCCCGGCCTGGGGCGAGGTCACGGCGGACCGAGTGTCCTTCTCCAGCCGTGCGCAGGACGCCGGGGTCGCGGCGGGATCCTTCGCGACGGCGCGGTCCGAGGCGCACCTGCGCAGGTCCGCCACGACGCGGTCCTGAGCGGAGGGCGCGACGTGCGCGGCGGACAGTTGCTCCCGCAGGCCGTCCGAGCGGTGGTCGACGGCGGTTGCGATCCCGCCGCCCAGCAGACCGAAGAACACGGTACCCAGGATCGCCACACCGAAGGCGCCGCCGAGCTGCTGGATCGCGGTCATCGTGCCGGATGCCGAACCCGTCTCGTGCTGCTCGACGCTGGCGAGCACGATGTCGAAGAACGGCGCCATGAGCAGGCCCATCCCGATACCGGTGACGAGCAGTGAGGGCAGGAGCTGCCAGGGGCCGACACCGCTCCCGACCATGTCGAGGGTCAGCCACACGCCGAACACGCCGGCCGCCATGATCAGCGTGCCCGCCTGGAGTACGGCACGTCCGAACCGGGCGACGGCCTGCGCGATCCCGAAGCCGACGATCATGCCGCCCGACCAGGGCACCATCACGAGTCCCGCCTTGAGCGGCGAATAGCCGAGGCCGATCTGGGTGTAGAGGTTGAAGACCAGCATGAAGCCCTGCATGGTCGAGAAGAAGACCAGCCCGAGGGTCATGCCGCCGCTGAACCCACGTTTGCGGAAGAGGCTGGGGACGACCAGCGGGTCCCGGCCGGCCTTGCTGCGGCGCGACTCGTACCTGCCGAAGCCGACGAAGACGACCACCGAGGCGGCCATCATCAGGAACGTCCACACGGGCCAGTCGTACTCACGTCCCTGGACCAGGGGGAAGATGATGAGCAGCGCGGCCACCGAGACCAGGAGCATGCCGGGGATGTCGAGGCGCGGCTTGTCGCTCGAGCGGCCCCTCGGCAGGTAGCGCAGTGCCCCGAGGAACGCCGCGGCCCCCAGCGGCAGGTTGATCAGGAAGATCATCCGCCAGCCGGTGCCGAAGTAGTCGGCGTCCACGAGCCAGCCCGCCAGGATCGGCCCGCACACCGCGGACAGCCCCATGACCGGGCCGAACATGCCGAAGGCCTTCTGCGACTCCTTCGGCGGGAACATCTCCTTGATCATGCCGAGGCCCTGCGGCAGCATCACCGCGCCGAACAGTCCCTGTACGACGCGTGCGGCGATCAGCATCTCGGGCGCCACGGACACCGCGCACAGCAGCGAACCCAGGGTGAAGCCGGCGGCACCCACCAGGAACATCCGGCGGCGGCCGTGGATGTCCCCGAGCCGCCCTCCGGTGACGAGCCCGACGGCCATCGAGAGGGTGTACGCGGCGGCGAGCCACTGCAGCGTGGAGGCACCGCCGCCGAGGTCGGCCCGCATGGAGGGGCCGGCGATGTTCGTGACGACGGCGTCGAGGAGGTCCATCACCTCGGCCGCGAGGATCACGAAGAGCGCAGCCCAGCGCCACCGATAGGGCGCGGGCGAATCGGTGGGCGCCTCGGCGGACGCGACGCCGGTGGTGGACATCGGAACTCCTCGCGGAAGGGCCGCGCCGCGGTGGTGACCCGCGAGCGCGGTGGGACGGACAGGTGCGAAGGCCTGGGCCTGCTGGTGCGGCCGCCCCAGGAGGACGGCTGGGGGAGCATTCAGGAGAACATTGTTCACCGTAGCAGAACAGTGCTCATTTGGAGAACGCCGTTCATCAAGATATAGCGCAAGTTCGGAAGGAAGACAAGATATATCGCGTTGAGCGCTTCCGGCTCGTGCGAACGCCGCTCGTCGCCGGGAGAACAGTGTTCTCCCGGCACCTAGACTGTTGTCATGACCGACGCGGCCGATGGCATCCCCGCAGCTCCTCCGCCCTCCCCCTGGGAGCGCGAGCGCCCCGCTCGCGCCCGCGTCGCCGCCGTGCGGACACCGCTGTCGCGCCGGCGGATCGTGGAGGCCGCCTTCACCGTGCTGGACCGTCAGGGGCTCGACGGGCTGTCGATGCGCCAGGTGGCGGCCGAACTGGGGGTCACGGTCTCCGCCCTCTATGCCCACGTCAGCTCCAAGGACGACCTCCTGGAGTTGATGTACACCCGGCTCTTCGACGGCTTCGAGATGCCCGAACCGGACCCGGAGCGGTGGCAGGAGCAGGTGCGGGACTACGCCCGCGCCGGACGCCGGCGCCTGCTGTCCCACCGGGACATGGCCAGGATCTCCATGGCGCACGTCCCCTTCACCGCCGAACTGCTGCCACACGTCGAGGCGTTGCTCGCCGTCTTCCGTACCGCCGGGCTGCCCGACCGCATCGCGGCGGAAGCCGGTGATCTCATCTCCACCTACATCGACGGGTTCGTCCTGGAGGAGGGCATGTGGCAGGACCGGGCCGCCCAGCACGGCGGTGACGATGCCTCCCCGGCCCGGCCCGACTGGCGCGAGATGGCCGACGAGATGCAGAACTACTTCGCGTCCCTGCCCGCACAGGACTTTCCCCACCTGCGCGCCCTGGCCGGGCTGATGGTGACGGACTCCTCCGACGAGAGGTTCGACATCGGCCTGGAGATCATCCTGCGCGGCCTGGCCAGCTACCTGCCGGAGGGGCCGGGCGACGCGAACGCGGACGCCGGCCGGACTCCGGACGCCATCTGATCCGGACACCACCGGCACGCCTTCCGCGGTGACGCTCACCGACGGGACCGCAAGACCCACCCGGCCCGCGGAGTGGGCGAGACCCTCGACGGCGCACGCGGTCGGAGGAAGACGGAAGCCGGAGGTCCTCCGGGAAG
The DNA here is from genome assembly GCF_002154505.1 of Streptomyces carpinensis. Lineage (GTDB taxonomy): Bacteria > Actinomycetota > Actinomycetes > Streptomycetales > Streptomycetaceae > Streptomyces > Streptomyces carpinensis. The sequence goes on along the minus strand of NZ_MUBM01000358.1, from coordinate 22,615 downwards.
CTCGGCCGCGAGCGTGACCCGAACGGCCCTGTCGGGTACACGGGTGCCCGCTCGAAGGTGGGGTGGTGTGTGCCGCCGCACGCGCGCGCAGCCCCATCACCGTTCTGCCCCGGAAGGATTCCCGATGGCCACCGAGACGCAGCAGGCACCCCCCGGGCTCACGGACGAGGAGCTCGCCACTCTGGACGCCCACTGGCGCGCCGCGAACTACCTCTCCGTCGGCCAGATCTACCTCATGGCCAACCCCCTGCTGACCGAGCCACTGCGCCCCGAGCACATCAAGCCGAGGCTGCTCGGCCACTGGGGCACCTCACCCGGCCTGAACCTGGTCCACACCCACCTCAACCGGCTCATCGGGGCCCGCGACCTGAACGCCCTGTGCATCTGGGGTCCCGGCCACGGCGGGCCCGCGGTGCTGGCCAACTCCTGGCTGGAGGGGTCGTACACCCAGACCTACCCGGACGTCACCCGGGACGCCGCCGGCATGGCGCGCCTGTTCCGGCAGTTCTCCTTCCCCGGCGGCGTGCCCAGCCACGTCGCCCCCGAGACGCCGGGCTCCATCCACGAGGGCGGCGAACTGGGCTACGCGCTCTCGCACGCCTACGGCGCCGCGTTCGACAACCCCGATCTGCTGGTCGCCTGCGTCATCGGCGACGGCGAGGCGGAGACCGGCCCGCTGGCCGCGTCCTGGCACTCCAACAAGTTCCTCGACCCGGTCCACGACGGGGCGGTCCTGCCGATCCTGCACCTGAACGGCTACAAGATCGCCAACCCGACGATCCTGGCCCGGCTCCCGGAGGCCGAACTCGACGACCTGCTCAAGGGCTACGGCCACGACCCGATCCACGTCACCGGCGACGACCCGGCCGCCGTGCACCGCACCCTGGCCGCGGCCATGGACGCCGCCGCCGACCGCATCGCCGCGATCCAGCGCGCGGCCCGCGAGGAGGGTGCCGCCGACCGGCCGCGCTGGCCCATGATCGTGCTGCGCACCCCGAAGGGCTGGACCGGACCGGCGGAGGTCGACGGCCTGCCCGTGGAGGGCACCTGGCGCTCCCACCAGGTCCCGCTCGCCGCCGTCCGGGACAACCCCGAGCACCTGCGGCAACTGGAGCAGTGGCTGCGCTCCTACCGGCCCGAGGAACTGTTCGACGAGCACGGCGCCCCGCGCCCCGAGGTCCTCGCCTGCGTCCCCGAGGGCGCCCGCCGGCTCGGCGCCAACCCGCACGCCAACGGCGGACTGCTGCTGCGCGAGCTGCCGCTGCCGCCACTGGCGAAGTACGCCGTCGAGGTCGACAAGCCGGGCGCCGTCCTGCATGAGCCCACACGCGTCCTCGGCGAGCTGCTACGGGACGTGATGGCGGCCACCGCCGACCGGCGCGACTTCCGCCTGCTCGGCCCCGACGAGACCGCCTCCAACCGCCTCCAGGCGGTCTACGCGGCCAGCGGCAAGGCCTGGCAGGCGAAGACGCTCGACGTGGACGAGCACCTCGACGCGCACGGCCGGGTGATGGAGATCCTCTCCGAGCACACCTGCCAGGGCTGGCTGGAGGGTTACCTCCTCACCGGCCGGCACGGGCTGTTCTCCTGCTACGAGGCCTTCGTGCACATCGTCGACTCGATGGTCAACCAGCACATCAAGTGGCTGCGGACCACCCGCCGCCTGACCTGGCGCGCCCCCATCGCCTCCTTCAACTACCTGCTGACCTCGCACGTGTGGCGCCAGGACCACAACGGCTTCTCCCACCAGGACCCCGGGTTCGTCGACCACGTCCTCAACAAGAGCCCCGAGGCGGTCCGCGTCTACTTCCCGCCGGACGTCAACACCCTGCTTGCGGTGGCCGACCACGTCCTGCGCAGCCGCGACTACGTCAACGTGGTCGTCGCGGGCAAGCAGCCCTGTTTCGACTGGCTCTCCATGGACCAGGCCGTGGTGCACTGCGCGCGCGGCGCCGGCGTGTGGGACTGGGCCGGCACCGAGGACGGCAGCCGCGAACCCGACGTGGTGCTCGCCTGTGCGGGCGACGTGCCCACACAGGAGGTGCTGGCCGCCGCCCAGCTGCTGCGCCGCCATCTGCCCGAAGTAGCCGTGCGCGTGGTGAACGTCGTCGACATCGCCCGGCTGATGCCCGCCCGGGAGCACCCGCACGGGATGACCGACTTCGAGTACGACGGGCTGTTCACCGCCGACAAGCCGGTGATCTTCGCGTACCACGGCTATCCGTGGCTCATCCACCGCCTGGCCTACCGCCGAACCGGTCACGGCCACCTGCACGTACGCGGCTACAAGGAGATCGGCACCACCACCACCCCGTTCGACATGGTGGTCAGCAACGACCTGGACCGCTACCGCCTGGTGATGGACGTCATCGACCGCGTCCCCGGACTCGCCGTGCGCGCCGCGGCCGTACGCCAGCGCATGGAGGACGCACGGCTGCGCCACCACGCCTGGATCCGGGAGCACGGAATGGACCTGCCCGAGGTCGCCGACTGGTCCTGGGAGGGCTGAGGCGGCCCTGGAAGCGGGCCGCCCCGCGGACCCGGCCGCCACAGCGGCTGCGCGCACGGGCTGTGCTGTGACGGGAAGCAAATACCGGTGTGCTGTCAGGATCGGTTGAGCCGGGCAGCGATCCCGTGACCGATCAACAGATAAAGGAGAGCCGGAAGACCATAATTAAGGACGACGCGTAGACCCTCTGTGTCCATCGTGAAAATGTCCTGCGACCACCAGGCCAGCCAGTCCGCCGTGCCGTGCACGAACTCGACGAACACATTCGTCCGATTCGCATGGAGCAGGAACAACAGGATCCACATGCCCAGCAAACCCGCGGCGATGTCGGTGATCGTGCAGACCGTCAGGGCGGTGCGCCGTGCGGCAGTGTGCTGCCGTACGGCGCGCGCCGAGCCCGGGGGCCGGTCGTACGTCTGATATCCGGAAACCGGATCGATGTTGCTCACAGGAATCCATTCCGATGCCTTGTCGTGTCGGCACGCTCTACCGCGGGCGGGAAATTCGGCCCGGGTCGTCGTACCGCATCTGTCTTCCTCTTCTGCGCCCTGTGAGCGTTGTCGCGTTACACCGCCATCCGCGACGACCCAAATGTCATCGGCTATCGGACACTTACCCAAATTTTCGTGTGCGACGGTAAATTCACGGACGGGACGGACCGCTACGGGAAGGCCGTTGGCCCGGTCAGGACCGAAGAGGATCCGTCGCACCGCGCCACCGCAGGTAGCACAGCGCGCCCGCGGCGACGAGCAGCGGCCAGAGCAGATACCAGCCCGTCATGACGAGGAGCACGGCGACCGCGGCAAGCGCGACAAGTGCACAGCGGTGGGACAGGCTGCCGCGGGGCAGGAGGCGAAGGGCGGCGGCCGTGCCCAGGGCGTACACCGTCACGAACGATCCGGTGGTGAGCAGGACGAGCGGCTGCGGGCCGACATCGGTGACCGTGGTGGCTGCGAGGGCGAGGGCCGAGAGCCCCGACACGACGGCCAGGCTGCGCCGTGGCACCTCGCCGGCGCTGCTGCCGTGGCCGAACCAGGTGGGCAGCGCGCCGTCCCGGCCGAGTGCGGCGCCCAGTTTGGCCGCGCCGGCGAAGTAGGCGTTCATCGTGCCGAGAGTGAGCAGCAGTGCGGCGGCCGCGGCCACCACGTGGACCGTTCCGCCGATGCCGAGGGTGAGCAGTTCGGCCAGCGGGGCGCCGGCGGTGCCGGCCGCCGGGCCGAGCACGAGCACGCTGGTGGCGGCGACGGCGAGGTAGAGCACCCCGACGACGGCGACCGCCAGGCCGGCGGCCCGGGGCAGGTCGCGCGCCGGGCGGCGGAAGTCCGCGGCCAGGTGGGTGATGGCCTCCCAGCCGGCGAAGCTCCACACCAGCAGTGCCGCGGCCGAGCCGGTCGCGGACCAGCCGTGCGGCGCGAACGGATGCAGGTTCCGCAGGTGGGCGTGGGGCAGCGCGGCGATCACGGCGGTCAGCAACAGCGCGACAAGAAGCACGGCGAGGGCCAGTTGCAGACGGCCGGAGACGGTCAGACCGAAGCCGTTGGCCACCGCGACGAGGATCAGTAGAACCACCGACGTGACCACCACCGTGCGCCGGCCGCCGCCGACCGCGGTCGCGACATAGGCTCCGGCGAACATCCCCGCCGCCGGAGCACCTGCGGGTACGGCGAAGTAGAAGCACCAGCCGACCACCGCCGCCGCCCGCGCACCGAAGGCGTGCCGGACGTAGGTGGAGACTCCGCCGCCGTCCGGGTACCGGGCGCCCAGGGCGGCGAACGTGGCCGCGAGCGGCACCGACAACAGGACCAGCCCGATCCAGGCCAGCAGCGACGCCGGCCCGGCCGCCCGGACGGCCAGCGCGGGCAGGGCGATCACACCGGTGCCGAGGACCGCGCCGATGTACAGCGCGGCCCCCTGCCAGAGGGTCAGTTGCCCGACCGGCTGGACCGAGAGTTCCGGCGCGGCCTGAGTCCTGCTCATGCGGAGGCCTCCCCGGCCCGGCGCGGGGCGACTGCGTGGGTCTCGTCGGCGGCGAACAGGCGCAGCAGGCAGCCGAAGCCGTCGCCGGTCCTGGGTGTGCATGGAGTGCTCATCTGGGTCTGTCCCTTGGCCGTGTCCGGTGGGCTGGGCTTGCGCCCGGCCGGAAAGCTAATCCGGCTCCCCTGACAACCCGTGTCAGTGGAGTGCGGCAGACTTCCCTCGTGCGCGCGAGCCGACTGCTGACCGTCCTGCTGCTGCTCCAGGCCCGGGGCCGGATGACCGCCCGGCAGTTGGCCGACGAGCTGGAGGTGTCGGTCCGCACCGTCTACCGGGACGTGGAGTCGCTGGCCGCGGCCGGTGTTCCGCTGTACGGCGAGCCCGGTCACGACGGCGGTTACCGGCTGGTCGACGGCTACCGCACCCGGTTGACCGGGCTGACCCGCGAGGAGGCGGAGGCGCTCTCCCTGGCCGGACTGCCCGGACCGGCCGCGGACCTCGGGCTCGGCACCGTGCTGGCCACCGCCCAGCTCAAGCTGACGGCCGCGCTGCCCGGCGAACTGCGCGACCGGACCGGCGAGATACGGCAGCGGTTCCACCTGGACACCTCCGGCTGGTACGCCGCGGCAGACCCCACCCCGCACCTGGCCGCCGTGACCGACGCGGTGTGGCGGCAGCGCCGCATCCGCGTCCGCTACCGGCGGTGGAAGGCTCCCCAGGAGGTGACCCGGACGCTGGAGCCCTACGGTCTGGTGCTCAAGTCGGGCCGTTGGTACGTGGTGGCGGGACGGCCGGAAAGGGTCCGCACCTACCGCGTCTCCCAGATCCTCCGGATCCAGGTACTGCAGGACCGTTTCGAGCGCCCCCAGGGCTTCGACCTGGCCGCGCACTGGCAGTCCTATCTGGCCGACTTCGACGCCCGCCGCCACCTGGGCGAGGCGGTGGTGCGGCTGTCACCACGGCTCCTGGAACAGCTGCCGGACCTGATGGAACCGGCGGTGGCACGCGCCGCCCGGGACAGCGCCGGTCCACCGGGCCCCGACGGCCGGGTCCAGGTCGTCGTCCCCATCGAGTCCGTCGACCACGCCGTCGGCACGCTGCTACGGCTCGGCGCGGAGGCCGAGGTCGTGGCGCCCGCCGAGTTGCGGGCACTGATGGCGCGGACCGTCGCCGCGCTGGCCGACACCTACCGGCGTCCGTCGCCCGCGGTGTGACACCCGATGGCCGCTACGGGCGCGGTATCGGCCAAGGACGATCGGCAGGCACATCCCGGACAGGCAGATGTCGGTCCGGAGGTCCCACAAGCCTCCTCCCGGCACGCCACGGCGAAATCGCGGCGGCACGGCGCCGGAACTAGGATCGAGACCAGCGCACAGATGACAGCGCCATACGGGGCCTGCCCCGGCCGGACACCCCACAGGAGGTCCGTGATGGCGACGCTGCTGTCCGTCAACGTAGGGATGCCCAAGGACGTCTCCTGGCAGGGAAGGACGGTCCACACCGGGGCATGGAAGGCCCCCGTGCAGGGGCCTCGCATGGTGCGGCGGCTCAACGTGGAGGGAGACGGCCAAGGCGATCTGGCCGGGCACGGCGGCGAGATGCGGGCCGTTCTCGTGTACCAGCTGCAGTCCTACCAGTACTGGCAGAAGCAGCTCGGTCGTGACGATCTGACCTTCGGGATCTTCGGGGAGAACCTCACTGTCGACGGCCTGCCCGACGACGAAGTGTGCATCGGCGACCGGTACCGCATCGGCGAGGCCGAGTTCGAGGTCACCCAGCCCCGCGTCACCTGCTACCGGGTCGGCATGCGCCTGGGCGAACCCGCCATGGCCTCGCTGCTGGTCGCCCACCATCGCCCCGGCTTCTACCTGCGTGTGATCACCGAGGGCCGCGTCCGGGCCGGCGACGAGATCACCCTCACCCGCAGAGGTCCCGAGGAACTCAGCGTCGCCGACACCGACGCACTGCTCTACCTGCCCGACCGCGACCCCGCGAAGCTGCGCAAGGCGCTGAACATCCCCGCCCTCAGCCCCGGATGGCAGCAGTCCTTCCGTGAACTGGCCGCCGCCCAGCAGCCCAGACAGGAACCAGGCTGGCCGGGCGAAGGCGCCGGCACCCAGCAACCCAGGGAGGTGCCGGGATGGCCGGGCTTCAAGCCCATGCGCGTCGCCCGTGTCGTCCCCGAGACCCCCGGCGTCACGTCGATCTACCTCGACACCACCGACGGCACACCCCTGCCCGAGGCACGCCCGGGCCAGTACCTCTCGATCCGCCTCGCCGTCGGCGACGCCGCACCCGCGGTGCGCAGCTACTCCCTGTCCTCGGCACCCACAGCCGGCACCTACCGCATCAGCGTCAAGCACGAGCCCCACGGGAAGGTGAGCGGCTACATCCACGCCAGGCTCCGCCCCGGGGACCTCGTGGACGTCGCGTGCGCCCGCGGGACGTTCGTACTCGAAGAAGGCACCCGCGCGATCGTCCTCGTCTCCGCGGGGATCGGTGCCACTCCCGTGCTCGCCATGCTCCACCGACTCGCCGCCGCACGGGACCCGCGCCCCCTCTGGTGGATCCACACCGCCCACGACCGCGCGCACCATGCCTTCGCCGCCGAGACGCACGCCCTCCTGGCCCGACTCCCCGAGGCCCACGAGCACATCTACTACACCTCCGAGACCCCGCATCCCGACGAGCCTTACATCACCCGGGGCCGCCCGACCCCCGCCTCCCTGGCGGCCATGGGCGTCCCCACCGACGCCGACGCCTACCTCTGCGGACCCTCCGCCTTCATGGACGAGCTCGGCGGCTTCCTGCGCCATCACGGCCTGCGGCCCGAGCAGATCCACACGGAACAGTTCAGCGCACTCCCGGCCATCACACCCGGCGTCACACCCACCGCCGCGATCCGGCCGCACCAGCCACCCGGTCCCACGGGCACCGGTCCCCTCATCACCTTCGCCCGCAGCGGCATCACCACCCCCTGGTCACCCGCCCACGCGTCCCTGCTCGAACTCGCCGAAGCCTGCGACATCCCCACCCGCTGGTCCTGCCGCACCGGCGTCTGCCACACCTGCATCACCCACCTCGTGGCAGGCGACGTCACCTACACGACCCCACCCCTCGAACTCCCCGAAGCCGGCACCGTCCTCGTCTGCTGCAGCGAACCGGCCACCGAGGTCGTCCTCGATCTCTGACCGGCCGGCCGGTCGTGCCGGCGATGGTCACGGCAGGACCGCCGACCGCAGCGGTGTTGCGCCGAGCATCGTTCATGTCGGTGGTCACGATGCGGCAGACATTACAGAGACTCCTCTGCAGAGAACTTCGCCGACGTCCCGTCAGCAGGCGAACGACTGCGAACTGTCGCTGCACAGCGGCACGGAGCCGGCCCTGCCTCGTCGGCGACCTTGCCGCCGCCGACGGCTCCTGAGAAGAACGACTGATGAGCGGTACGGCAACTGGAGCTAGATGGCACCAAGTTGAGGCATCGGACGACCAACACCCCTCCGGCGTTGGGGAGGCGGGCGTCAAGCCCCTAGGCAGCCAAGTCGTTGGCCGGTATTTTGCGCCCTTGCCCACCGTGAGACGCGGCAGGGGCGCGGTCGATCGAGGGGGTGCGGTGCGGGACTTCAGCCTTCCGCCTTTGGTGGCGACTCTGTCGACGGGCGGCCTCGCGGACTCGGTGTACGAGGTGGCGGAGCGCGACCCGGAGCTGGTCCAGTTGTCCCGGCGCGGGGGCGAACCGGACGGTGAGGAGTGGGTCCCGGTCACGGCGGCGGAGTTCCGCGACGAGGTGATGGGGCTGGCGAAGGGGCTGCTGGCCGGCGGCGTACGGTTCGGCGAGCGGATCGCCGTGATGTCCCGGACCCGCTACGAGTGGACGCTGTTCTGTTACGCGGTGTGGTCGATCGGCGCCACGGTCGTGCCCGTCTACCCCACCTCCTCCGCGGACCAGGTCCGTTGGATCCTGTCGAACGCGCAGGTGACGGCGATCGTGGTCGAGCACGAGGACCACGCCATGACCGTGGGGGCGGCCTGCGACGGGCTGCCGCTGCGCTCGATCTGGCAGCTCGACGCCGACTGCGTGGGGCGGTTGACGGCTGTGGGCCGGGACATCCCGGACGCCGAGGTGGACTGGTACCGCCGGGCGGTGGAGCCTCGGTCGGTCGCCACCATCGCGTACACCTCGGGCACCACCGGGCCGCATCACAGGGGGTGCGTGATCACCCACGCCAATCTGGCGGCCGAGTGCGACACGCTCTACGCGGGCTGGAAGGAGATCATCGCCGAGCCGGGGGAGCAGCCGTCCATCCTGGAGTTTCTGCCGCTGTCCCACATCTACGGCCTGATGGTGCAGGTGGCGTGCATGCGCGGCGGCGTCCGCCTGGGCCACCAGCCCGACCTGGCGCCGGCCGCCCTGCTGCCCGCTCTCGCGTCCTTCCGGCCGACATACGTCTTCGCCGTGCCGTACGTCTTCGAGAAGATCTTCCACAAGGCGCGCCGTGCGGCCGAGGAGGCAGGGCGGGGGCCGCTGTTCGACAAGGCGGTGGAGACCGCGGTGCGCCATGCCGAGGAAGTGGAGCGGCGGGAGAAGGGAGCGGGCCACGGGCCGGGGCCGGTGCTCAGGGCCGCGCACGCGGTGTTCGACCGCCTGGTGTACGGGCGGTTGCGGGCGGTGCTGGGCGGGCGTGTCCGCAACGCCACGTCCGGTGGGTCGACCTTGGACCGGGAGCTCGGGCTGTTCTTCGCCGGTGCCGGGATCACCATCCACGACGGGTACGGGCTCACGGAGACCACCGCTGCGGTGACCAGCCAACCGCCGGGCCGTCCCCGGTTCGGCACCGTGGGCAGGCCGCTGCCGGGCTGCGCCGTCCACATCGCACCGGACGGGGAGATCTGGGTCGGCGGCGACGTCGTGTTCGCCGGCTATCACGGCGACCCGGAGCGCACCCGGGCGGTGTTGCGCGACGGCTGGTTCGCCACGGGCGACGTGGGCCATCTCGACGACGACGGCTTTCTCGTGATCACCGGGCGCAAGAAGGACATCATCGTCACCAGCGGAGGCAAGAGCGTCAGCCCCCAGCTCCTGGAGGAGAGGCTGCGAAGACATCCCCTGATCTCCCAGTGCCTCGTGGTCGGCGACAACCGGCCGTACGTCGCGGCCCTGATCACCCTGGACGCCGAGGCGTCGGAGCACTGGCACCAGCTGCGCGGGAGGCAGCTGTCCCGGGCGACGGGGGCGACCGTCGACAAGGAGTTGCACGCCGAGATCCGGCGGGCCGTGTCCATGGCGAACAGCGCGGTCTCGCGGGCCGAGTCGATTCGAGCGTTCCGGATTGTGCCCACCGAGTTCAGCCTGGCCGCCGGCCTCATGACACCGTCGCTCAAACTGCGCCGGGGCGCGATCGCGAACGCGTACGCGGCGGAGATCGAGGAGCTCTACGCGTCCTGAGTGTGCGGTGTTCCCGCGGGAGGGGCGAGAGAGGCGTTGTGCGACGGGCGGGTGAGAAAAAGGAAGGCGGTGCCAACGGGCATCGGGCAGGCTGTCCGCACCCGACACACTCTAGGGAAGGACCCGACGACCGTGGCTCGTGCCGTCACCCTGATCCGCTCCGGCTCCCTGTCCGACGTCGCCGAGTACGCCTACGCGGCCACGGCGCCTGCCGACTCCCGCCTGATCTTCCTCGCCGGGGCGTGTCCCCTGAACGACGACGGCTCGACGGCCGCGGTCGGGGACTACCCGGGTCAGGCGCTGAAGGCCGTCGAGAACATGCGGACCGCGCTCGCCGCCGCCGGCGCGTCACTCCAGGACGTCATCAGCACGAGGGTCCTCGTCGCGTCGGCCCGGCGGGAGGATCTGGTGGCCGCCTGGGAGGTCGTCCGGGACCAGTTCGCCGACCATGACGTCCCCAGCACGCTGATGGGCGTCACCGTGCTGGGCTACAGGGATCAGCTCGTCGAGATCGAGGCCGTGGCCGCCGTGCTCGATTCCTGAGGTCCCTCGGCGGCCCCGGCCCAGCCGAGCAGTGAATCCGTGATCCTCTCCGCCGTGGGCGTGTCCAGGGGGCCGTGACCCAGCAGGAAGCGGTACCAGAAGAAGCCGTAGAACTGGTCGATCAGGAGCTCGACGTCCCGGTCGGCCGGGAGCTCGCCGCGGTCCCGGCCGCGCTGGAGGATCCGGCGCAGGTCGGCCCGGCGTGACTCGGTGAACGTCCGCAGCAGGTCGGCCAGGTGTGGGTCACGGGCCGCCTCCCGGACGAGGGTGCGCAGGGCCGGCGCGGCCGGTGGGCGCTGGGACGCCCGGAACGTGGCCGTGGCCAGCGCCCGGAGGTCCCTGCGCAGGCTGCCGGTGTCCGGCACGGGTACGTCCTGCGCGGCACGGTCGGTGAGCGCGTCCAGCAGGACGGCGCCCTTGGACGGCCACCACCTGTACAGAGTCTGCTTCCCGACCCCGGCCGCGCGCGCGATGGTCTCCACGCTCACCGGGGCGCCGTCGGCGTCGGCGAGCAGGCCCAGGGCGGCGTCGAGGATCGCCCGGCGAGCGGCCTCGTTGCGGCGCCGGCCCGTGTGCGGGCGGGGTTCCTTGCTGTTCACAGCCACATCCTCTCCCAATTCCCGGTCCCCTCGCCCAGTCCCGTCGGTCCCTCTCTTGACGAGACTACCGGTCTCGGTAACTATTTAACGAGACCGACGTTCTCGACAACAGGTCGGAACCCGGTGACGCCACAGGAGAAGCCACTCATGAGCACCCCGCACACCACCCCTGGGAACCCCCTGGCCGGACAGCGCGTCGTCGTGATGGGCGGCAGCTCCGGCATCGGCGAGGCGTCCGCCGTGTTGTTCGCGGCGGACGGCGCAGAGGTGATCATCACGGGCCGCGGCCAGGGCCGTCTCGACGCGGCCGCGTCCCGTATCGGCGGCAAGGTGACGACGTACCGTCTGGACGCGTCCGACCGCCCGGCTGTGGACGCCTTCTTCGCCGAGTCCGGCCCGATCGACCATCTCGTGATCGCGCTCAGTGGGGCCAAGGGCGGCGGCTCCTTCGCCGAACTGGATCTCGCGGAGCTGGCGGAGGGCTTCGACGGCAAGTTCTGGCCGCACGCCAACACCCTCCAGGCGGCCCTGCCGACCCTGCGACGCGACGGCTCGGTCACGCTGGTCACCGCCGCCTCCGCCCGTGCCGCCCTGCCCGGCACGGCCGGCCTCGCCGCGATCAACGGCGCCCTGGAGGCGATGGTCCCGCCGCTCGCGGTGGAGCTGGCGCCCCTGCGGGTCAACGCGGTCTCCCCGGGCGTCGTGGACACCCCTTGGTGGGACGCCGTACCGGCCGAGCGGCGCCAGGCCCTCTTCGACGGCTTCGCGGCCATCACCCCCGTGGGCCGGGTCGGCCGCCCCGAGGACATCGCCCGCGCGGTCCACCTGCTGACGGCCAACGACTTCGTGACCGGGGTGGTCCTGGAGGCGACGGGCGGGGCCACTCTGGCGACGGGGCGTTGAGACGCCGGTCAGGTGAACAGCTCGTCCGGCACCGTGAGCGGCTCGTCCGGCCGATGTAACGGAACGAGCGAAGACGCGGACGGGACTTTAGCGTCGTATTGCCTTGCGCTGACAGGACGCAGGGTCAGGGCGGCCCCCGCACCCCGCGCCCTGGGCGTGGGCCGCCCTGCGGACTGGCCGAGACCTGCCCTCGGCTCGATGCGAACCCCGCCTCTGACACTCTGGGGCGGGGTTGCGCATGCGCGGGGGTCGCACGAGGGGCGGCAGAAAGCCACCGATGCCGACTTCGAACGGACCTAGTTGCCTTCGTCCGTGCATATGCAGAACGGACGTGCGGCAGGCATGGTGCGCAACCTCCTCCCAAGGCATTGCCGTTAGGTGAACCATGCAGCCCGAATTCCACATCCATGGCCGTGAGGCCGATGACTGGACGGTCGTAGAGATCCAGGGAGAAGTCGACGTCTACACCGTGCCCCGCGTTCGCGAATACGTGGCCGACCGGATCGAGGCAGGCCGGCGCCACCTCATCGTCGACCTGACCGGTGCGACGTTCATGGACTCGACCGGTCTCGGACTCCTCGTCGGAATCCAGAAGCGCATCCGCGCGCGGGTCGGTGACCTGAGGCTGGTGATCACCAATCCGGACATCCGCCGGATCTTCCACATCACCGGCCTGCACCAGGTCTTCCTGATCTACGACTCACCTGAAGCCGCGATGTCATGAGAGACGGCGGGGAAGCGGACCGGACGCCCTCGTCCCGGCCGAGAGGGGTCTCCTGGCTGACGGGCTCGGAGATCGACTGCCCGTCGTGCCGGCAACCTGCTGTCAGGCCGCAACCGGACGAGGGCGAGGACGCGCCGTACCGCAGGACGGATGCGTTCTCTCCTGCCTCTGGTGCCGGGTCCACCGCCGGCTCCGTCGCGCCCAGGCGGTGATGCTGCCGCTCTCGGCGTTCATCACGGTCGTGGCCGCGGGCCTGACCGTGGGGCGGGCCTGACCGGCGGTGCCCGGCACGGGCCGACCGTCCGTCCGGGCGGCTGCCACGGCCGCCAGAGAGCGGTCGGCTCCCGAGTTTGCAAATACTGCGCGAATCTTGCACACCGTGCGCCCGCCGGGCACGGCCCGCTGACGTCTCCTGAGTCGCACTGTTCACGTCGGACCTCCGCTCTGGTCTGGACATGGCCTGGATCGATGCACTCGCCCAGGCCGCAATCTGCTTGCGAGACTTGCGCTAGTCTTGCGTGTATGACGCGACGACTTGCTCAGGTGGCGAAGAAGGTGGGGGTCAGCGAGGCGACGGTCAGTCGTGTCCTCAATGGCAAGCCCGGGGTGTCCGAGTCGACACGCCAGGCCGTCCTCACGGCTCTGGACGTGCTGGGGTACGAGCGGCCCACCCAGCTGCGCGGCGAGCGCGCCCGGCTCGTCGGCCTGGTGCTGCCGGAGCTGCAGAACCCGATCTTCCCCGCGTTCGCCGAGGTCATCGGAGGGGCGCTCGCTCAGCAGGGGCTGACGCCCGTGCTGTGCACCCAGACCAAGGGGGGCGTGTCCGAGGCGGACTACGTGGACCTCCTGCTCCAGCAGCAGGTGTCCGGCGTGGTCTTCGCGGGTGGTCTGTTCGCGCAGGCCGACGCCCCGCACGACCACTACCGGCAACTCGCCGAGCGGGACATCCCGGTCGTTCTCATCAACGCCTCGATCGAGGGTCTCGACTTTCCCTGCGTCGCCTGTGACGACGCCGTTGCCGTCGAGCAGGCGTGGCGGCACCTGGCGTCGCTGGGGCACGAGCGGATCGGCCTGATCCTCGGCCCCAGCGACCACGTGCCCTCGCGGCGCAAGCTGGAGGCCGCCCGGGCGGTGGCGCGGGCCGCGGGCGCGGAACTGCCGGAAGAGTTCGTGGTGCGCTCCATGTTCTCGCTCGAAGGGGGACAGGCCGCGGCCGCCCGCCTTCTGGACCTGGGCATCACCGGCATCGTGTGCGCGAGCGACCCGCTCGCCCTGGGTGCCATAAGGGCCGTGCGCAGGCGCGGGCTCTCCGTCCCCGCGGACGTGTCGGTGGTGGGGTTCGACGACTCCGCCTTCATGAACTGCACCGAGCCGCCGCTGTCCACCGTCCGTCAGCCCATCGAGGCGATGGGCCGTGCGGCGGTCGAGCTGCTGTGCGCGCAGCTCCAGGGGACGCGATCGCACCCCGGTGAGCTGCTCTTCGAGCCCGAACTGGTGCTGCGCGGATCGACCGCGCCGCCGCCGGCCGGCTGACCCCGGACCGCCCGCACCACGCTCTTCCAACTCACCACCCCATATCGTCCAGGACCTCCCGGAGTCGGCATCGGCCGGGCGCCCCCCCCGCGGCGCCCGGCCGATGCCGACTCCGTTCTGCCGCGTGCCGGGAACGGTCACCCGCAGTGTGCGACGCGTCGGCGAAGTGCCGTGCACCGCGCACAAATCACCGCTCCCGAAGCGTAGACGAGTTGACAATCATCTGGAACTCTCTGAGCGTCCTACGCAAGTCGACGACATCGCTCCGTCGCTCCGCCACTTGCGGACGAACCCGACCGAGCCGCGCCTCGCGCCGTCCGACGCGAGGCCGAGAACGAGGGACTGATGAGATTACGTAGACGGGGATCACGGACGCTGAGTGCCGTGATCGTGAGCAGCCTCCTGGCCCTGGCCGGTCCGGTCGTGACCGCCAGGGCCACGGGAGGTCCGAACATCGCGCTGGAGGACAAGGCGTCGGCGAGCAGTGCGCTGAGCGACTACTCCGCTGCGAACATCACCGACGGCAACCAGGGCACCTACTGGGAGGCCGCCGGATCCGGCTTCCCGCAGTGGGTGCAGACCGACCTCGGCACGACGCGGAACGTGGACGAGGTCGTCCTGAGACTCCCGGCGGCGTGGGAGAGCCGCAGTGAGACCCTCTCCGTGCAGGGCAGTGCCGACGGCACCAGCTTCAGCACGCTGAAGACCTCCGCCTCGTACACCTTCAGCCCCGGGTCGGGCAACACCGTGACGGTGGCCTTCCCGGCGGTCCGGACCCGCTTCGTGCGCATCGCCGTCACCGAGAACACCGGCTGGAAGGCGGCACAGTTGTCCGAGCTGGAGGTGCACGCCGCCGACGGGTCGTCGGCAGACCTCGCCTCCGGCCGGCCCCTGACCGCCAGCAGCCACACCCAGGTCTATGCCCCCGCGAACGCGAACGACGGCAACCGGGCCACGTACTGGGAGAGCGACAACAACGCCTTCCCGCAGTGGCTCCAGGCCGACCTCGGATCCTCCGTGCGCGTCGACCGCGTGGTCCTGCGGCTGCCGAGCGGCTGGGACAAGCGCAGCCAGACGCTGAAGATCCAGGGCAGCACCAACGGCACCGACTTCACGGACCTCACCGCCTCCCAGGCGTACACCTTCGATTCCGCGAGCGGGAACTCGGTGACGATCGCCTTCGACGCCGCCACCACCCGCCATGTGCGGGTCCTGGTCACCGCGAACAGCGTCCAGCCCGGCGCCCAGATCTCCGAGCTGGAGGTCTACGGCCCGGACACCGGCGACACCCAGGCCCCCAGCGCCCCGGCCGGTCTGGCCCTCACCGAGCCCGCCACCGGCCAGATCCGGCTGACCTGGAACGCGGCCACCGACAACGTCGGGGTGACGGGGTACGACATCTACGCCGACGGGTCGCTGCTGAGCAGCGTCGCCGGTGACGTCACCACGTACACCGACACCCGGCCGACGAGCGAGACCGTGTCGTACTACGTACGCGCGCGGGACGCGGCCGGCAACCAGTCCGCCGACAGCAACACGGTCACCCGTGCCGGCGACAAGGGCGACACCCAGGCCCCGACCGCTCCGTCGAACCTCACCTGCACCGAGACGGCGGACGGGAAGATCAAACTGACCTGGACCGCCTCCGTGGACGACACCAAGGTCACCGGCTACGACATCTACGCCAACAACACCCTGCGCGACAGCGTCGCCGGTGACGTGACGACGTACACCGACACCCAGCCCGCGACGAGCACGGTGACCTACTACGTGCGGGCCAAGGACGCGGCGGGCAACCAGTCCGTCCCCAGCAACAGCGTGACCCGCAACGGCACCGGCGGGAACGGGTCCGACCTCGCCGTCGGCAAGCCCATCGCCGCCTCGTCCGTGGTGGACACCTACGTCGCCGCGAACGCCAACGACAACAGCGTGACCACCTACTGGGAAGGCGCGGCCGGCAGCTACCCGAACACGCTCACCGTCAAGCTCGGCGCCAACGCCGACCTGGACCACCTCGTCCTGAGGCTGAACCCCGACCCCGCCTGGTCCAAGCGCACGCAGACCATCGAGGTCATGGGCCGGGAGCAGAGCGCCGGCGGCTTCAAGTCCCTTGTAGGTGCGGAGAGTTACACCTTCGACCCGGCCGGCGGCAACAGCGTCGCCATCCCGGTGTCCGCCCGGGTGGCCGACGTGCAGCTGAAGTTCACGGCCAACTCGGGCGCCACGGCGGGCCAGGTCGCCGAGTTCCAGGTGATCGGCGTCCCGGCGCCCAACCCCGACCTGGAGGTCACCGGGCTGACCGTGTCGCCGTCCGCCCCGGTGGAGTCGGACCGCATCAGCGTCTCGGCCACCGTACGCAACAGCGGTTCGGCCGACGCCCCGGCGAGCAGCCTGGCCGTGCGCCTGGGCGGTTCCGAGGTCGCCGCCGCGCAGGTCGGTGCCCTGGCGGCGGGGGAGAAGACCACCGTCACCGCGTCCCTCGGGCAGCGCGACGCCGGCACCTACCAGCTCAGCGCCGTCGCCGACGACGGTGACGCGGTCATCGAGCAGAACGAGTCCAACAACACCTACACCAGCCCCGAGCCGCTGGTGGTCAAGCCGGTCGACTCCTCGGACCTCGTCGTGTCCTCGGTGACCACCTCGCCGTCGAGCCCGGCGGCCGGCCAGTCCGTCACGTTCAAGGCCAGGCTCAGGAACCAGGGCACCCTGGCCGCCGCGGCGGGCGACCACGGTGTCACCCTCACCCTGACCGACGCCGAGGGCGACACGGTCAAGACCCTGACGGGCACCTACACCGGGACACTCGCCCCGGGTTCCTCGGCCGACGTGGACCTCGGCCCCTGGACCGCCGCCGACGGCTCCTACACCGTGAAGGTCGTCGTCGCCGACGACGCCAACGAAGTGCCGGTCAAGCGCGAGAACAACAGCTCCACCCAGCCGCTGTTCGTGGGGCGCGGCGCGAACATGCCGTACGACATGTACGAGGCGGAGGACGGCGCCCTCGGCGGTGGCGCCACCGTCGTCGGCCCCAACCGCACCGTGGGCGACATCGCGGGCGAGGCCTCCGGCCGCAAGGCAGTCAAGCTGGACCAGACGGGGCAGTACGTCGAGTTCACCACCCGGGCCGCGACCAACACCCTGGTGACCCGCTTCTCCATCCCCGACGCGCCGGGCGGCGGGGGCATCGACTCGACCATCGACGTCTACGTCGACGGCGTCTTCAAGAAGGCGCTGCCGCTGACGTCGAAGTACGCCTGGCTGTATGGGGCGGAGAGCGCGCCCGGCAACTCCCCGGGCTCGGGAGCCCCGCGGCACATCTACGACGAGGCACACATCCTCCTGGGCGAGACCGTTCCCAAGGGCAGCACGATCCGGCTGCAGAAGGACGCCGCCAACACCTCGACCTACGCGATCGACTTCGTCAACCTGGAGCAGGTCGCACCGGTCGCCAACCCCGACCCGGCCGCGTACGTCGTGCCCGCCGGGTTCACCCAGCAGGCCGTGCAGGACGCCCTGGACAAGGTCCGCATGGACACCACGGGCAAGCTCGTCGGTGTCTACCTGCCGCCCGGCGACTACGAGACGTCGAACAAGTTCCAGGTGTACGGCAAGGCCGTGAACGTGGTCGGCGCCGGCCCCTGGTACACGACCTTCCACGCGCCGTCGACGCAGGAGAACACCGACATCGGCTTCCGGGCCGACGGGACGGCCAAGGGCTCGCTCTTCAAGGGCTTCGCCTACTTCGGCAACTACACCTCGCGCATCGACGGCCCCGGCAAGATGTTCGATTTCTCGGGCGTGTCGGACATCGTCATCGACGACATCTGGAACGAGCACATGGTGTGCCTCTACTGGGGGGCCAACACCGACCGGATCACCATCAGGAACTCCCGGATCCGGGACATGTTCGCCGACGGCATCAACATGACCAACGGTTCCACGGACAACCTCGTGAGCAACAACGACGCGCGCGCCACCGGCGACGACAGCTTCGCGCTGTTCTCGGCGATCGACGCGGGCGGCGCGGACGAGAAGAACAACGTCTACGAGAACCTGACGACCACCCTGACCTGGCGGGCCGCGGGTGTGGCCGTCTACGGCGGCTACGACAACACCTTCCGCAACATCCGCATCGCGGACACGCTGGTGTACTCCGGCATCACCATCTCGTCGCTGGACTTCGGCTATCCGATGAACGGCTTCGGGACCGGTCCCACGACGTTCGAGAACGTGACGATCGAGCGGGCCGGCGGTCATTTCTGGGGCGCGCAGACCTTCCCGGGGATCTGGCTGTTCTCCGCCTCGAAGGTGTTCCAGGGCATCCGGATCAACCACGTCGACATCGTCGACCCCACCTACAGCGGGGTGATGTTCCAGACGAAGTACGACGGCTCCCAGCCGGAGTACCCCATCAAGGACACGGTCTTCACCGACATCTCGATCTCCGGCGCCCGCAAGAGCGGGGACGCCTACGACGCGAAGTCGGGCTTCGGCCTGTGGGCCAACGAGATGCCCGAGGCGGGGCAGGGCCCGGCCGTGGGTGAGGTGACGTTCAACGGGCTCAGGCTGAACAACAACGCCGTCGACATACGCAACACCACATCGACATTCAAGATCAACATCAACCCGTAACCGCACATCACGACCAGGCCCCTCGGGCCTGTCGAGGCCGGTGCAAGCTCCTTGCGGAACCTTGCACCGGTCTTGCGTGCGTTTGGCGTAGAGGTCGACGTAGGACCGCTGGTGGGCTGCTCTGTGTTCTCTGGGCCCCGCAAGGCTTCTGGGCTCCCACTGGCGCCTCCTCTCGCATATGAACGACGAGGCTTGTCAAACAATTACGAAACTGGCGCGATATATTGCGTTCATCTGCGAGTGGTGATTGAGTGTGCCGCGCCCCACAACGCACCGAGTCGCACCGACGGTGGGGCGACCTCACCGTTCATGCCCGAAGGGGACCACCCATGAGAAGTGCCCGGTTCCGCCGCACCCGCCGCGCCAGCGCGGTCGCCCTCGTCTCCGCGCTCACGTTGACCGCGCTCGCCGCCTGCGGCACGAGCGCGAGCAACAACGGCTCCGGTGGTTCCGAAGGAGGTGGCTCCTCGGACCCGGCCGCCCCGCTGGACCCGAAGACCAAGGTGACGCTCACGATCGACTGCATGCCCCCGACGGCGAAGGCGGCCGAGCTCAGGGAGTGGAAGGAGGACGTCGCCGAGTTCAACAAGAAGTACCCGAACGTGACCATCGAGGGCCGGTCCACGCCGGGTCAGTGCGAGGAGCCCGCGCGCTTCACCGCGATGCTGAAGGCCCACTCCCAGCCCGACGTCTTCTACACGTACTTCACCGACCTGCCGCAGGTGCTCGACAACAGCGGCGCCGCGGACATCACGGCCTACGTCAACGACAAGAGCGTCCCGCTGCTGAAGGACATCGACCCCAACGTCCTCGGCTCACTCAAGCAGGGCGGCAAGCTCTACGGGCTGCCCACCAGCAACTACACCATGGGTCTGCTCATCAACCGCAAGCTGTTCAAGCAGGCCGGCCTCGATCCCGACAACCCGCCGCGCACCTGGGAGGAGGTCCGCGCCGCCGCCAAGAAGATCGCCGGCCTCGGCAACGGCATCGCCGGCTACGGCGAGTACAGCGCCGCCAACACCGGCGGCTGGCACTTCACCGCGCAGATGTACAGCCGCGGCGGCGACGTCGTGGACCCGAGCGGCAAGAAGGCCGCGTTCGACAACGACATGGGCCGTCAGGTGCTGCAGAACCTCCACGCCATGCGCTGGGAGGACGACAGCATGGGCAAGACCCAGCTGCTCAAGTGGGGCGACCTGCAGAAGCAGATCGCCACCGACAAGCTCGGCATGTTCCTCGCCGCCCCCGACGACATCGCGTACATGGTCCAGCAACTCGGCGCCAAGTACGAGAACTTCGGGATGGGCCCGATCCCCGGTGAGAAGAGCACCCTGGCCGGCGGCAACAACTACATGATCAAGAACGGCATCTCCTCGGACAAGATCAAGGCCGCGATCGCCTGGCTGAACTTCAAGAACCTCACCGTCGGCAAGGGCCAGTTCGACTGGGCGCGCACCAAGGCCGACAAGCTCCCGGTCGGCGTCCCCCAGCCCAATTTCTGGCTCGGCGAGTCCAAGAAGGAGGACGACGCCGCCCGCAGGACGAACGCCACCATGCCGGTCGAGAACTTCAAGACCTTCATGGACAACCCGGTGCCCGGCAAGGCCGAACCGCCGAAGGCACAGGAGATCTACAAGGTCCTCGACAACGTGATGTCCGGCGTCCTCACCGACAAGAACGCCGACATCGACAAGCTGCTCTCCACGGCCGAGGCACAGGTGGACCAGGTCCTGGCCAACCAGTGACCGGTCCCCGGCGGGGGCGGGCAGGACGGCCCGCTCCCGCCGGGAACACCGTGTCCCGGCCGCACGGGACCCCGACCACTCGCGCCCTCAGCACCACAGCAACCGGCAGCCCAGTACCGAGGAGAGACGATGGCGGCCCCCAGTCTGACCCCGAGCACGGCGGACCCCGCCCGCTCGTCACCCCCGCGCAGGACGGCTCCTGCACCACCCGGTGGGCGCATCGCCAAGAGCCTGAGGCGCAACCTCACCGCACACGGCTTCCTCATCGGCGCGGTCGGCTGCTTCGCGGTGTTCTCCTGGTACCCGATGATCAGGGAGTTCCTCCTCGCCTTCCAGAAGACCAAGGACGGCAGGGTCACCTGGGTCGGCCTGCACAACCTGACCACCGTCTACCACGATCCGGCGTTCTGGCAGGCCTGGCGCAACACGCTGCTGTTCACCGTGCTGGCGCTGCTGCTCGGCTTCGCGGTCCCCTTCGTCGCCGCCATCGTCATCAACGAGTTCCGCCACGGCCAGGGCTACCTCCGGCTGCTCGTCTACCTGCCGGTGATGCTCCCTCCGGTCGCCTCGGTGCTGCTCTTCAAGTACCTCTACGACCCCGGATACGGTCTGTTCAACGAGGTGTTCCGGTTCCTGCACCTGCCCGAGCAGCAGTGGCTGCAGGACTCCGACCTGTCGATGCTGTCCGTGGTCATCGCCTCGACGTGGATGAACATGGGCGGCGCCGCCCTCATCTACCTCGCCGCGCTCCAGGGCATCCCCGGCGAGCTGTACGAGGCCGCCGAGCTGGACGGCGCCGGCCTGTTCCGCAAGATCTGGCACGTCACCATCCCGCAGACCCGGCTGATCCTGTCGCTGATGATGCTGATGCAGATCATCGCGACCATGCAGGTCTTCGTCGAACCGTTCCTGCTCACCGGCGGCGCCGGACCCGAGGGCTCGACCACCACGGTCGTCTACCTCATCTACCAGTACGCCTTCAACTTCAACAACTACGGTGCCGCGGCGGCGCTCGGCCTGCTGCTGCTCGTACTCCTCGCCGGGTTCTCGGCGGTGTACGTGAAGCTCAGCCGCAACGACGACGAGTAGCCCGGGGGAGACCGGCATGTCCACACGCACACTCATCTCACCGGCCCAAGTCGCGCGGCCCCGGGGCAGAGTCCTCTACTGGACCGTCTTCGGAGTGGTCGTCCTCGGCTTCACCCTGGTGTTCCTCGGCCCGCTGTACTGGATGGCCTCCAGCGGTGTGAAGGACGCGCAGGAGGTCGTCCGGACACCGCCGACCCTGATACCGAAGTCCTTCGCCCCGGGCAACTACAGCCGCGCCTGGGACGTCATGGATCTGTCGACCCTGCTGTTCAACACGCTCTTCTACGCGCTCGGCGCGCTGGCCTTCCAGCTCGTCCTGGACGTCGCCGCCGCGTACTCGCTATCCAAGCTCCGCCCGGTGCTCGGCAAGGCGATCCTCGGCATGATGCTGGCCACGCTGATGATCCCGGCCACCGTGCTGGTCGTCCCCCAGTACCTCACCGTCCTGGACGTGCCGATCGTGCACCGGAACCTGCTGAACACGCCGTGGGCGATCTGGCTGCCGTCCGTCACCAACGCCTTCAACATCTTCCTGCTCAAGCGGTTCTTCGACTCCATCCCGAAGGAGCTCCTGGATGCCGCCTCGATGGACGGCGCCTCCCCGATGCGCATCCTCCGGTCGATCGTGCTGCCCATCTCCCGGCCGATCCTCGGCGTCGTGTCGATCTTCGCGGTCGTCGGCGTCTGGAAGGACTTCCTCTGGCCGATGCTCACCCTGCCCGATCCGACGAAGCAGACCCTCAACGTGGGCATCTACTCGCTCTCCAACGGGGTTCCCGTCAACGTCCTCATCGCCGCACTGACGATCGCCTCGCTTCCGACCCTGCTCATCTTCCTGGTGTTCCAGCGGAACATCATGAGCGGCCTCACCGCCGGCGGGCTCAAGGGCTGAGCGGGCGCCCCCGCCCCTGCGCCCCG
>NZ_MUBM01000357.1 GCF_002154505.1 Streptomyces carpinensis | reverse complement strand
AGATGTGGTTAAGAGACAGGGGGTGGCCCTGGGGGCATCGGACCGGCGTCGGCGGTAACGGGTTCCACCGGCCGGCGGCCCGACACATCGGCCGTATGCCCGGCGATGAGCATCCGACGCCCGACGTGAAGCCCGAGGTGGACCGGATGCCCGACAGCTTCGGCCGCATGCCGCCTGCCCCGTGTCATGCGGCATCTGTGCGCATGCCGGGCGTTCGCCGATGTGTCCACCGGCAGGCCGGGGGCGTCGGCCCGTCCATGAGACCGCATCGGCGGGGCACCGGTGCGGTTCACCGAGTTTGGAGCGCGCGGCGGAAGCAACCCGTTCAACAGACCGCGCGGTCCGGCCGCGCGGCACGTCCGCGCCGTCGATCGCCGTCGACGTCGACCCCGTGTCCGGGCACGCACGCCGGGACCGAGACCTGGAGGAGCGATGGATCACTCACGCGTACCCGTGCTGGAGGCCCTGCAGGAGTTCCGACGCCGTGGGGACGTGGCCTATGGACCACCGGGGCACAAGCAGGGGCGGGGAGTGGATCCGCGCGTTGCGGAGGTCCTGGGCATGGATGTCTTCCGCTCGGACGTGCTGTCCCTGAACGGGCTGGACGACCGGCGGCAGTCCCAGGGTGTGCTCAGCCAGGCCCAGGACCTGATGGCCGACGCGGTCGGTGCCGAGCAGGCGTTCTTCTCGACCTGCGGCAGTTCCCTGTCGGTCAAGACCGCGATGCTCGCGGTGGCGGGACCGGGAGAGAAGCTGCTGCTGTCGCGCAACGCCCACAAGTCGGTGGTCGCCGCGGTGGTCATCAACGGAGTGGAGCCGATCTGGGTGCACCCGAAGTTCGACCCCGACCGCCATCTCGCCCATCCACCCGAGCCCGACGACGTGCGCCGGCGTCTCGCCGAGCATCCCGACGCCAAGGGCATGCTGCTGATCACGCCCACCGACTGGGGTACCTGTGCGGACATCGCCGCGGTGGCCCACGTGTGCCACGAGTACGACGTACCGCTCATCGTCGACGAGGCCTGGGGCGCGCACCTGCCCTTCCACCCCGGCCTTCCCCCGTGGGGCATGGACGCCGATGCGGATCTGGTCGTCACCAGTGTGCACAAGATGGGTGGCGCGATCGAACAGAGTTCGGTCTTCCATCTGCAGGGCGGCCGGATCGCGCCCGAGGTGCTCAAGCAGCGCGAGGACCTGCTCGGCACGACGAGCGCCTCGTCCCTGGTGTACGCCGCCCTCGACGGATGGCGGCGCCAGATGGTCGAGCGGGGGCGCGAGTTGCTGGACGCGGCACTGCACCGGGCGAAGCGGATCCGGGCGGCGGCCGACGAGATGCCGGGTCTGCGGGTCATGGGCCATGAGATCGTCCACGAGGGACTGGCCGCCTACCTCGACCCACTGAAGATCGTGATCGACGTGCGCGAGCTCGGCATGAGCGGCATGCAGGCCGCGGAGTGGCTGCGCGCGCACCGCCACGTGGACGTCGGCGGGTCGGACACCTGCCGTATCAGCGCGTCGATCACCCACGCCGACGACGACGAGACGGAGAAACTCCTGGTCGACTCACTGCGCTCACTGGTCGAGGGAGCCGACTCCGTCGAGCGCCGTCCGGAGGTCCGCCTGCCCGAGGGCTCGGCACTGGAGCTGGAGCAGGCCGTCCTGCCGCGGGATGCCTTCTTCGGCCCGGCCGAACAGGTGCCGGCGGAACGCGCCCACGGGCGGATCGCCGCCGAAATGATCAGTCCCTACCCGCCCGGTGTGCCCGTCGTCGCGCCCGGCGAGGTGATCACCGACAGCGTCCTGGACTATCTGCGCAGCGGTGTCGAGCACGGCTTCCTGATCCCGGACGCCGCGGACCCCACGGTGCGCACGATACGGGTCCTGGCCCGGCCCTGACGCTCGCCGGGCCTTGTGCCGGGGCGCGCTGGTCCCTCCGTACGACACCTTTCTAGGTCCAGTCGGCGGCGCCCGATACGGAAAGGTCTGGCTCCGTCCACGCTCGGCGGTCTGATCGAACCGGTGTGGGAGGTCTGCGAGTGCTACGGCGCTGTCCCCTGCCGTCCGTCGCTCCCCGAGGCTGTTTGGGTGGTGTGCCACGGCGCGTCCGGGCGGGTGGGATGCGCGCCGGGGGCGATGCGCAGCGCGTACACCGGCTGCTCGACGCTGGCGGGGACGGAGCCCAGGTACGTGTGGCCGGTCATATGGCACCAGGCGGGCAGGTCGAGGGGTGCGGCGGGGTCGGTGGCGATGACGTGGACGAGGGTGCCGGGGGCGGCGCTTTCGATGGCGGCCCGGAGTCTCAGCAGGAGGGTGACGCACAGCAGACCCGTGCCGTCGACCGTGATGTCCGCACGCTCGGGCGGGTCGGGGGCCGGGGCGCTCACCGGCTGCCTGCTGGTGCGGTGACGGCAACGGCTGCCGTGGCCAGGGCCCTGGCTGCCGCGGTGATCTCGTCGGGGGTGCACCAGCGGCCCAGGGAGAGCCGGATGGCTTCCAGGGCCCGTGCGGGTTCGAGGCCCATGGCGCTGAGCACGGGTGAGGGGGTGTGGGTGCCGCTGTGGCAGGCGGAGCCGGTGGAGGCCGCGACCTGCGGTGCCTGGTCGAGGACCCGGTGGCCGGCGGCGCCGCGGATGCTGATGTTCAGGGTGTTCGGCAGCCGCCGCTCCTGGGGGCCGTTGAGCCGGACCCGGCCGGGAAGGGCGTCGGCGAGCCGCCGGTGCAGGTCGTCGCGCAGGCAGGTGATCCGCGAGGGGATGTCGCTCGCGAGGTCTTCGGCGGCGAGTCGGGCGGCGGTGCCCAGGGCGACGGCGAGGGTCACGTTCTCGGTGCCGGCGCGCAGCCCGTTCTCCTGGCCGCCGCCGTAGACGACGGGTTCGAGGGGGACCCCGTCGCGGACGTAGAGGGCGGCGGCGCCCTTGGGCGCGTACATCTTGTGGCCGACGAGCGTGAGCAGGTCCACGCCCAGCTCCCGTACGTGGAGACGGATCTTCCCGGCGGCCTGGGCGGCGTCGCAGTGGAACAGCGCTCCGGCCCGGTGGGCGATGCCGGCCAGCTCCTTGACCGGTTGGAGGGCGCCGGTCTCGTTGTTGGCGGCCATGACCGAGACCAGCACGGTGTCCTCGTCGAGGGCGGCGGCGAGTGCGGCCGGGTCGAGCAGGCCCTCGTGGTCCACGGGCAGCACGGTGATGCGCGCGTGGTGGAAGCGTTCCAGGGCCTGGCAGGTCGCCAGGACGGCGGGGTGCTCGGTGGCCTGGGTGATCACGTGGGGGTGGGCGCGGCCGGAGGCAAGGACGGCGCCGCGCAGGGCGAGCAGGTCGGCCTCCGAGCCGGAGGCCGTGAAGACGATCTCGCCGGGGCGGGCGCCGATCAGGCCGGCGACCTGCGCCCGGGCCGTGGCGAGCGCGCGTCGGGGTTCGGCGCCGTAGGTGTGGGTGCTGGAGGGGTTGCCGAAGTGGGCGGTCAGGTGGGGTGCCATCGCGTCGGCGACACGGGGGTCCACGGGGGTGGTGGCGTTGTAGTCCAGGTAGACCGGTCCGCCGACCAGGCCCGGGTGGTGGGGCGGGCACTGGGTCATGCGAGGGCTCCGGCGTCCACGGGCATCTCGGCCAGGCGCCATTCGAGCATGCCGTCGTTGAGGCGGATGGCGCGGCGGCCGCGGTCGGTGAGCAGCCGGGCGGCGTCGTAGGCGAGGGCGCAGTACTCGCCTCGGCAGTAGACGACGATCTCGGCGTCGTCGGGCAGTTCGCCGATGCGGTCGGCGAGTTCCTCGACGGGGATGGAGACGGCGCCGGGGATGTGCCCGGCCCGGTATTCCTCGACGGGTCGCACGTCCAGAAGCACGGCCCGTCCGGCTGCGGCCCGCGCTGCCAGCTCTTCGCGAGTGACCTCGTCACCGCCGTCGCCGAGGTAGGCGTCGCGTGCGGGCGGTACAGCGGCCTGGTGGGCTTCGGCGACCTTGCGCAACAGGGCGAACAGCTGGGCGACGTCGTCGCCCGCGAGCCGGTAGTGGATGCGCACGCCCTCACGGCGGGTGGCGACGAAGCCTGCCTGCTTGAGGATCTGCAGGTGAGCGGAGGCGGTCGTCAGGTTCAGTCCCGCCGCCTTGGCCAGCGCGTCGACGGTGCGCTCGCCCTGGGCGAGGAGGTCGAGCAGTTCCAGCCGCTTTCCGCTCGCCAGTGCCTTCCCGCTGGCCGCGAACGCGTCGTACAGCTCGGACTTCGAGGCTCGGTCCGCCATGGTCCTCCCCATCCTCCACGAATCTATGGAATATGGTACTCGGTCCGCCTCCGAACATCCGGGATATCCGTCCGCGGCCAGCCGCGCAACGCTCCCGCCACGTAATCAGCGACCCCGGGGGCGGCCGGGCGGGCAGTCTCCGGCCGACGGTGGGTGGTGGCGGGCGGAGACCCACTGGGCGCCGGTCTGGGACGTGATGGGAACCCTTGCACGGCTGCATGGCCCGGAACACGTGCGACTCGTGGTGTGGTTCGACTGATGACGGAGCCGGTCCTGCCCAACGCACACAACTTGGCTTCTCCATCGGGAAGTCACTCCCAGTGCCGCTTGGCCACACCGGTGCCCTGGGTGGGATCGGCGGGAAGCGCCGCGCGGCCTGCTCACACTCCGAGGGCTCACGGTCAAGTCGGCCCGTTGCGGCTCCTCGGCGTCAGCCCAACCGATCAGCCAACCATGTAGCGTGCTGACGGATGCGGGCGAGATCGCCGGGAAAACAGCTTTCCCAGTCCTCATCCAGCCGCTTCCAGGCCACCGGCTGACCGGGCTCCGCGACGAACGGGACCGCTGCGTCAACGATCGCGGCATACGACAACCCGAGAGTGACCGGCCAGTCCGGGTGATAGGAGCGAACGGCGACCGCTGCCGGCTCGGGGAGCAGCTCGACCCGAAGGCCCGTTTCCTCAAGCAGTTCCCGGATCGCTCCCTCACGCGGTGTCTCCCCGGCCTCGACCTTCCCTCCCGGAGGGACCCAACCCCGCCATCGGTGCTGCACCAAAACCACCCGGGCAAGATCCCTGTCAAACACCCAGACCTCGGCCGCAAGCGGCTCCATCGGCCCCTGTCGGGCGGCAACCAGCCACCGACAGGCCCCGTCGAACTCGGCTGTCGCCTGTTCGGCGTCGATGACCGCTGCCTCGATAGCCCGCTCGTCGATCACACTTCGCGTCACCGGGCCAACATAGGGCGCCGCACCGACAATGCGGCCACACCGCTGCCACCGCGGAGCCTCACCCGGCCGCTCGGCCGCCATCACCTCGGACCGTCGCGGGTTCCGTGCGGGTCCCACGGACGGACCCTCGGGCCATATTCCATGAATCTATGGAATATCGTAGAGAGGCCGAGGGTGCAGACGCCGACCGCACCCCGCGCGATGGATCTTTCTGAGAGGAGCTGCCGTGGGCTTCACCGAAGAACAGCTGATCGAGCTGGTGGACGAGGGCTACGAGCACCTCTCCCGGCGCTATCGCCGCGTGGAGTGAAGCGGGCGGCGGCACCGCCACCACCGGCAGCCGGCTCGACCGGGGCGAGAAGGGCACCCTGTGACGACGGTCCGGGCCACCGAGACCTCCGGCGCCCCGCCGGTGCGGTTGGGACTGCGGGAGAACTGGCCGCAGTTCGCTCTCCTGGTCCTCGTCAACGTCTGTGTCGGCGGCCTCGTCGGCCTCGAGCGGACCACCGTGCCGCTGATCGGCAGCGAGGCCTTCAGCCTGACCAGCGACCTGGCGGTCTTCTCCTTCATCATCGCCTTCGGACTGACCAAGGCACTGACCAACCTCGCCGCGGGCGCCCTGACGGCCCGCTTCCGCCGCAAGCAACTCCTGCTCGCCGGATGGCTGATCGCCATCCCCGTACCCTTCGCGCTCGCCTGGGCACCCTCCTGGGGCTGGATCGTCGCCGCGAACGTCCTCCTCGGTCTCAACCAGGGCCTGACCTGGTCGATGACCGTCAACATGAAGATCGACCTCGTCGGCCCCGCCGGACGGGGCCTCGCGACCGGCCTGAACGAGGCCGCCGGCTACACCGCCGTCGGTGCCACAGCCCTGCTCACCGGCTACCTCGCCACCGCCTACGGCCTGCGCCCCGTTCCCGAGCTCATCGGCGTCGTCTTCGTCGCCGCGGGCCTCGCGCTGGCGCTCGTCGTACACGACACGGCGGCCCACGTCGCCCTCGAACTCTCCCGGCACCCCGGGCCTCGGTCGGGCGACGAGCGCACCGGCCTGGCCCAGACGTTCGCCCGCACCTCCTGGCACAACCGGTCACTGCGCGGCGCTAGCCAGGCAGGACTGATCAACAACCTCAACGACGGCCTCACCTGGGGCGTCTTCCCGCTGCTGTTCACCGACCACGGCCTGGGTCTTGCGGCCGTCGGCCTGATCAAGGGCCTCTACCCCATCCTGTGGGGCATCGGCCAGACCGCCACCGGCCATCTCGCCGACCGCATCGGCCGCAAACCGCTCATCGTGTACGGCATGCTCGTCCAGGCCGCCGGCTTCGTCCTGGCCCTCACCCTGCTGGACACCCCCTTGCTCGCGGGCGTTCTGTCCGCCGTCCTCCTCGGGCTCGGCACCGCCATGGTCTACCCCGCCCTGATCGCCTCCATATCCGACCACGCCCACCCCGCCTGGCGAGCCAACGCGTTGGGCACCTACCGCTTCTGGCGGGACATCGGCTACGCCGCCGGAGACCTCGTCGCCGGGCTTCTCGCCGACGTCCTCGGCCTCGACGCCACCGTCGTCGCCGCCGCCGTCCTCACCGCGGTCTCCGGTCTTCTGGCGGCCCGCTGGATCACCGAGCATCACGCCCACTGACCGCCCGTACGCCACCCGACCCGGAGGTTCACTCCATGACGAACTCGGCCGTCATGGAGCCCGACCCGGAGCTGCCGTCCGTGCTCCTGGAACGCTTCATACGGCCGGGGAGCCTGAGCGGGGCCAGCAAGCCGTCAGGTGAGTTCCGGATGCCCGAACAGTTCGGCGTAACCGGACGGCAGCCGGCTGATCAGTTTGTTCAGCTCGCCACCCGAAACCGTCTCCGCGAGCACGGTCAGCACGGCCTCGGCGTGCGGACGCGCAGTCTCCTCGTCGTCTCCCGAGGCCACGGCGACCTGGTGCACGAACTCCTCGACACCCCAGGTCCTTCCATGGTCGTCCACGCCGACGAGGAATTCCCCGATCTCCAGCGGCAGCTCGTCCGCGAGGTGATCTGCCGCCTCGAGCTGGAGCCGCTCACCGAGCGTGCCGAGCACGGCCTCCGTGACGGCCGCGGCTTCTTCAAGATCGGCGTACTCGCCGTGTTGCCGTACGGCACCCAGGAAGTCCCGATACGTCATGACTGATCTCTCCCGATTTCACCACTGTCAGACACCCCACCCAGCGGCCGGACCGCGCGGCGTGATCAGCTCCGACGTCAGCCGCACCGGAACGCCGAGGAGCGGGCCACCGCACTCCGTGTCGGGTACCCGTGGCACACTTCCGCCAACCGATGCCGGTCCGGCACCCGGCCAACCCGGTTCCGCCCGGTGATCCCGACTGGGTACGCCGCCCTTTTCGTTCGGTCGGCAAGCATCACGTCGGGGCCGGGGCCCAGCGCCTGCATCGTCTGCCGGGCGGTGGAGTCGCGCGAACGGCTGGGCCGGAGCCGTCTCAGTGACGCACGGAGTCAAACTCGCCCCACGCTTCGGACAGGGTGTCGATCAGTTCCGGAGCGGCCCCGTTGTCCTCCAGATACTCCCGGTACGTCTCGACATCCGCGCCATCGGGCCATCGGGGGTCGCTCTCGACTCGGCGCGCGAGGTCCCCCAGAGCGTTCAGCTCCTCGTCGTGGCCCTTCAGCCACTGAGTGAAGTCGGCTGTGCCATCCATCGCGTGTCCTCTCATCGAAGGCACGTCCGCGATGCGCCGCTGCACCGCACACGCTCAGCCCCACGCGTCCGAGAGCCGTGGTTCCGTCGACCTCAGCCGCCCGTAGTCGCGCCTGGCCCAGCCTGGTGCTCGCCCTGCCGACCCACGTTTTCCAGCCTCCCACGAGCCCACAACAAGTCAAACCGGTCAGTCACCTGGGCTCGACGGGAAACCTCAATCCTGGTCCAGTCCCGGCTCACGTCGCGGATCACCGACGAGGCCACGCTCACCGCGGCGCGCGACGAACGGCCCGGTCCCCGTGCGCATGGCTCGGGTGATCCGTCCGGTGCGGCCGCGCCATGGTGATCAGGGTGCGGCAGGGCCCGGAAAGCCGGCGTCTTCCGCTCTGCCGGGGGACGCCGGCCGCAGACGCGCCTCGGCGAGCAGGGTCTCGGCCACCTCGTCCACGTCCAGCCGCCGCTCGAGGCGGGCCAGTCGGGCCGGTGTGCTGCGGGTGGCCGCCGAGCGGGGCGGGAGCAAGCGGGGTGCGGCAGTCCTCGCCGGGAGCCGTGAGATGTCCGCGGTGCCCAGTGTTCTGGCCTCTGCCATGATCTGCCGCTTGCCCCAGGCCGGCCGGGGCAACAGCACGGGCAGGACGCCTTCAGCCTCTCCCCCGCGAAGACTCTGCGTCGGCGTCCTGCGGCCGCGGTCAGCCCGCGGTGGCTTCGCCGGCCCCGTACAGCACCCGGGTGAGAGAGTCGTAGGTGACTCCGTGGTCGGCGAGGACCTCGGCGGGAACGCCGGGGCGGAGTGTCAGGGCCAGCAGGATGTGCTCGTCGCCGATGCGCCGGTCCCGGCGCGTGGCGGCTGCGCGCAGGGCAGCCGCCAGGACGTCCTTGGCGCCCTTGCCGAAGGGACGGTGCCCGGATTTCCGGTCTTCCGCGAGGCCGCCGGGGGCCATCGACCCGGCCCCGTGCGCTTCCTCCACCCGGGCGACGATGTCGGTCACGTCGATCCCCAGTCCGGCGAGGGCATCGGTCTCCGCCTGCGACAGGCCGGCCCGCCTGCGCGTCTCCTCCAGCGCGCGCCGCACCGACTCCTTGTGCTCGGCGAAACCGAGTGCGACCAGCGCGAAGGAGCCGCGGCTCCCCTCCCGGTCCAACAGGCTGAGCAGCAGGTGCTCGGCATCTACGCGCTTCGCTCCCGCCGCCTCGGCCTGCTCGACCGCCCCCGCGACCACCTCACGGGCCTCCTTCGTGAACCGTTCGAACATCAATGCCTCCCATGTTTCTTGTGCACGGCCTGCCTGCTGACACCGAGTTCGTTGGCGATCTCCTGCCACGACCAGCCTTGGTTGCGCGCATTGCGCACCTGCACGGCCTCCAGCTGCTCCAGGAGCCGGCGCAGTGCGGCAACGGCCCGCAGTCCGACCCGGGGATCGCGATCGCCCGCACGGTCGGCGAGTTCGGTAGCTCCGCTCATACTGTCAACCTAGGTTGACAAGCGCCTGATGTCAACCTGAGTTGACAAGAAACCTCTCGATCGAGTCTCCGCACAGGCTTACCGAGGCCCCAGCGTGCCGAGAGAGCCATCGGCCCTTCGGGCGAGCCACCTTCGCTGAGCGGCTCGATCGCCCCAGTGCGAGCTGCCCTGTTTCGTTTTCCGGACCACAGCGGCGGCATGTCTTCGCTGTACGCGCCCTTACCTCGGCGCGACCGGGGCAGCGTGACGGTGTCCGAGCACGGTCGGCGACCGTCTCACCCCGGAAAGAAGGCCCCTCGTTGCCAGAGCAAGACGATCACATCGGCAAGATCGCCGCCCTTGAGGAGGAGATCGCGCATATGCGGCGCGCTGTCGTCTCACATGCCGTGATAGACCAGGCGATCGGCGTCGTGCTCGTCTACGGCGGCGTGCGACCCGACACAGGCTGGGAGATCCTCAAGGAGGTCTCTCAGCACACGAACACCAAGCTGCGCGAGGTGGCGGAGTACCTGGTGCAGTGGCCCTACTGCGAATGGCTGCCTCCCAAGATCCGCCACACTCTGGATGCCGCGCTTCAGCGCCAACGCGGCTCGCCCGAACTCTCCGCGACGGCGGCGCACCCACCGCGACTTCCGGAATGCCGTTGCCGGTGACGCGGCCGGTCGCCGGCCTTGCTCACCACCGAGATGTCGCTGGTTCCGGCCGGTGCAGATCGAGCTGCACGATTACGCGGTTGGTCTTGTTCACGAGTTACGGCAGCGGATGTTCACCGCTCGCGCAGGCACCCACTTCGAGCCAGTGTCGATGTTCGCGAGAACGGTCAACATCCCTGTCGGCATGATGGATTGGTGATCAATCCGATAGCTCCTGTGGTGCCCCCTGGCCGGATGAAGCAGACCCGTCAGCCCGACTTCGCACTCCCGGGGGGCATACGTCTGCGCCCCTGGCGGGAGAGTGACGCACGGGTTCTGGTGCAGTCGTGTCTCGATCCGGACATCCAGCACTGGAACCGCCCCGGTCAGCTGACCGTCGGGGCAGCCCAGGAAAAGATCGCGCGCTGGAAGCTGCGGTGGCGGAACGAGGAGGCCGCCATCTGGGCCCTTGTTCCCGAGGACGACGGCGTGCCCGTGGGGCTGATCGGCCTCGCCGACCTGGACTTGCGAGGCGGCAGCGGCGAGTTTGTCTACTGGCTGCTGCCACCAGGTCGCGGGCGCGGAGCCATGGTCAACGCGACTCTTGCTGTCAGCCAGTGGGCCTTCGAGAGTCTCGGACTCCATCGCCTGCGCATCACGCACTCTGTGGCCAACACAGCCTCCTGCAGAGTCGCCACCAGGGCCGGGTTCGCCTTGGAAGGAACAATGCGCAGCGCACTCCCCCACGCCGACGGCTGGCACGACGAACACCTCCACGCCCGCATCCAGGACGACACCGAGCCCCCGTGATCCCACGAAGCTGCCCTTTCAACGCACTTGATGCTGTCGAAACCCGTGAACATCGACAGGCCTGGAGCCGCCCCGAGCGCCTCCCGAATCGGTGTCGAGACGCTGCTCTCTTTCATGTACGGAGCCGCGCGGTGGTGGTCTTGGAGGCGAGCACGCACTACGGACGGGCGGCACAGACCGGCCGGGTCAGGCTGTCCACGCTCGTGCGCGTCACGGCCGACACGAAGCCCGAGCAGGCCGACCGCTCGCCGTCCTCGAGCCCGCACGGCGTCGGCCGGACAGCCGGACCAGGTCCGTTCCGACAGACCCCAGTGAGCCGCGCATCCTGAGGCGTGCCGCGGCCTCATCACCGGTTGCGAGTACAGAGGAAGCCCGCGGAGTGTTCCCTCCCGACGGCGGCTGATGGCTGCTGGTACTCAGCGTCCCTGCCTCGTGCGCCGGCTGCGGGACCGGTGGGAGGATCGCCGCGACGGCGCGGAGGCCCCTTCCGCAGGGGCTGAGGTCGGGGAGGAGAAGCCGCCGGGAACACCCGGCCGTGCGGGGCCGGTACCTGCGGTGCGGGCTGCTCGGTGGGCCCGGCCTGGGCGCGCAGGCCAGGACGGTGGTGTGCGGCAGCAGCCGGGCGCAGGCTTCGCAGACCTCTTCGACGCTCCAGTCGCGTCACAGTCGGGGATGCCGCCAATCTCTCGGCGCCTCCCCCAGGCACTGAGGTCGAGGTGTTCTCGTACGGGGCGTACGACGTCGTGCGGATCAATCTGCGGGTCGCTGGTGAGCCGTATCGGGGTGTGACGGTGGCCCACCATGACGCGCCGAATGGGCGTCGGGCGTACCGGTTGGCGTTGTGGCCGCGGCGGAATGTGGCGCCGTACGGCTGGTACTGGTGTGACGAGGGGCGGATGACCCGGTGGGGTTTCCGCAGACCAGACGGCTAGAATCGAACGTGTGAGCGAAGGTGAGCCGTCCCGTCTCGAGCTACTGCAGTTCGCGCGCCGGGTGGTCGTGCAGCAGGCGACGGCTGCCTTGACCCAGATCGACCGGTGGATCGCGACGGAGCAGCGGCGGGAAGCTGAGCGCCGCCGCGGTGCGGAGATGCGGCCGCCTGCGCCCGAGTGGCTGGTCGAGGTGGGCCTGAACAAGAACAACCTGGTGGCCTTGCATACGGGCGACTGCTGGGACCCGGGGAAGCGCAGTCGGCCGGTGACGCGGGCCGAGGCGCT
Organism: Streptomyces carpinensis; assembly: GCF_002154505.1. Taxonomy (GTDB): domain Bacteria; phylum Actinomycetota; class Actinomycetes; order Streptomycetales; family Streptomycetaceae; genus Streptomyces; species Streptomyces carpinensis. The sequence goes on along the minus strand of NZ_MUBM01000357.1, from coordinate 2,850 downwards.
GGACGCGCTGACGCGCCTGCAGGTGCAGGCGTGCCCGAAGTGCAGGCCGGATACGGCGTTGGGCGTTTTGGAGTAGGCCGGCGGGCGGGTCATCCTGCGGCTGGTGTGGCGCCCGCGCCGAACAGCGCCACGTCCGCGGTGATGATGTCTGTGCGGATCCGGGCGAACCGTGCGGGGTGTCTCCAGCCTCCGCGTTCTTGGGCGGTGTCGACCATGATTTCAGGCGACGAGTTCGGGCTGGACGAGTGTGACGTCGAGCGGGTCGTTTCGGCGCACAGCGTCCACGGGGCGGTCAGCTAGTAGTCGGCGAACAGTGGACGGTGAGACGTCGGGCTTTCGATCGTCGATCATGGTCGTGTGGTGGGGAGTCTCGGGCAGCGATCGTCAGCGACCTGAGGATCACGGGCCTGTCGACCGCTGTGATCGCTCAACTCATCGCCGGGGTAGGCCCGTTGTGCCATGAACGGCACCAGGAAAGCTCGCGTCACGACCACGCAAGCGGGCCGTGGGCGCCGGCGAGATGGCCAGAAGGGGTGCGAGGTGATCAAGGATGCGGTCGGCGGTGGACTTCGAGACTCCGAACAGCGGCGCCACCTGCCGCAACATGAGGTTCGTGCGCCAGTACGTCACCACCAGCAACACCGGGTCCGCCAGCGGCAGCCGCTAAAGTCGACCCTGTTGAACGTCACCTCCACGATGCTGTACCAACGCCACTGGGCTTGCGAACTGCACCTCGGTCAGCCTGGAGGACGGCTCGAGCCACTTCGGATCATCCGCTGAGATCAACCCACCCATGCCCAGCCAACGCACCTACCGCCTCAAGTACCGATGATGAACACCGGGCGGGTGCGACCATCCGTGCGCCTCTTTCGTTGATCAGCGTGAAGGATCACAGCAGACGACGGCTTGCACCCGGCCGGCTAGGGAGAGACATGGCTGAGCGCCAGAACGGCACGGTGAAGTGGTTCAACGAGGTAAGGGGTATGGCTTCATCACCCCGGAGTCTGGCCCTGACCTGTTCGTCCACTTCCGCTCGATCGAAGGGGCGGGGCTTCAAGTCTCTGACGGAAGGACAGAAGGTCTCCTTCGAGGCCATCCAGGGCCAGAAGGGGATGCAGGCCGACAAGGTGCGCGCCGAGGGGTAGGCACCTGCCTCAAGGTGGTCTCCGCCCGAAACAGAGCGTTGTATCACCACGACGCCGAGGGCAGGGTCAGGGAACCGGCGGCTGTTCGCGGAACAGGACCGCATCGAGCTACGGCGTCAGCGCAGCCAGCCGAAGAAGTAACCGACGAGTAGTGCCCCGGGCGTACATCGGACGCTGTTGGCGAATCAGCAGCCGGGGCCCCGTCCCAGCGACCTCACCGTCGGTACGGAGCCCCGGCGCATGATTCGCATCGTTACGTCTGCCGGGCGACGCTCTCCCCCGACACCACATTCCGCTTCGTCGCCGACGACCCGTCCACGGTCCTCGAACAGGCGCGGGAGGCGGCGAAGGGCAAAGACGCCCGACTCGGCGGCGATGCCACCACCATCCTGGAGTTCCTCGACGCCGACCGCGTCGCCACCCTGCGCGTGGCCCGGAGCAGAGCCGGATCGTGCGCGAGAGAACCGTGTCAAAAGGTCGGCTGGGTCAAGAACTTGAAGGAACCGATTTCTGGACGATCTCACGGGTTCGGACGGTTCCACGCACCTGCCTGCGTGGTCAACTCCAGCCCTTGGAAGCAGGCGCAAGATGGAAATATGTCCGGATGTCGCATCCGATCCAGCTCTTCCTCGGCTGCGCGGTTCATGGGCAGTTCCGCCCGCGGTCGGCGGCAAAGGGGCTCTTCGCTGCTGAGCGTCCGGAGTGTCGTCGGCCAGATGTTCCTGCTGCAGGTTGCGGTCGTGGTCCTCCTTGCCATCGCAGGTGTTGTCCTGCTGTTCCTGTCGACCCAGCGCGAGAGCATCCGCGACGCCGGCAGTCGTTCGCTGGCCGTCGCGGAGGGCTTTGCCCGTTCTCCGGAAGTCGCAGAATCCCTGGCGTCCCGCCATCCCACCGCGGCGTTGCAGCCGCAGGTCCAGGAGGCCCAGAGGCGCTCCGACGTCGACTACGTGGGTGTCCTGAACCGGGACGGAACCTACGTAGCCCTCGCCTCCGTCGGGTACGGCCCCGGTACTCGCACCACCACGGACATGGCTCCCCTGCTGGCCGGACGGACGGTGACGGAGGAGGCTGTCGGCGGTCTCGGGCCCCAGATCCGGGCCTATGTCCCCGTCAAGGGACCCACCGGCCCGGTAGTCGGCGCGGTCAGCGCCGGGGTCACCCTCGAACACGTCAGCCAGCGGGTCACAGCGCAACTGCCGGCCGTGCTGGGCGCCACCGTCGGCGCGGTGGCCGTCACCACGGGTGGCGCGGCGCTGCTCAGCCGACGGCTGTGGCGCCAGACCCGCGGCCTCGGCCCGGCCGAGATCACCCGGCTGTACGACCACCACAACGCGGTCCTGCACTCGGTGCGGGAGGGGGTGCTGATCATCGGAGGCGACGGGCGGTTGCTGCTGGCCAACGACGAGGCCCGGCGGCTGCTCGGCCTGTCCGCGGACGCGCAGCAGCGCCCGGTCTCGGACCTCGGCCTGGACCCGGAGATGGCCGAGCTGCTGACGTCCGAGCAGGTGGTGACCGACGAGGTGGTCCTGGCGGGTGATCGTCTGCTGGCGGTGAACGTGCGGCCGACGGCCCACCACGGCGGGCCTGGCGGGAACGCGGTGACGCTGCGCGACACCACTGAGCTACGGGCCCTGGCGGGCACGGCCGAGGCGGCTCGGGACCGCCTGAAGCTGCTGTACGACGCCGGGGTGCGCATCGGCTCCAC
>NZ_MUBM01000356.1 GCF_002154505.1 Streptomyces carpinensis | reverse complement strand
ACGCCGACCCCGCCCGGGCCGCGCGGCGCATCCGGCCCGGGCGGGGTCGGCGTCGGGGCAAAGGACCGCGCTCAGGGCCGAGCCGCTGTGGCGGCCTCTGCCGGTCCTCCCGCCGGTTCTTTCGCCGCTCCTGCCGCCGTCTCCCTCGCCACCGACCTGTTCGCCGACCGGCTCCTCGCCGTGCTCAGCGGGCAGCGGCCCGTCCACTGGATGCTCCGGCACACCGCGGGCCGTGCCTACGACGAACTGGCCCGGCTCGCCGAGCGCGGCCCTCTGCGTGCCCGCGGCACGCGTCCCGTGGTGCGCGACATCGGCTACTACGAGCCCCGCCCGGGCGCCATCGAGGTCTTCGCCCGGATCGGCGCCGGCGAGCAGCTGCGCGCGATGGCCTTCCGGCTGGAACGGGGCCGCGACCGGCGCTGGCGCTGCACGGCGGTGGAGCTGGGTGTCCCCCGGACGCCCGCCGGATGACGAGAAGGGCCGGGCACCCTCGGGTGCCCGGCCCTTCTCGGCCCACTGCTCAGGTCCTCGGTCCGCGGCTCGCCACGGCAGCCGAGGGCCGTCGGCCGTCACTTCTTGCGGCGGCGACCGCCCTTGGCCTGCTTACGGCGCTCCGCGCGCGTGAGGCCGTCGGACTCGGAGCGGACCGGCTCGCCGTCGTGGGCGAACTCGCCCTCCACGATGCCGCCCTCGCCGTCCACCGTCGGCGCGGAGAAGTGCAGGTCACGCCGCTGCGGCGCGTCCAGGCCCTTGGCCCGGATCTCCGGACGGGCGGCCGCCTGCGCGGGCACCACGTCCTGCGGCTCCTTCTCCAGCGACGGCACGACGTCCTCGACCGGGACCTCCTCGACCTGCTGCTCGACCTGGACCTCCAGGTTGAACAGGTAGCCGACGGACTCCTCCTTGATGCCGTCCATCATCGCGGAGAACATGTCGAAGCCCTCGCGCTGGTACTCGACCAGCGGGTCCTTCTGCGCCATCGCGCGCAGGCCGATGCCCTCCTGGAGGTAGTCCATCTCGTAGAGGTGCTCACGCCACTTGCGGTCGAGGACCGACAGCACGACCCGGCGCTCCAGCTCCCGCATGATCTCGGAGCCGAGCTGGGTCTCGCGCGCCTCGTACTGCTCGTGGATGTCGTCCTTGATGGAGTCGCCGATGAACTCGGCCGTCAGACCGGCGCGGTCGCCGGCCGCCTCCTCCAGCTCCTCGACGGTGACCTTCACCGGGTAGAGCTGCTTGAAGGCGCCCCACAGGCGGTCGAGGTCCCAGTCCTCCGGGAAGCCCTCGGCGGTCTCCGCCTGGACGTAGGCGTCGATGGTGTCGTCCATGAAGTGCTGCACCTGCTCGTGCAGGTCCTCGCCCTCCAGGACGCGGCGGCGCTCGCCGTAGATGACCTCGCGCTGGCGGTTGAGGACCTCGTCGTACTTCAGGACGTTCTTGCGGGTCTCGAAGTTCTGCTGCTCGACCTGCGACTGGGCGGAGGCGATCGCGCGCGTGACCATCTTGTTCTCGATCGGCACGTCGTCGGGGACGTTCGCCATCGACATCACGCGCTCGACCATCTGGGCCTTGAACAGGCGCATCAGGTCGTCGCCGAGGGAGAGGTAGAAGCGGGACTCGCCGGGGTCGCCCTGACGGCCGGAGCGGCCGCGCAGCTGGTTGTCGATCCGGCGCGACTCGTGGCGCTCGGTGCCGAGGACGTAGAGCCCGCCGAGGTCCTTGACCTCCTCGAACTCCGCCTTGACCGCCTGCTCGGCCTTCTCCAGGGCGGCGGGCAGGGCCGCGGCCCACTCCTCGATGTGCTCCTCGGGGTCGAGGCCGCGCTGGCGCAGCTCGGCCTCCGCGAGGTCCTCGGGGTTGCCGCCGAGCTTGATGTCCGTACCACGGCCCGCCATGTTCGTCGCGACGGTCACGGCGCCCTTGCGGCCGGCCTGGGCGACGATCTGGGCCTCACGCTCGTGGTGCTTGGCGTTGAGCACCTCGTGCTGGATGCCGCGCTTGCTCAGCTGCTGGGAGAGGTACTCCGACTTCTCGACGGACGTCGTTCCGACGAGGATCGGCTGGCCCTTCTCGTGCTTCTCGGCGATGTCGTCGACGACCGCCTCGAACTTGGCGACCTCGGTGCGGTAGATCAGGTCCGACTGGTCCTTGCGGATCATCGGCTTGTTGGTCGGGATCGGGACCACGCCGAGCTTGTAGATCTGGTGGAACTCGGCGGCCTCGGTCATCGCCGTACCGGTCATGCCGGAGAGCTTGTTGTAGAGGCGGAAGAAGTTCTGCAGGGTGATCGTGGCGAGCGTCTGGTTCTCGTCCTTGATGTCCACCCCTTCCTTCGCCTCGATCGCCTGGTGCATGCCCTCGTTGTAGCGGCGGCCGGCGAGGATACGGCCGGTGTGCTCGTCGACGATCATGACCTCGCCGTCGATGACGACGTAGTCCTTGTCGCGCTTGAAGAGCTCCTTGGCCTTGATGGCGTTGTTCAGGTAACCGACGAGCGGGGTGTTCACCGACTCGTAGAGGTTGTCGATGCCCAGCCAGTCCTCGACCTTGGTGACGCCGGACTCGTGGATGGCGACCGTGCGCTTCTTCTCGTCGACGTCGTAGTCGCCGGTCTCCTCGACACCCTTCAGGGGGTTGCCCGCCTCGCCCTTCTTCAGGCGGGTGACCAGCTTGGCGAAGTCGCCGTACCACTTCGTGGCCTGGTCGGCCGGGCCGGAGATGATCAGCGGCGTACGGGCCTCGTCGACCAGGATGGAGTCGACCTCGTCGACGATGGCGAAGTTGTGGCCGCGCTGCACCAGCTCGTCCTTCGACCAGGCCATGTTGTCGCGCAGGTAGTCGAAGCCGAACTCGTTGTTCGTGCCGTAGGTGATGTCGCAGCCGTACTGCTCGCGGCGCTGGGCCGGCGTCATGTTGGCGAGGATGCAGCCGACGCTCAGACCCAGGAACTTGTGGACGCGGCCCATCATCTCGGAGTCGCGCTCGGCCAGGTAGTCGTTGACCGTGACGATGTGGACGCCGTCTCCGGAGAGAGCGTTCAGATAGGCGGGCAGGGTGCCGACGAGCGTCTTGCCCTCACCGGTCTTCATCTCGGCGACGTACCCCATGTGGAGGGCGGCGCCGCCCATCATCTGCACGTCGTAGTGGCGCTGGCCGAGGACGCGCTTGGCGGCCTCGCGCACGGTGGCGAACGCCTCCGGCAGCAGGTCGTCCAGTGTCTCGCCGTCGGCGTAGCGCTGCTTGTACTCATCGGTGAGGGCCCGCAGCTCGGCGTCGGAGAGGTCGACGAAGTCCTCTTCGATGGAGTTGACCTGGTCCGCGATGCGGTGCAGCTTGCGCAGGATCTTGCCTTCGCCTGCACGCATGATCTTCGAGAGGACGGACACGGGGGTTGGTCTCCTTGCCGGTCGGGCCTGGGACGGTCGGTTTCCATTTGACTTGACTGAGCAACGGCCATCGTATGCGAGGACCCCGCCAAGCCGGGAGTGCCTCCGCGAGGGCACCCCTACGCTGCTTCGCGTCGCCTTCGCGGTCGTCTTCAGAATCCACCTTCACAGGGGACAACGGCCAGCAGGCGCGGATGGTGCCGCGCCCCCGACACGAATTGCGCGATTCGTGATCGCCCGCTCACCCATGGCGAAAATGATGGCGTCCCATCCCGGCCCCGAGCAGAATCGGCCGATGGAACCCGTCACGCTCACCACGGACCGCCTCGTCCTGCGCACGGTCGACCGCCAGGACACCGACGCCGTCTACGCCGCCGCGCAGGATCCCGACATCCAGCGCTGGACCACGATCCCCTCCCCTTACCTTCAGGAGCACGCAACGGGCTTCACCGAGCAGATGGTCCCGGACGGCTGGGCCGACGGGTCGATGTTCACCTTCGGTCTCTTCCTCCCCGGGCCCGCGGGGGACCTGGTGGGCATGCTCGGCGTGACCAGGCGCTCGCTGGGCGAGGCCGAGGTCGGCTACTGGGGGACCAAGGAACACCGCGGCAACGGCTACATCACCGAGGCCGTCCGCGCCGCCGCCCGCTGGGCCTTCACCGATGTCGGCGTCGACCGGCTGGAGTGGCGCGCCGAGGTCGGAAACCACGCCTCCCGCGCGGTGGCCGAACGGGCGGGCTTCACCGTGGAGGGCACCCTGCGCTCGGCGATCAACAACAAGGGGGTGCGGCGGGACTGCTGGGTGGGCTCCCTGCTGCCGTCGGACCTGGAACTGCCGTCGACGGCGCCCTACCTGCCCGCCCGCCGGCCACAGGGTGAGCCGACCGCAGGATGAGAGGGGGCGGGCGGAGGAAGCAAGAAGGTCGGACCACCCGGGCGAAGGGGTCAGGCCGGACGGCACGGGGCAGGGGCAGGCGGGCCCGGGGGGTGAGCAGGTCGGCCACGGAGGAAGAAAGGGAGCCTGCCAGGGGGCGGCGGGGGCCCCGCAGGGGAAATGGGCAGGTCGGCCCCCACTGTCAGTGCCGGGCTCTATCGTGCCGACCATGACGACCGCCCCGCGTCCCGCCTTCGACCTCTCCGCGGACGAAGCCCGCCGTATCGCCCTGCGCGCCCAAGGCTTTCTCGGTGCCCCCGACCGCAGATCGGGGGTCCGCGGCGTCCTGCGCCACCTGGGCGCAGTCCAGTTGGACACCATCTCCGTCCTCGCCCGCTCCCACGAGCTCATCCCCTACGCCCGCCTCGGCGCTACCGGACGCAGGGCGGTCGAGGACGCCTACTGGAAGGGCACCCACGCCTTCGAGTACTGGTCGCACGCCGCGTGCATCCTCCCCATCGAGGAGTGGCCCCACTTCGCCTTCCGCCGCCGCGCCTACCGAAACCGGCCGCACTGGAACCACGAGCTGCCCGACGGCGCCTACGAGCAGGTCATCAAGCAGCTGACCACCGAGGGGCCGCTGACGGCCACCGAGCTGGGCGGGGCCAAGCGGACCAGCGAGTGGTGGGACTGGTCCGGCTCCAAGGTCGCCGTCGAGCGCGCCCTGATGTACGGCGAGGTCGTCTGTGTCGAGCGCCGCGGCTGGAAGCGGGTGTACGACCTCGCCGAGCGCGCCGTACCCCCGGAGCTGCTGCACGACGAACTGGACGACGCCGAGTGCCTGCGCCGCCTGGTCCGGCTGGCCGGGAAGTCCCTGGGTGTGGGCACGCGCGCGGACATCGCCGACTACCACCGCCTCAAGGGCGAGCAGTTCGAGGCGGTGATAGCGGACTCCGGCCTCGTCCCGGTCACGGTGGAGGGCTGGGGCAAGCCGGCCTGGGCGGACCCCGCGGCACTCGCGGCACCGCCGCGCGGCCGCCATCGCACCACGCTGCTGTCCCCCTTCGACTCCCTGATCTGGGAGCGGGCGCGCACCGAACGGATCTTCGGCTTCAGCCACCGCCTGGAGGCCTACGTCCCCAAGCCCAAGCGGGTCCACGGCTACTTCGCGATGCCTGTGCTCGCCGGGGGCCGGCTCGTCGGCCGCGTGGACCCCGCCCGTGAGGGCCGCACCCTCGTGGCCAAGCAGGTCACCCTGGAGGGGGCCCGGTCCGTGCCCGCGGTCGCCCAGGCGCTCGTCGAAGCGGCGAGCTGGGTGGACTGCACAGACGTACGGGTCGAACGGGTGGACGCTCCCGAACTGCGTGAGCCCCTCGCCCGGGAACTCGCCCGCGCGCTCGGCTGAGCGTCAGCGGATCTCCAGGATCTTCTCCCGCATCGCGTACACCACCGCCTCCATCCTGGAGTGCAGCTGAAGCTTCTCCAGGATGTTGCGGACGTGGTTCTTCACGGTGTTCTCCGAGATGAACAGCTCCTTGGCGATGTCCCGGTTGTTCATCCCGGTGGCGACGAGCTTGAGGACCTCCAGCTCCCGGTCGGTCAGCCGGGGCGCGGGGACCAGACGGCGCTCGTCGGTGCGCTGGATCATCGACTTGAACTCGGTGAGCAGCTTGGAGGCCATGGACGGGCTGATCTGCGACTGGCCGTCGGCCACCGCGCGGATGGCGGTGGCCACCTCGTCCGTGGAGATCTCCTTGAGGAGGTAACCGGTCGCGCCCGCCTTGATGGCGTCGTAGAGGTCGGCCTCCTCGTCGCTGATCGTCAGCATGATGATCTTCGCGCTGGGGGCGACCTCCTTGATGGAGGTGCAAGCCTCGATCCCGCCCCGCTTGGGCATCCGTACGTCCATCAGCACGATGTCGGGCAGCAGGTCGGCGGCCTTGTCGACGGCCTCGGCGCCGTCGCCCGCCTCGCCGACGACCTGGATGTCCTCCTCGGCGGCGAGCACGATCTCCAGGCCGCGGCGGAAGAGGGCGTGATCGTCCACGACAAGGACTCTGATCGGCTCCTTGCGGGATGCGCCCGCCTCCGGGCCCATGCCGACGACAGCGCCGTCGGCGTCCTCGTCCCGGATCGGTCCGAAGCTGTCCGTCATCGTTGTTCCTCCCCCTGAGGCTGTGGCCTGGTGTGCGGTGCCGTGGCCAACCCAAGGCAACGGCCCGTCGGTTGAGCCGTTGCGGCCATGATTCCATGTCCGGCCGACACTGCGGTGACCAAGCGGTGCCCCTGGGGTCGCACGCCGGTGCCCCTGGGGGCGCACGCCCGCGCTCCAGGGGCACCGGCTCAGCTGTCGGCCGGGTGGGTCAGCCGCCGAGTGTGCCGCCCGCCTCGGGAGAGTTCTCCTGAGCGATCATCGTGTCCGTCCTGAGGTGGATCACGCCGTAGTCGTAGGCGTGCCGCCGGTAGACGACGCTGGGTTCCTTGGTCTCGGAGTCGACGAACAGATAGAAGTCGTGCCCGACCAGCTCCATCTCGTAGAGCGCCTGGTCGAGGGTCATCGGAGCGGCGACATGGGTCTTCTCGCGGACGACGAGGGGCCCCTCCCCCTGCACCTCGAGCGAGCCGACCCGCTTGGTGGGCACCTGGCCCGCTTCCTCTTGCGCGGCGGTCAGCCCGCTTCCGTTCAGCGTCGCCGCGCCCGGGACGTGGTCGGCGACCTCGGCCGCCGGGATCCGGCGCGCACCGCGCCGCGAGAAACGCTTGTCGTGCTGCTTGCGCAGCCGGGCCCCCAGCTTCTCCGCCGCCATGTCGAGTGCAGCGTACGGATCGCTGGCCGCCGCCTCCGCCCGGATCACCGGACCGCGGGAGCGGAGCGTGATTTCCACTCGGTCGCTTCGGTCGGCCTGTCGGGGGTTGGGCTCCTTGGACACCTCGACGTCGAGGCTGATCACCTTGCCATCGAGCTTCTGGATCTTCTCCAGGTTCAGCTTCTCGGCCACGTGCTTGCGGAACCGCTCGGGCACCTCGGTCTTGCGGCCCTTGACGACGATGTCCACGCAGAACTCCGTTCCCGGATCGCTCCGCATCGACGGCGGAGCATCTCCCTTTTGCACCCGGTTCCGGTGACGCCCGGAACCTCGGACTCGGTGACGTCCACCTCCTCCTCCCCCGTGGGCGAGATCTCCACCCTGCCGCTCGGGTGATGGTCGGGAAACCCGCGCACCCGCAAACCGCGAACCCGCGGCACGGCATTCGGATATGACGGGAACGGCCTGCGCCTTTCCCTCACACCCGAACATATCTCGCCCGGCCGGATGGCGTCACCCTCTACCGGGGCGTACCTCCGTTCAGGTGAATTGACCCTTTCATTACCTGCAACGACGGAAGTTCGAAGTCAGTTCCGGCCTATTCCGAAAGAATCCGGTGAGGCCGCGACGACGGCCGCGCAGAGCACCTGACCGGCACCGTACGCACCCGCCAATTCCGGTGCGCCATACACCGGGTTCCTCTCCTCCCGCCGTGATCCCGCGTTCCGTTCCCCCATCTCTTCCCGGGCCTGCGTCCCGTACACAGCCGATGTCACCGCCCGCGCCGCCTCGCTCAGCGAGGCGCCCGTCGTCATCAGGTCGTCGACCAGCACGACCGGCCCGCCTCGCAGCAGCCGGGCGCCGTTCGCGACCACCTCCAGCGCGCCGGCGAGGTTCTCCAGCCGCTGCCGGGAGCCCAGCCCCGACTGGTCGGCCACGGCGCGCCGCTGCCGCAACACGGCGAGCGCCCGGGCCGGCGTCCCGGACCGGCGTAGTTCACCCGCCGCCGCGAGCGCGATCCGACGCACCGGATCATGCCCGCGGGCACGCACCGCACCCCGCGCGGACGGCACGGGCACGAGCAACACGGGCCCACCGCCCCGGGGAGCACCCGGGTACCCACCTGAGGTCCGGCTCAGCCCTGCCCGCACCGCATCCGCCAGTGCCGCGCCCAGCGGGGCCGCAAGGGCCAGCGCCCCCCGTTCCTTGTGGGCGAGGAGGGTCGCTCGCACCTCGTCCGCATACGCGGCCGCCGCGTGCACGACCGGCAGGCCGGGCGGCTCCGGCAGCGGGCGCACCCGGCGCGGCGCGGGCCCGCCGAGGGCGGCACGGCACTCGGGACAGAGCACCGTGCGCGGCCTGCCACAGCCTGCGCACTCGGCCGGAAGTACCAGGTCGGTGAGGTCACGCCACCACCCGCGCATGACTCCACTGTGCCAACGGCGACGGGCCCCGGCCACCCCTGTGGACAACGTGGGACGGCAGCCTTCGGCGCCTGTGGACAAGTCGTCCGTGACGAAGTCACCTGGGGGAAGTCACCCGGGTCGACCCCGTTCCGGAAGAACGGACCCGGGTCGACCTCATCCGGCACAGACCCGGGCCTGAGTCACCCGGGATAGACAGGCGCCGACCCGTCCTTGACCACCTTCTGCCACTGCGCCCCAGCCGGCATCCGGACGATCCCGTCCACCGAGTACGCCACCAGCGGCAGCCGCTCGTCCTCGGATGCGGCGATCGACCGTACTCCCGTGAGCGCGGCGGGCGCCGGGCCCTCCGGCGTGGATCCGTCGACCTGGACGTACCGCATGGTCTGCACGCCGCCCTGTTCGCGCCCGGCCACCACGAGCCGGCTGTCGCCCGCCCAGGACATGGTCGTCACGTCCTCCAGCTCGGGCGCCGCGGACCGCAGTTCGAGCACGGAGACCATCGGCCGGTCCCCGCTCTTGTCGTCCCGCTCGATCCGCCCGATGAGCAACGACTTCTTGCTGTCCTTGTGCTCCACGACCAGCGCGATGCGCACCCCGTCGGCGGCCACCCGCACGGCGTCGATCCGCCCGTCCAGCCCGGGGACCCGCACGTCGACCGGCTCGCCCGTGCCGTGCTCCAGCACCATCAGCCGCGGCCGGGCCGGGTCACGGTCGGCCACCCACAGGTCGCCCCGCGCATCCCAACTGGGCGGTGTCAGCCGGTCGTTCTCGGTCTTGCCCCCGCTCTGCACCACAGCGTTGCCGAGCGCGCCGCCGGACACCAGCGACCCGACGAACAGCGACCTCTTGTCGTAGCCGACCGCGGCGGCGGTGCGCTCGTCCCACGACACCGCGGCCGAGCTGAGCTTCTGGACGCCCTCGCCCAGCGCGCCCGGCACCGGGTCCGCCTCGGTACCGGTGCCGTCGGCGATCCGCACCAGTCGGCGCCTGTCGTCGAGGAAGTACAGGTACGCGGGCCGCTTCATCGAGCCGCGCGTGGCGAAGGTCTCGGCATGCTCCTCGTCGAGCGTGCACATCGTGCTGCCGTCGGCCCGCTGCAGGGCCACCGTGTCCACGGTGGGCGTCAGGTTCCGCAGCGTGAACAGCAGTTGGGTCGCCATCTCCCCGCACTGGTGCCGGCCGGCCCGGGACGCCTTCTCGTTGAGGGGAACCGTCAGCTTGTTCTGGTCGTCGGGGGTCAGCGTGGTGACGCCCTCGCGCAGTGCCGTGCCGGTCGGGAAGCTCGACCTGACCACCTGCCCGAGCCAGTGCGTGGGCCCCTTGAGGACGGAGCGCACCATCTGTGTCATCGCGTCCACCCGCCGCCGCACGTAGACGGGATCGGCGACCGCCGTCACCGGCGTCGCCGGCTCCGCCCCGGTGTTGGACGCGAAGTAGTACTTGTTGACGGACACGTAGTTGCGCTGGAAGTCGGACTGCCCCATGACGACGCCCCGCGGCGGCCCGTCGATGCGCCACTGGCCGCTCTTCTTCTCCCGCGTCAGGTGCACCGGCTGGCTGTACTGCCCGCCGAGGGGCGTATACGACTGCTGGCCGTCGACCTTGGCCATCCGGCTGCCGGTGAGCGTGAACGCGAAGGCGTCGGTGTCCTCGTGTCCCGTCGCACGGTCGACCTCGATGTCCGGCCCGTTGGCCAGCACCGTGGTGGACTGCTCCGGCCGCCAGTCCCGCGCGGCCCGGCCGGTCAGGTACTGGCGTGCCGTCGCGTACTGCGGGTCGTCGCTGGTCAGCGCCTCCAGGAAACCCTGCACGATCTCCGAGGGCGGGGCGTTGTCCCGGGGCGGCATGGCGAACACCCGTACCTCCGTGTCCTGCCGCGGGGTGGACTCCACGTCCCGCAGATCCCCGCTGTCGGGCATCGAGGCGCAGCCCGCCAGCAGTACGACCCCACAGGCGGCGTACGCCACCGCGCGCATCGGCCGACGCCGCGCGCCCCCCTCGCGGTCAGCGCCCACGAAATGCCTCCCCTTGCTGCTTCGGCTCCCCTGCCCCGGCTCCCTCCGGGTCCGTGGAGCTCGCGGTGTCGTTGCCCGCCGAATCCATGGGCGCGGCCGCCGGCCTGGACATCGACGTGGTGTCCGGCCTGCGCGCGCCCGAGGCGGGGCGGGGCACCACACGCGCGCCGCTGCCGGGCAACGCGGTCGGGTCGGCCGTGGGGGTCACCGCGGCCGACCTGGCCGCTATCGGGTCCCGGCCGTCCCGGCCCGGTATCGCCGTCCGGTCGCCGGCCTGCATGGGCACGGTGGCCAGCTTGTCGCCGCCGCGCGGCAGACCGGCGTCGTCGAGTCCCCGGTTGCGGCGTGAGTCCTTGGGCTCCAGAGGTATCGGCGAGCCCCGCAGCGGCTCGTCCGCCGTCCTGGGAAGCGTCAGCCGGAACTGCGAGCCGCCGCCCGGCTCGCCCCACGCCTGCAGCCAGCCACCGTGCAGCCGGGCGTCCTCCAGGGCGATCGACAGCCCCAGGCCCGTACCTCCGGTGGTACGCGCGCGCGCCGGGTCGGCCCGCCAGAAACGGCTGAAGACACGCGTCGCCTCGCCCGGCTTGAGCCCGACGCCGTAGTCACGCACGGCGACGGCGACCGCGCCGCCCGCCGCGGCGAGCTTGACGACGACGTCCCGGCCCTCGCCGTGCTCTACGGCGTTGACGACGAGGTTGCGCAGGACGCGCTCCACACGCCGCGCGTCGGCCTCGGCGACGACGGGCTGCTGGTCGCCGACGACACGGATCCGCGTGCCCTTGCGCTCCGCGAGCGGTTCGGCACCGCTGACCACCCGCCGTACGACCTCGCGCAGATCGATCGGCTCGGCCTCCAGCGCCGCCGCGCCCGCGTCGAAACGGCTGATCTCCAGCAGGTCCGCCAGCAGCGACTCGAACCGGTCCAGCTGGTCGGCGAGCAGTTCCGCCGACCGTGCGGTGACCGGATCGAAGTCCTCACGGGCCTCGTGGATGACGTCGGCGGCCATCCGTACGGTCGTCAGCGGGGTGCGCAGCTCGTGCGAGACGTCGGAGACGAACCGGCGCTGCATCCGCGACAGGTCCTCCAGCTGGTTGATCTTCAGCTGCAGGTTCTGCGCCATCTTGTTGAAGGCCTCGCCCAGGCGGGCGATGTCGTCCTCGCCGGTGACCTTCATCCGCTCCTGCAGGCGCCCGGCCGAGAGCCGCTCGGCGATCCCGGCGGCCATCCGAACCGGCGTGACCACCTGCCGGACCACCAGCCAGGCGATGGCCCCGAGCAGGACCACGACGAAGAGACCGGCCGTCGCCAGGGTGCCCTTGACCAGGCTCAGCGACTTCTCCTCCTGGGTCAGCGGGAAGAGGTAGTACAGCTCGTACGGGTCGCCGTTGGGGTCGTTGACCCGCTTGCCGATGACGAGGGCGGGCTGGGGCTGCTTGTCGGTGTCCTTGTAGATGATGCGGGTGTAGCTCTGCGCGGCGGTCACGCTGCCGTTGATCCGTGCCCGCAGGTCGTCGGGCACGCTCACCGTCGGATCGACGCCGCCGGAGGCGCGCGGTCCGCGCCCGCCGCCGCTGTTGCCGTCCGCGGGCAGCGTGACGACGTCGAAGGCGCCCTGGCCACCGCTGGAGAGCGACAGCACGAGCTCGCTCATCCACGAGATGACGTTCTGCGACGAATGGCCGTCCCCCTGGGTGCCGTCGTCGGTGGTACCGGTCGCCGCCTCGTCGGCCTTCTGCTTGGCCACCGCGAAACCACCGGTGGCCTGGCTCTGCGACGCCTTCACCTTCGCGTCGAGCAGGCCGTTGCGCACCTGGCCGATGACGACGAAGCCGAGCAGCAGTACCACGCCGAGCGACATCAGCAGCGTTGTGGCGACGACCTTGAGCTGGATGTTGCGCCGCCACAGCCGCATCACGGGCAGCAGCGGCCGGCGCACCCAGCGCAGCAGCAGACGCAGCACCGGGCTGCCCTGCACTCCGCCGTGCAGCAGCCCGCCCTCCAGGAAACGCCCCCAACGAGAACCCGCGCTCTTCCGGCCGACAGGCCGCCCCGCGCGGGCCCCGGTCCGTCCGGGTGCCGAAGCGGCACTGTCCCCGGACATGTCAGCTGGGCCCGGCCTTGTAGCCAACGCCTCGGACGGTCACCACGATCTCCGGCTTCTCCGGGTCCTTCTCCACCTTGGAGCGCAGCCGCTGCACATGCACGTTCACCAGGCGGGTGTCGGCCGCGTGGCGGTAGCCCCACACCTGTTCCAGCAGCACCTCACGGGTGAACACCTGCCACGGCTTGCGGGCGAGGGCGACCAGCAGGTCGAACTCCAGCGGGGTCAGCGCGATCGACTGCCCGTCCCGCTTCACGGAGTGCCCGGCCACATCGATGACGAGGTCACCGATGGCCAGCTGCTCCGGAGCGGGCTCCTCCGACCGGCGCAGCCGCGCCCGGATACGGGCCACGAGCTCCTTCGGCTTGAACGGCTTCACGATGTAGTCGTCGGCGCCGGACTCCAGTCCCACGACGACGTCGACGGTGTCGCTCTTGGCCGTCAGCATCACGATCGGCACGCCGGACTCCGCCCGGATCAGACGGCACACCTCGATGCCGTCGCGCCCGGGCAGCATCAGATCCAGCAGCACCAGATCAGGCTTGGTCTCCCGGAAGGCCGCCAGCGCCTTGTCGCCGTCGGCGACGAAAGACGGCTCGAAACCCTCGCCACGCAGCACGATCCCGAGCATCTCGGCCAGTGCGGTGTCGTCGTCGACGACAAGGACTCGTCCCTTCATAAACGACATCATCCCATTCTCGTAACGGTGGCGAAGATCCAGGTGAGGCAGCTCACTGGCCTGTGACGATAGTCGTATCGAGCCGTCACTGTCTGCCTCCGGACCACGAACGGGCACGGGAAGGGGAAGGGGAAGGCGGACGCTAGTCCACCGTCGGCTGCCGCGAGCGGGAGCACAGCTCGGCCAGACCCTTGGCGGTCACCGGCGAGACCGTGCCCTCCTCGGTGACGATCGCCGTCACCAGCTCGGGCGGGGTCACGTCGAACGCCGGGTTGTAGGCCGGGGTGCCGAGGGGCGCGACCGGGATGCCGCCGCCCCCGCCCATGACCGGAACCTGAGGGGCGACGATGTCGGTCACCTCGTAGCCCGGCCGCTGCTCGACCTCGATCGAGGCCGCGTCCGGGGTCCCCAGGTCCACCGTCGTCACCGGGGCCACCACGATGAAGGGCACATGGTGGTACCGGGCGAGCACCGCGAGCGGATAGCTGCCCACCTTGTTCGCCACCGATCCGTCCGCCGCGATGCGGTCCGCACCGATCAGCACCGCGTCCACCTCACCCGCCGCGAACAGCGAACCCGCCGCGTTGTCGGTGAGCAGGGTGTACGGCAGATCGTTGCGGGCCGCTTCGTACGCCGTCAGCCGGGCGCCCTGGAACAGCGGCCGGGTCTCGTCCACCCACAGCCGCCGCAGCCGTCCCGCCCGGTGCGCGGCGAGCGCCACCGCGAACGCCGTCCCCTCCCCACCCGACACCAGCGACCCGGTGTTGCAGTGGGTGAGGATGCGGTGCCCGCCACCAGACTGCAGCTCGTCCAGCAGCGCCAGCCCGTGCTCGGCCATCCGGTCACTGGCCCGGGCGTCCTCCTGATGCAGTTGCCGTGCCGCGGCCAGCGCCGCCGACGCGGCCTGCCGGGAGTCGCCGGTCTTGGCGAGCGCGGCCTGATGGGCGGACTGCGCCCGGCGCACGCCGACGGAAAGGTTCACCGCGGTGGGCCGGGCACCCGCCAGCGCGGTCGCCGCGTCGTCCACGTCGAAACCACGTGCGGCGGCGAGCGCGACACCGTACGCCCCGGCGATGCCGAGCAGCGGCGCCCCGCGCACGGCCAACGCACGGATCGCCTCCACCAGCGCGGGCGCGTCCGTGCACACCAGCTCCATCTCCTCGGCGGGCAGCCGCGTCTGGTCGAGGAGGACCACGACCGGCCCCTCGGGCGGCTCCTCCCAGCGGATGACCGGGATCCCCGCCGGCCGGTTGTCTCCACGGGTCTGCGCGTACTGATCAGCCATGCCGTCAGTGTTCCCCGTATCGCACGGACAATGGAAGCCACGCAGCCCCTACCGCGGCAGGTCACTCGAACACCACCCCATGGCACGATGGCTGCCAACCTGCAGCCGCGACCGCGGACGGGCACCGTGAAGGAGCGACGATGAAAGACACTCCGGGCTGGGCCTCGCCCGGATCCGCCCCGTCCGACGGGCAGGAACCCGGCGCGTCCGGTCCTGCCGACCGGCCCGACCCCGCACAGCCGGCACAGCCCGAGCAGCCCGCGGACCAGCCGGGCACCCAGCCGCAGAGCCCCGGCGTGAAGTGGTCCGAGCAGCAGCCGCCACCGGGGCAGTGGTCCGCGCCCACAGGTGCCCCGGCCCCGGGCCAGGC
>NZ_MUBM01000355.1 GCF_002154505.1 Streptomyces carpinensis | reverse complement strand
CGCCCTAGCCTTTGCCGCGTGTCAGGCGCGCAGTTCGGTGCCGTCGGGGAACCGTACGGTCACGACGTGACCGTCCCCGGTGCCGCTCCCGGCCCCGCCTCCGGGTTCCTCCCCCGGGGCGGGGCCGTCGACCTCGACCGCGACCGCTTCGCGCAGCTGGCGCGGATGGACGGCGTCGCCGGAGAGCACGACCAGGGTCACATGGACGCTGCGGCCCCCCGGGTGCACGGCGGAGCGCAGCCACGGCACGGCCGAGTGCGGGCCGAACGCGTTCGCCTCGACGTCTCGTTCCACCCCGGCGGTCTCCTGCCAGCCGTACAGGCCGACGACCGCGCTCGTCAGCCCTTCGGTACTGCGGACGAGGGCCCAGCCGGGTCCGGTCTCGGCGGCCGGCTGCCTTACGTCGGCGAGCGGATGGCCGCCCTCGCGGACGGTGACGCCCGCCGGCGCCTCGACCCGGTGCACTCGGACCTCCCAGGGTCCGTGCAGCAGTGACGTGGTCTCGATGCGGTGGCCGGTGTCGTCGCCGGCGAGCCGGGCTGCGTGCCAGGAGGAGGCTCGGCGGTCGCCGACCCCGAGGGGGTGGATACGGGTGCGGCGGCTGGGCGTGCCGTCGGCGGAGACGAGCGCGATGTGGTTGTCCACCGTGCGCGCCCAGGCGTGCGGTGCGCTCTGCGGTGCCGTGTGGGTGGAGTAGGCGAACTTGGCGTAGTGAGGGTCGTCGACGGCGTCCGCGGGCTCGGGCGGGTTGTGGTCGCTGCCGTGGTTGTACAGGCGGACGACGCCGTCGTGGCGGGTGCCGTGCAGCAGCCAGCCGGGCGCCGGGAGCGCCGTGTACCGGTCCGCCTCCTCCACCGGCAGCGGCTGTTCGCGGGCGGTCCACACCTCGTGGTCGGCCGGGAGCAGCAGCCCGAGGAATGCCTTGGAGGCCCAGTACGGCGAGGCGGGTCCCGAGTAGGGCTGGGTGCTGGGCAGGAAGGTGTCGTACCAGCCGAGGGTGAGCAGTCCCCGCTCGTCGGGGACGCCGCGTTCGGTGAAGTGGCGTACCGCGCCGGACGCGAGACGCCGGGTCAGCCCCGGGGGGTGGGGCGTGGCGCCGGTGAGCGCGCCCATCCACACCGGGACGGTCGCGGCGTAGCGGTAGCACAGTGACCGTCCCTGGTGCACGGGCGCGCCGTCGCCGCCGAAGAGGTGGACGTGGCCGCGCAGGAACGCGGTGAGGCGTTCCTTGTAGGTCTTGGCCCGGTCGCCGTCCTCCTCACCGGCGATGCGGGCCCACAGCAGCGGGTACAGGTGCAGGGCCCAGCCGATGTAGTGGTCGAAGTTGCGGCCGTCGCCGTCGGTGTACCAGCCGTCGCCGACGTACCAGTCCTCGATGCGGTCCAGGCCGCCGTCGATGTCCGCCTGCTCGTACGGGGCGCCGACGGAGGCCAGGAACTGCTCGGAGACGACCTGGAAGAGCCGCCAGTTGTTGTCCCAGGTGCGGCGCCCGACGAAGCCGGAGAACCAGTCGACCACCCGCTCCTGGATTCGGGGATCCAGCCGGTCCCAGATCCAGGGGCGGGTCTCGTGCAGGCCGATCGCGATCGAGGCCGCCTCGACCATCTGCTGCGAGCAGTCGGTCAGTCGCGGCCAGGCCTCGCCGGACGCCGGGTCGGTGCCGGAGGCCAGACCCGCCGCGTACCGCTCGACCAGTTCGGGGTCCGCCTGCGGTCCGGCACCGGCGATGCGGAACGCCGCCAGCAGGAACGTCCGCGCGTATCCCTCCAGCCCGTCCGAGACCACACCCGACCAGCTGGTCCGGCCCGGCAGCCGGTACTGGGCGAGGCCGGGGGTGGCGAAGGGGGCCACCCCCGCGAGCAGGGCGTCGGCGAGCGCCTCCCAGTGTGCGCGGGTCCACCCGGTGCGGGGCGAACGGACGCGGTCGGGCGGCGGGAGCGGCGGATACGGTGCGGGCATGGGTGCCTCTTCCTGCGCAGGGGACGGTGCGGTGTCGTCAGTACAACTCCGCGGTGTGGGTGTGGCCGTGGGAGCCCGCGACGTCGACGGCCAGGACGGGCCGGCGGCCGGTGGTCACCGCGACGGTGTCGTCCGCACCGCGCACGCCGTGGGCCGGCCAGGGCAGCGTGACGGTGACGGTGGTGGCGGTGCGGCCCGGATCGGCGACGGCCACGCTGATGCGTCCGCCCTGTCGCCGGACCAGGACCGTGCCGGGCCCGTCGCAGGTGATGCCGGCGACGGTGCCCGCGGCCCAGAAGTGGACGGCGGTCAGGCCGAGCGAGGGCATGTGGACCGCCTGGGCCTGCGCGGTGTTGGCGGCGACGTGCACCGGCCGGGAGGAGGACCAGTCGGCGGTGCGCGCCACGTCGAGGCCCGGCAGCAGGACGTAGGCGTAGCCGGCGCCGGTCGGCGAGATGCCGTGGTCGATCCAGAGCGTCTCGTAACGGCGGGTCAGGCGGGTGGCCGAACCTGCGGTGTCCGCACCGGTGTTGATGTCGGACCAGGCTGCGGTGCGCTCCTCGCGCAGCGCCCGCAGCGCGGCCCCGTCCGGGAAGACGTAGCCGCCCACACCCTCCAGGTGTGCCCAGCGGGCCTGCGGAATCGTCGCGTCGCGGCCTGGGCCGTCCGGCTGGGCGGTGCCGTCGACGGTCAGCCGGCCGGCGCCGGCCGCGTGCAGGTTGCGGTTCTCGACGACCGTCTCGACGGTGCGGCCGTCTGACGCAGTGATGCCCGCACCGAGGGCGACCACCCCGTCCTCGAGGAAGAACCACGCCTTGCGCGCCCGCAGGGTGCTGCCCGCCGCGATCAGCTCCATCGCCGCGGCCCCGAAGCGGTCGTCCAGCACGGCACCTCCGGCCACGGCGTTCGTGGGCTTGTAGGTGCCGGTGCCGCTGCCCGTGCCGAGGTTCGTACGCGTACGGGTGTCCACCGTGGTGCCCGGCAGCCGCTGGGCGTCGACCGTCGGCCAGAAGCCGTCGGAGTACTGGGTGCGGTCGTCGTCGTAGAGATACAGCATGCCGTCGCCGGTGTACCAGCCGTGCAGGTTCTCGCCGTTGCCCGCCTCCCAGGCGGCGATCCGCCGGGACGACAGGCTCAGCGCCGTGGTCCAGCCGGGGCGTCGGTGCACGATGCGGTCCATGTCGGCGAGGACGGTGTGGCCGACCGGCGCGGGTGCCGCCTGCACCGCGGGGTCGTCGAGCACGGCGGCGGCCCGCTTGAGGGCGGGGATGCCGACGAGTTGCGTGTACGGGACGTCGGTGTTGCGTTCGATCCAGCCCTTGGCGATCGAGCGCCACCGGGCGGCGTACGCCTCGGGCGCGCCGGTCGCCAGGAGCAGGACGTTGGTGGTGGTTCCGGCGCCGGTGTCGTAGTCCTTCTCGCGTTCCCGGGAGATCGCCCGGCCGCGCACCGCGTCCATCATCAGCCCGTCGAAGGTGACGGCGGCGAAGCTGCGCTCGACGGCATCGTGGATCACCGATATGCCGGGGTCGGTGATCTGCCAGTCGGAGCCGGCGAGCAGGGCGACGAGGTAGGCGACGCGGCTGAGCAGCACGTTGCCGTAGGTCCCGGTGTAGGCGACGCAGTCGTGCTGGACGAACGAGCCGTCACGGTAGAAACCATCGCCGGAGGTGACGTAGGTGAACAGACTGTGCTTTCCCGCGTCGCGGGTGTCGGACAGCCCGTCCCGGGCGAGGGCCAGCTTGTCGGCGCTGCGGCCGACGATGCCGCGCAGTGCGACGATCGCCGCCTTGTCGGCCCGGTTGGCGCCGGTCTCGGCCAGGGAGGGGCTGTTGGTGCGGCGGTCGGGGTCGGCGCAGAAGCGGTCCACGACGGCACAGTAGGCGGCGATCCGGTCGGCGGGAATGCGGTCGTACAGCAGGACGCAGATGTCCATCAGACTGCGCGGGGCGCCGATCTCCCAGAACCACCAGTTCCCGGACTCGGGCTTGGACGGGTTGTAGGCCGTGTCGTTCAGGAAGGCCAGCGCCTCGGTGATCGCGTCGGCCACCGTCTCGTCGCCGTGCAGGGCGGCGCCGGGGGTGGCCCAGGCAGTGGCCAGGGTGAGCAGTCTTCCGTAGGACTGGCTGAAGTTGCCCGGGTCCTTGACGGGCGCGAGGTCCGGCCACAGCGCTGTGCGGCCGGCGGTACGGTCCATGGCCGTCCACTGGGTGCCCGCGGCGGTGTCGAGGGCGGTGAGCGCGTCGGCGAAGACCTTCTGCGAGGGGTCGATGGCGCCGCCTGTGGTCAGTTCGGCGGCGCGGGCCCGCAGGGTGCCGAAGGGGTCCGTGCCGTCGGTCGCGGTCGCGGCGTGTGCGACTCCCTCTCCCGTGGTGAGCGGGAGCAGGAGGGCACCGATGCCGGCGGCGAGCAGGGTCCGGCGGCGGGGCTGGGCGTGGTTCATGGGTTGTCCCTACTCGGTCTGTGTCCGTGGATCCGGGTGGTGTCGGTGGGTCCGGGCGTGGCCGCCGGGCCTCGGCGGATGTGTGGTGGAGTCCCGGCGGGTGTTCGGTTGGTCGGTGGGGGTCAGTCGGTGAGGGTGCTGGGGTCGACCGCGGGCGCGGGCAGGTGCAGCGCGGCCAGTTCCGCCCTGCCGGTGGCGTCGATCGGGAAGGCCCAGCGGTTG
>NZ_MUBM01000354.1 GCF_002154505.1 Streptomyces carpinensis | reverse complement strand
CTCCGTAGGGGGGACACGTGGGGGGACCCGTGGCCAGGAATGCCGTCGGCGTGCCTTTCGGGGCGGATCGCGACGTGCCGGGCCTGATCGTCAAGTTCGGTGACTACCCGCTGCACCACGGCGGGGTGGGGGCGATCCGCAGTCTGGGCCGGCTGGGCGTCCCCATGTACGCGATCACCGAGGACCCTTATACGCCGGCGGCCTCCTCCCGTTACCTCAAGCGGGCGTTCGTCTGGCCGACGAAGGGCACCGAGGAGGCGGACCGCCTGGTGGAGGGGCTGCTGCGGATCGGGAGCCGCATCGGGCGGCCCACCGTCCTCGTCCCCACCGACGAGGAGGCAGCCGTCCTGATCGCCGAACACCAGGACGAACTCAAGGGCCGCTTCCGCTTCCCGCGCGTCGCCCCGGATCTGCCGCGCCGCCTGGCCAGCAAGCAGGGCCTGCACGAACTGTGCGTCGAGCACGGCATCCCGAGCCCGGCGGCCGCCTTCCCGCAGTCGTACGACGACATCGCCGCGTTCGCCGAGACCGCCCGCTTCCCGGTGGTGGCCAAGAACCGCGAGGCGTTCGTGCGCCGCAGCCGGCCGGCCGTCAACGGCACCACGCGGATCGCCACCCGCGAGGGACTGCTCACGCTCGCCCGTGACTGGGGCGAGCGGCCGGGGGTGATCCTCCAGGAGTACCTGCCGCGCGAGGAGGCCGAGGACTGGATCGTCCACGCCTACTTCGGCCAGGACTCCACCCCGCTCGCGATGTTCACCGGCGTCAAGGTCCGATCCTGGCCGCCGCACGCGGGCATGACGGCGAACGCGTACGTCGTCGACAACCCGGAACTCGCCGACCTCGCCGCGCGTTTCATCAAACAGATCGGCTTCACCGGAATCGTCGACCTCGACCTGCGCTTCGACCGGCGCGACGGACAGTACAAGCTTCTCGACTTCAACCCCCGCATGGGCGCCCAGTTCCGGCTCTTCGAGAACGAGTCGGGGGTGGACGTCGTGCGCGCCATGCACCTCGACCTGACCGGCCGCACCGTTCCGGAGGGGGAACAGCGGACCGGCCACCGCTACCTCGTGGAGAACATCGACCTGCCCGCCCTGATCGCCTACCGGCGCAGCGGATACACCACACCGCACGCACCGGCGAAGGCGAGCGGCACTGAGCTGGCCTGGCTCGCCGGTGACGACCCGCTGCCGTTCCTCACGATGCTCGCACGCCTCGTGCGGCCGGGCGCGAGGCACCTGTACCAGTTGTGGCGCACCAACCGCCGCGGCGGCACGACCGGTTAGCGCCCGGGCAGGGCAGCCGCCCACTCACCCATACCCTCGTACGCCCACGTCCGCATACCCCGCACCCGTCGCCCCGTCGACCCGGCCGACCGCATCCAGCGGCTGTCTCGGGTCGATTCCGGCGCTCGCCTCCGCGGCCCGTCCCGCCGACCGAGCCGACCCACGAAGTGACGCAACGGCACGTCCTGGGGAGGACTGCGCCGGAGCCGGCCGGGGCGGCACCGGCGGCCCCTCGCCCACCGGACCGCTGTCCCACAGTTCCCGGCATCACGACCTGGCCCGGTTCGCCTGCAAGGAGCTCATCGTCGGGGCCGGCCAGCCGGCCTTGGAGACCGCCGTGCGCGCGGCGGAGGCCGGCGCACGGGTGCGGGTGGTGGCGCGGGGCAGCGGCAAGGTCGCCTTCGGCTCTCCGCCCTGGGGCCAGCCCAGGATGCGCCCAGAGTCGCCCTTCGGCCGCGCCTGGTCGCTGTGGGCGCTCAGCTACTACCCCCGCCCCATACCGCCACCTCCCGGCCCAGACCCGCCACCAACTGGCCCGCCGGGTCCTCGGCCGGGGCCCGGTGGCCTGCGCGACCGCTTCGAGGGAACGGTACCGGTGGTGGAGGTGGTCCGGATCGTGCGCGCCGACGCCCACGACGGCCGTGCGGCACTGACCGTCCGCACCCCGGGCAGCAGTACCCGGCGACTGACCGCCGACCACATCGTGGCGGCGACCGGCCACCGCGTCGACATCGCCGCGCTGGGCTTCCTCGGCCATGAGCTGCGCACCGAACTGGCCGTGAGCCGGGGTGCCCCGAAGCTCGGCGCGGGCTATGTCCCCTCGCTCCCGGGCCTGTACTTCACGCGGCTGCCGACGGCGGCTTCGTACGGTCCGGTGATGCCCTTCGTGTGCGGCACGGAGCTCGCCTCGCCACGGCCGGCCCGGTACCTGGCGGCGGCGCACGGCTGAGCATCTCGACGACGCAGGGGGCGAGTTGGGGGGACGTGGACGGCAAGGCGCGGGCCGTAGGGGTCGTCCGGTTCCGGTGGGGTCTCTCGTGCGGCGGGTCCGTATTCTCTGATCATGCCCGCTCCCCTTGCATATGCCCTCATCGCCACCGACCTGGACGGAACGCTGCTGCGCGGCGACGACGCCGTGTCCGAGCGGTCCCTGGCCGCGCTCGCGCGGGCCGCGGCGGCCGGCGCCCGGCACCTCGTCGTGACCGGCCGGCCGGCGCCGAGGGTACGGCCGCTGCTGAAGGCCCTGGGCACCACGGGCCTCGCGGTGTGCGGCCAGGGGGCACAGCTCTACGACGCCGGGACCGACCGTCTGCTGTGGTCGGTCACCCTGGACACGGAGACGGCCGAGACCGCACTCGGCAAGATCGAGGCGGAGGTGGGGGAGGTGTACGCCGCGGTCGACCAGGACGGGGTGGACGGGCTCACGCTCATCGAGCCGGGGTACCGCATGCCGCACCCGACCCTGCCGGCCCGGCGGGTCGAGCGGCGCGAGGAGCTGTGGAGCGCGCCCATCAGCAAGGTGCTGCTGCGCCACCCCGTCCTGTCCGACGACGAGTTGGCGGCGACGGCCCGTGGCGTGGTCGGTTCCCTCGCCACGGTCACCATGTCGGGGCCGGGGACCGTCGAGCTCCAGCCCTGCGGCATCACCAAGGCCACCGGCCTGGCGCTGGCCGCCGAGCACCTGGGGCTCGGCCGGCACAGCGCCCTCGCCTTCGGCGACATGCCGAACGACATTCCCATGTTCCAGTGGGCCGCCCGGGGTGTCGCCATGGCCAACGCCCATCCCGAGTTGAAGGCGGTGGCCGACGAGGTCACCACCTCGAACGAGGACGACGGCGTGGCCGTCGTCCTCGAGCGGTTGTTCCCCTAGAGAACCGGCGGGGGCATGGCCCGGAACCGGCAGGGGACGGGGGAGGGACCGATCAGTACGCGCTGAAGACGTTGTCGATCGAGCCGTACCGCGCGGCCGCGTAGTTGCAGGCGGCCGTGATGTTCGCGACCGGGTCGTAGATGTCGAACGACGTGCCGGCCACGTGGTACGCGTTGAAGGTCGGGTCGATGACCTGCAGCAGGCCCTTGGACGGGATGCCCTTGGCGGCGTTGGAGTCCCAGAGGTTGATGGCCTTGGGGTTGCCGGACGACTCGCGCATCACGTTGCGGTAGATGCCGTCGTAGCTGCCCGGGATGCCCTTTTCCGCCATGATCGCGAGGGACTGGCGGATCCAGCCGTCGAGGTTGTTGGTGTAGGAGACCGTGCTCGCTGCCTTGACGGGGGTCTTGGCCGGCGTGGCCGCGGAGGCGCTGGTGGCGCCGACGAGCGGGAGGGCGAGGCAGGCGGCACCCGTGCCGCTGACGGCGAGGGTGCGGAAGAGACGAGCGGTTCGGGTACGACGCTGACCCTGTGCAGGCATGGGGTGTTCCTCTCCGTCGCCTGCGAGGTGAGCTGTCGGGTTCGGGCGGGGAGGTGCCCGGCCGCGCCCCGAAGGGCACGGCTTCACCCCAAGCCGTTCCGGCACGGCGTACGACGTAGGACGACGTACGACGTTCGGCCCGGCGACTTACCTGGGTCCCCCGCTCCTGCCGTGAGTGGTTCGGTCGATGGGTTTCGGGCGGCGGCAGGATTCGGCGTCCGCCCGACGGCCGGAACGTATGCGAGAGCACATGTCTAGAACAAGTACTCGGTTCACACATCGTCCTAGTTGACCTTGATCTGAGGCGTTTGGGGTGCTTGATCCTTTGCGACTGCCAACAGTCAACTGGCATGCGAGGGAAGGAAAGGCGGGAAGACGCGGCGCACGGAGGGTCGACGGTCCGACGTGACCCAACTCACGGTTTTATGGAGTGAGGAGCAATTACGGCTAAGCGGAATTGGCGTGTCAATAGGGTTAAATCGGGCCGTGACGTGTGCGGGCGTGACGGTCGTCACTTCAAGTGAGGCCCTGGCCTGTGCGTACGTGTGCACCTGTGGGCATGTGTGCGAGTGGGGACGGTCGCGGGTAGGGAGAACCAAGTCGATAAATATCTGTTCATATGTGGCGATCGACAACATATCGGGCGTGATCCGATACCGCCTGGCCTGTATCGGTGGGCGCCATCGGTGATCGAAACGTGACCGGATACGCTGACTTGAGTGATGGCAGCGACCTATCGACAAACCGTGTAAGCGCCAGCAGACACCAGCAGACAGGAGACCCCTCGTGACCGTCGTCGGGCCGTTCGGGCTGAGCGTGCGGGACCAGGCTGTCGAAGCCGATGTCCAGGCCGGATTGGCGGCTGTCGAGGAAGGGCTGCTCGAGGCCACCAAGAGTGAGGTCCCCTTCATCACCGAGGCCGCGCAGCACCTGGTCAGGGCAGGCGGGAAGCGGTTCCGCCCGCTGCTCGTGATGCTCGCGGCGCAGTTCGGCGACCCGTACGCGCCGGGGGTCGTGCCCTCGGCCGTGGTGGTGGAGTTGACCCACCTGGCGACGCTGTACCACGACGACGTGATGGACGAGGCCGCCGTGCGGCGCGGGGTGGCCAGCGCGAACACCCGCTGGGGCAACTCCGTCGCGGTGCTGACCGGCGACTTCCTGTTCGCCCGGGCCTCCCAGATCCTCGCCGACCTGGGGCCCGAGGCGGTTCGCGTGCAGGCACTGGCGTTCGAGCGACTGGTCACCGGGCAGATCCTAGAGACGGCGGGACCGCAGGACGGGCGGGATCCGGTCGACCACTACCTGGACGTGCTGGGCGGCAAGACGGGGTCGCTGGTGGCCGTCTCCTGCCGGTTCGGCGCGATGATGTCCGGGGCCGACGAGACGGTCGTGGACGTGCTGACGCAGTACGGGGAGCGGCTGGGCGTCGCGTTCCAGCTGGCCGACGACGTGCTGGACATCGCCTCCGACTCGCACGAGTCCGGCAAGACGCCGGGTACGGACCTGCGGGAGGGCATCGCGACCCTGCCGGTGCTGCGGCTGCGCGAGCGCGCGCAGCGGCTGGGACTGTCCGAGGACATCGCGCTGTGCGAGCTGCTGGACTCCGACCTGAGCGACGACGCGCGGCACGCCGAGGCGCTCGCGGCGCTGCGGGTGCACCCGGCTCTGGAGCAGGCCCGGCGGGACACCGTGCGGTACGCGGAGGAGGCGCGGGCCGCGCTGGCGCCGCTGCCCGAGTGCGACGCGAAGGCCGCGCTGCTTCAGCTGTGCGACGCGGTGGTGCACCGGGCCGGCTGAGCTGAAGCCGGTCTCTCCCCCTCCCCGCTCTCCCTCCACCCCGCCGTCCCTTTCTCCACTCCCTCCTTCCCGGCCTCCGCGCCTCCTGCGGAACGAGGTCGGACAGGCCGGAATCGAGCGGCGCCTCCACCCCGCCCCCTAAGGGGTGGTGGAGACGCCGCCGCCCGGTGTCATACCGCAGGCGTACACGGAGTTGGCTCCGCGGTCTGACGCTTCCGCGCGGCCGATTTGGTCAGATGGAAACCACGGACCACACCACTCCTCACCGATTCGGGTGAGAATGGCGGCTCGGGGTGGGAGCAGTGCAGACGGGCAGCCGCCGCCGACGACGGAGGTAAGGCACACATGGCACCGTACGAATCCGACGACACCAGGGGCGCCGAGGAGGTCGACGACCTGCACTCGGTGCGACGCAAGGCAGCACGGTACGTCGTCCCGGTCGCGGTGGTGGGGGTGGCGGCGGCGACCATCGGGCTCGTCCCGGCACTCGCCGACTCCGGCGACCCGGACCTTCCCAAGATCACCGCGCAGCAACTCATCGAGAAAATCGCCAAGTCGGACGTCCAGCAGCTGTCCGGCACAGCTAAGATCACCACTGACCTAGGCCTGCCGAACCTCGGCGGTCTGGAGAGCGGTCTGATCTCCGGCGCGACCAAGGGCGGTGACGGATCGTCGGCCGACCCGAGCACCAAGCTGCCCGAGCTGGCCTCCGGCACGCACACCCTGCGCGTCGCGGCGGACGGCCCGGACCGGCAGAAGGTCTCGCTGATCGAGAGCGCCGCCGAGTACAGCCTCATCCACAACGGCAAGGACGTCTGGGGCTACGACAGCAAGTCCAACGAGGTCTACCACGGCACCGCGGACCAGAACGGCAAGAAGCACCGGGACGAGGTGCCGGCCACGCCCAAGGACTTCGCCGACCAGGCCCTGAAGTCGGTCGACGACACCACCTCGGTGACGGTCGACGGCACCGCGCAGGTCGCCGGCCGGGACGCCTACCGGCTGGTCATCAAGCCCAAGCACGCCTCCGGCACCACGGTCGGCGTGATCAGCATCGCGGTGGACGCCAAGACGGGGATGCCGCTGAAGTTCACGCTCACCCCGGCGAGCGGCGGCGCGGCCGTGGTGGACGCCGGCTTCACCCAGGTCAGCTTCGCCAAGCCGGCCGCCTCCACGTTCGACTTCACGCCGCCCAAGGGCGCGAAGGTCACCGAGGAGAAGGACGCCAAGGCGCGCGGGCGCTCCGGCGAGCGGGGCGCCCCGCACAAAAAGTTCGCCCCGCAGCGGGGACTCACCCCGCAGAAGGGACTGGCCAAGGAGGGCACGAAGGTCCTCGGCAAGGGCTGGAACTCCATCGCCGTCTTCGACTCCGGCACCAAGGGCGGCATCCCGTCGTCCTCCGGGAAGGGCGACCTGGGCGGCTTCCTCGGCTCGCTCGGTGACCACGTCAGCGGCAAGTTCGGCAAGGGCACGGTCTTCTCCACCCGCCTGATCAACGCGCTGATCACGGACGACGGCAAGGTCTACGTCGGCACCGTCACCAAGGACGCCCTGGTGAAGGCGGCGAACGCCGGACAGTAGGCACACGAGAGGCACGACGGATCGAGGGAGCCCATGGACGAGGCGTCCGCCACGCAGCCGCAGCGGGCCGCACGGGACGTGGATGACAGCGTCATCCACACCCGTGCGCTCACCAAGCGCTATCGCGGCGGACAGCTCGCCGTCGACGGCCTGGACCTGACCGTCCCGGCGGGCAGCGTCTTCGGCTTCCTCGGTCCGAACGGCTCGGGCAAGACCACCACCATCCGCATGCTGATGGGGCTGATCGAACCCACGTCGGGCACAGCACGGGTCCTGGGGCACCCCATGCCCCGGTCCTCGCGCGCCGTGCTGCCGCACGTCGGCGCGCTGATCGAGGGCCCGGCCCTGTACGGCTTCCTGACCGGCCGGGACAACCTGGTGCGCTACGACTCCGCCGACCCGACCGCCGACCCGCGCACCCGCAGCAGCCGGGTCGCGGCCGCACTGGACCGGGTGGGCCTGACCGCCGCGGGGGGCAAGAAGGCCAGGGCGTACTCGCTGGGCATGAAGCAGCGACTCGGACTCGCCGCCGCGCTGCTCCAGCCGCGCAGGCTGCTCGTCCTGGACGAGCCGACCAACGGCCTCGACCCGCAGGGCATGCGTGAGATCCGCTCCCTGGTGCGGGAGCTGGCCTCGGACGGCACGACCGTCTTCCTCTCCTCCCATCTGCTCGACGAGATCGAGCAGGTGTGCACGCACGCGGCGGTCATGGCCCGAGGCAGGCTGGTCACCCAGGGCGCGGTCGCCGAGCTGGCCGCCGGGGCCCGTGGCCGGCTGGTGGTCACCACACCGGACCCGGCGGAGGCGGCCAGGGTGCTGAAGGAACAGGGCGTCGGCGACGTCGTCGTCGCCGACGACCGGGTGACCGGCGAACCACCCGAGCGCGACCTCGCCGATGTGAACGCCGCGCTGGTCACCGCGGGTGTCCGGGTCCGCGGCTTCGGGGTCGAACGCGCCTCGCTGGAGGACGCGTTCGTGGCACTCACGGGGGAGGGATTCGATGTCGCGGGCTGAGGCGGCGACGGGCCCGGCCGGGATCGACGTGGGCTCTGCGAGCCCGCTGTGGACCCTCGGGCTGCTGCGCAGTGAGCTGGTGACCACCTTCCGGCGCTGGCGGACCCTCGCGCTGCTCGGTGTGCTGGCCGCCGTGCCGATCCTCGTCGGAGTGGCCGTCAGGATCGAGACCCGGGACGGCTCGTCCGTCGGAGGCGGCGGCGGTGGCGGACCGGCGTTCATCACGCAGATCACCAACAACGGGCTGTTCCTGGTCTTCACCGCGCTGGCGGCGACGCTGCCGTTCTTCCTGCCGATGGCCGTGGGCGTGGTCGCGGGCGACGCGATAGCCGGCGAGGCCAACGCGGGCACCCTGCGCTATCTGCTGGTCGCCCCCGCCGGCCGTACCCGCCTGCTGCTCACCAAGTACGCCACGACGATGGCCTTCTGCCTGGTCGCCACCCTGGTGGTCGCCGTCTCCGCTCTCACCGTGGGCGCGCTGCTTTTCCCGCTGGGCGACTTGACGACCATCTCCGGGACGCAGATCAGTTTCGCCGAGGGGCTGGGCCGGGCGCTGCTGATAGCCCTCGTCGTCGCCGCGTCCCTGATCGGCCTCGCCGCCCTCGGCCTGTTCGTCTCCACACTGACCAACAGCGGCATCGCGGCCATGGCGACGACCGTGGGTCTGCTGATCACCGTGCAGATCCTCGACCAGATACCCCAGCTGCACGCGATCCAGCCGTACTTCTTCTCGCACTACTGGCTGTCCTTCGCCGACCTGATGCGCGAGCCGGTCTACTGGGACGGCCTGGTGAAGAACCTGGAACTGCAGGCGCTGTACGCGGCGGTGTTCGGCTCGGCGGCCTGGGCGCGGTTCACCGCGAAGGACATCACCGCGTAGCCGGCCCGAGGCCATTGGTCCGAGGTCAGCGCGAGCGTCCGGTCGCGCCGGTGAGACGGGCCAACGGCTCGGCCTCTCGCGGCGGCTGTCCGCGCAGGTGGCCGAGGCGCCAGTCGGGCACCCACGGGACGCGGTAGACGTCGATGACGGACTCGATCGGTTTCACCCGATCGGCGAGCTGCCGCGGCAGCCGGCCCGGCGCGTCCGCGACGAGCACCACGGCGTCCAGGTCGAGCCCGGCCGGGGCTTCGCCCCTGCGGAACGTTCCGACCGCCCGCGTGACGGCGTCCAGTCCGGCAGCGTGCGTCCGGGCGACGAGCAGCACCGATCGGGGAGCGTCGGGGCCGGGCCAGTTCCGCCCGCAGTCGTGACCGCCGTAGACGGCCGCGAGCGTGGTCGTGCCCGCGCCGCCGTGCGTGGCCACCCAGGAGAACCGCCGGGGTGTGACGGAGGACAGGTCGTGGGGACGGGCCACCGGCCCGCGGAGCCAGATCTCCGGTCCGTGCTGCATGCCTGTGCGCATGCCCGTTCCCTCCTTCGTCATCCCGACGATCGTGGCGCTCGGAGCGTGACCCCGCCCATACCCGCGCGGTTCCTGGTGCGAGTCTGTGACGTCGCGGTGACGTGGCGAGCGCAGGTGAGCGGAGAGACTCGACGGTACGCGTAGGACCGGATGGCACGCATCCGAGTGAGGGAGCCGATGTCTCGACTGAGCCGCGAGAAGAAGCGGGAACAGAAGCGCGCCGCGCGCTCGGCGGCATCCGTGACGGCGCCGATCGCCGTCCACGTGCCCCTGGCCTCGGTCGGCCCCCTCGACGGGGCCGAGTCCGTGGACGGCACCGGCACCGGATCCTGGGCGTCGGTCGGCGATGTGCGGGTCCGGTCGGCGCCGGGCGAGGAGATCCAGCAGGCCGTGCTCGACCACCTCCACGGCATCGCACTCGCCACCGGCCGTTCCGTCCTCGCCATGGTCACCGACGAACGCATCGGCTACGTCGTCCCCCTCCAGGTCCACGGCGACGGCTCCAGCACCTTCGCGGCCGAGCCACTGCGCACGGCCGCACAGGACGAGCCGGGGCGGGACAAGGCCACCCACGTGCTGCGGCAGGTGCCGGAGCCGGCGGCCCCCCGGGGGACGGCACCCACGTTCCCCCTGCGCGCTGTACCCGAGTCCCGGCCGACCGACGGGCCCTCTTCGCGCCCTTCGTCTCCTGCGTCTCCTCCGTCCTCTTCCGAGTCCGCCCCCACGTTCGCGCTGCGTGCCGTGCCGGAGCCGCCGGCCGGCACGACTCCCGCCGCACCCCCTGCCACCCCTCCGGGCACGGC
>NZ_MUBM01000353.1 GCF_002154505.1 Streptomyces carpinensis | reverse complement strand
CGGCTGAACGCCTGGGAGGGCCGGGCTGCCGACGCGCCGGTGCGGGGAGCCGGGCCGCAGGCATGACGGTTCGAGGCGAGCCGGGCTTCCGGCACGCCGGTTCGGGGAGAGCCGGGCTTCCGGCACGCCGATTCGAACGGCACCGGATCGGCGGCCGCGGGCCGGGGCGGACCCGTCCGCCGCTCCGAACGGCCGGCAGGGCCGAGGCGAACGGCACGCCGGCCCACTGTCCGCGGAGATGCGGTAGCTCGCGCACCTGGGCGCCAGGTGGTGCGCAGGTCCGGGTGTGCGAAGGCGGGCCAGGGTCTTTCGTTTGGATCAGGCCGGATCAGGGAGCGGAGGCTGGTGCGTGCAGCTGCAAGGCGGAGGAGGCAGTCGACGCGAAGCGTCGACAACCGACGCCAACGCCGCTGGGGGCACCACCCACGCCCTTGAGGCAGTGAGGGAGCGCGTGCCAGACCCCGCGAGCCCGGCATGATCCAAACGAGAGGCCTCAGGAGTCCGGCGGGGAGGCGGGGTCGACCGGGTCGACCGGGTCGACCGGGTCGTCCATGATGCCCCGGTCCAGGCGCGCGTCGCCGTAGACGTCCACGGCCATCTCGTCGGCCGCCGCCGTCGTCAGGGCGTGCAGGGCGGAGACGAGCACCGCGCGTTCCTCGGCGGGCAGCCGCTGCACCAGCGTGCGGATCTCCGCGCGCCGGTGCGCGAGCACCCGTGAGACCAGTTCGTGGCCGTCGGCGGTCAGGCTCAGCACGACCTCTCGCCGGTTCTCCGGGTTGGTCCTGCGGTCGACCAGTTCGAGCGCTTCGAGCCGTCCCACCATGCGCAGCGCGGTGGAGGGGTTGACGCTCAGCGTGGCGGCCAGGGCGACGAGCTTGACCGGTCCGCAGGTGTCCAGCACGACGAGCGCCCGCAGTTGGGGCAGGGTGAGCGAGTCGTCGGTGGAGGCGAGCGCGCGGGCGGAGATCGCCACGAACAGCCGGGAGGCGGCCATCACGGCCACACCGAGCTCCTCGGCCTCACGGTCGAGGGCCTGCTGCCCCGGGCGGTCGCCGGGACGGGCGTGGCCGGGGCCGCCGGTGTCGTGCTGTGCCATGGTGGCCCCCTTCCGCCGCTCCGCCGGTACGGACGGAGACGACCACGCGCGGAGAATCATTGCAGAGGGCAACGGGGCTCGACAGGGCGTGTCCGGCGCGCCGCTGTCGGGCCTCCGCTCGCCGCGGGCCGGTCACCGGACCGCGGCGGGCGCCGTGCACCGCCTGCTCAGGGGGGTGGCCGGCTGGGCGGCCGGTGCGCCGTGCAGCGCCTCCTCAGGGGGTGGCCGGCTCGGCGGCCGGTGCGCCGTGACCGGCGTCGAGCTGGAGTCGGAGTTCCCGGCGCAGATCGGCCGGGAGCCGCCCCGACACCGCCCACTCGACGACGAGTTCGGCGACGTGCTGTTCCTTGATGTACGTGTGCGCGGACATCGCGCGCAGCACGTCACGGGCCCGGTCGTGAGTCACCCCGCCCACGATGGCCACGATGTCGGTCGCCTCGTCCAGCAGGCGGCGTGGGCGGTCGGCTGCGGTCATGTAGGTCTCCTCACCCGGCGTGCACGCGGACGCGCCTGTTCAGGGCTGCCTTCGCCGTGGCGGCGACGCCCGCGCCGAGGGCGAGCGCGGAGGCGACCGCGGCGGGGTGGCGGGCCAGGGCGGCCTCGAAGGAGCGGCTGTGCGAGGAGCCGTCGAAGATGCCGTGGGCACCGCGGTCGCCGCCTTCGGGCCGGTCCACGGGTTCGAACAGGTTGCTCTCGCCGCTCGGGGGCCGCAGGTCGGTCTGCTGGGAGTCGAAGCCGGTGCGGGCCAGGTAGCGGTCGAGCAGGGCGGGGGCCAGGCGGTTTGCCCAGACGGTCGCCAGGGTGCTGGCGCCGATGTAGTACTGCTTGCGGCCGGGGTGGTCGGCGGCGTGGACGACGCCCCGGGCGGCGACCTCCGGCTGGTAGATCGGCGGAACAGGCTGCGGATGCCTGGGGAGCCGGGAGCGCACCCAGGAGAACTGCGGCGTGTTGACGGCGGGCATCTGGGCGATCGTCACGCGTACGTTGCTGCCGCGGTGCAGCAGTTCGGTGCGCAGGGACGAGGTGAAACCGTTGATGGCGTGTTTGGCGCCGCAGTAGGCCGACTGCAGCGGGATGGCCCGCTCCCCCAGCGCCGAGCCGACCTGCACGATGGTGCCGCGGTCGCGCGGCAGCATGCGTGTGAGCGCGGCACGGGTGCCGTTGACGAAGCCGAGATAGGTCACCTCGGTCACCCGTCGGTACTCCTCGGCGGTGATCTCGTCGAAGGGCGCGAAGACACTGGTGAACGCGCAGTTGATCCATACGTCGATGGAGCCGAACGCCTGCTCGGCGGCGTCGGCGGCGGATTCTACCTGCCGGCTGTCGGAGGTGTCGGCGACCTGGACGAGGGCCCGGCCGCCGAGCGACTCGATCTCCTTGGCGGCGGCGTCGAGGCCTGCTCGGCCCCGGGCGATCAGGACGACGTCGGCGCCGCGCTTGCCGTACTCGCGCGCGGTGGCGCGGCCGATGCCGGCACTGGCGCCGGTGATGACGACGGTCTGGGGCATGGGTCGGCTCCTTACCCGGCGGTGCGCGCCGGCGGCTGGGGCTCCTGGGCGAGGCGGGCGGCGGTCTCCAGGAGCAGGGCGTGGACGAATGCCTGCGGCAGGTTGCCGCGCAGCTGGCGCTGGGCGATGTCGAACTCCTCCGCATACAGCCCGGACGACCCGCAGGCGCCGCGGTTGCGTTCGAACCAGCGGTGTGCGGCGATGTCCTCGCCCTGCTGGTGCTCGGCCAGCGCCATGACGAACCCGCACAGCAGGAACGCGCCCTCGGCCTGCTCCAGCGGCCGGTCGTCGTGCCGGAAGCGGTAGATGAAGTGGTCCTCGGTCAGTTGTTCGCGGCAGGCGGCGAGAGTGGCGCGGGTTCGCGGGTCGTCGGCGGGCACGGCGCCGCGCAGGGCGGGCAGCAGCAGCGCGGCGTCGACCTTGGGGTCGTCGGGGGCGCGCTGCCAGTGGCCGTCGGCGTGCACGCCGGTGGCCGTGGTGGCGGCCAGCAGGGTGTCGGCGAGTTCGGTGCAGGTGCCGGCGAAGGCGCGGTGCGGTGTCACGCCGGCCAGGGCGCGCAGCCCGGCCACGCAGATGAGCCTGCTGTGGGTCCACGGCTCGGGGTCGAGCTCCCAGATGCCCGCGTCCGGCTCCCGCCACCGCTCGGCGACGGCCCGCACCGCGAGGTCGGCGGCCTTCCATCCCTCGGCGTCCAGCCGGCCGGCGCGCGCCGCCGTGGCGAACAGCAGCATCGCCTCGCCGAAGCAGTCCAGCTGGAACTGTCCCGACACCTGGTTGCCGATCCGGCTGAACCCGCCGGGGTAGCCGGGCAGGTCCAGTTCCCGCTGGCGGGGGACGGGCGTGCCGTGCACGGTGTAGGCGGGGGCGAGCTGGGGTCCGTCCGCCAGCAGCCGTTCACCGACGAAACGGACGGCGGCGTCCAGGAGCTCCGGGGCGTTCACGGCCGCCGCGGCCTGTCCGGCGTAGCTCTGGTCGCGGATCCACACGTACCGGTAGTCGTAGTTGCGTCCCGCCTCGGCGCGTTCGGGCAGGCTGGTGGTGGCCGCGGCGACCATGCCGCCGCCGTGTGTGGTCAGCCCGCGCAGCAGGACGTAGGCGCGGCGGGCGTCACCCGGGGCGATGGTCTCCTCCAGGGCCGGCACGCCGCGCCGCCAGGCCTGCTCGGTCGCGGCCCAGCACTGGCCGGCCCGGGGCGGCGTGCGGGGCAGCGGAGCATCGGAACAGTCCAGCACCAGGTCGTGGGACTCGCCCGGCTTCAGCACCAGGTCGGCGGTCAGGCCCTCGGCGCGGACGGTGGCCGCCGGCGCGCCCTGCAGACGCAGTCGATGGCGGCCGGAGTTGAGGTGCCAGACACCGTCGTCGTCGCGGTGCGGGAAGGCCGTCGCGGCCCGGCCGTAGTCGGCGTGCGGGTCGAGTACGAGCCGCACGTGGGCGGTTCCGTCGACGGCCATCAGGTGCCGCAGCAGGACCAGGCGGTCCGCCTCGCCGGGGAAGGCGAGGGCCTCGCGGCACTCGATGACGCCGTCGGTGGTGATCCAGCGGCTGCGCCAGATCAGGGTTCCCTCCTCGTAGTAGCCGCCGGGGACGTAACGGCCGCGCGGGGTGAGGGCGTAGACGCCCCGGCCGCCGATGAGGGACGCGAAGAGGGCGTCGTCGTGCCAGGTGGGGGCGCACAGCCAGTTGATGGCGCCGTCCGGTCCGATCAGTGCGCCGCGCTCCCCGTCGGCCAGCAGCGCGTAGTCGTGGAGCGCGTGCGGCGGGAAGAATGTCATGCTCATGTCTGCGATGCCTCCTGCGGCCGGCCCGTCGCGCGCCGTGCGGGCGGGCGGGCCGTCGGGTTCCACGCGGGTGACGTCGGCGGGGCGGTGGGCGGCCCGGGGCGGCCCGGTGCCGTGCGCCGCCCCGCCGCCCGCGGGAGGGGCGGACACCGCCGTGTCCACGCCCTCCACGACCGGTCCGTCGCTCACGGGGCGTGCCTGGCGTGCGGCCGCTCCGTGCGGTGACGGCCGCCGGGCAGGAACTCCTGCACCTTGGCCTTGAAGCCCTGGCGGACCATGGCGGCGCGGTCGCTGTCGCCCTTGAGGACGGAGGCCGCCGCGGCCTCGATCTGGTCGAGGGTGGCGTGCGGCGGGATGGGCGGTACGGCCGGGTCGGTGACGAAGTCGAGCACGCACGGCTTGTTGCTGCCCAGCGCGGCCTTCCAGGCGCCCTTCACCTCGCCCGGCTCCTCGATCCGCACGCCGTTCAGGCCGATGGACCGGGCGAAGTCGGCGTAGGCGACGTCGGGGATCGACTGGGAGGGCAGGAACTGCGGGGCGCCCGCCATGGCGCGCATCTCCCAGGTGACCTGGTTGAGGTCCTGGTTGTTCAGGACGGCCACGATCAGGCGCGGGTCCTCCCACTCCTGCCAGTACTTGGCGATGGTGATCAGCTCGGCCATGCCGTTCATCTGCATGGCCCCGTCGCCGACCAGCGCGATCGCCGGGCGGTCGCCGTGCGCGAACTTGGCGCCGATGACGTACGGCACTCCGGGTCCCATGGTGGCGAGCGTGCCGGACAGCGACCCGCGCATGGCGCCGCGCATCTTCAGATGGCGGGCGTACCAGTTGGCGGCGGAGCCTGAGTCGGAGGCGAGGATGACGTCGTCGGGCAGCAGATCGTTGAGGGTGTGGGCGACGTACTCCGGGTTGATCGGCTCAGCGTCGACGGCGGCGCGCCGCTCCATGACCTGCCACCAGCGGGCGGTGTCCTTCTCGATCTTCTTGCGCCAGCTCTTGTTCCTGTGCGCCTTGAGCAGCGGCAGCAGCCGGGTCAGCGTCGCGCGGGCGTCGCCCACGAGATTCACCTCGAACGGATAGCGCAGACCGACCATGTGCGGGTCTATGTCGATCTGCACGGCCCGTGCCTGACCGAACTCGGGCAGGAACTGGGTGTAGGGGAAGGACGAGCCGATGACGAGGAGGGTGTCGCAGTTCTCCATCAGCTCGTACGACGGCCGGGTGCCGAGCAGGCCGATGGCGCCGGTGACGTAGGGCAGGTCGTCGTCGAGGGCGTCCTTGCCGAGCAGTGCCTTGGCGACGCCGGCGCCGAGCCGCTCGGCCACCGCCATGACCTCCTTCCGAGCCCCCCGGGCACCCTGCCCGATGAGGATCGCGACCTTCTCCCCGGCGTTGAGCACCTCGGCGGCGCGCGTGAGGTCGTCGTCGGAGGGCACCGCCGCGTACTGCGGCATGCCGAGGCTGGAGGGGACCATCTTGAAGGCGTGCTCGGGCGGCGAGTAGTCCAGTTCCTGCACGTCGGCGGGGATGATGACGGCCGTCACCGAGCGGCGGGCCATGGCGGTGCGCATCGCCCGGTCCAGCACGTTGGGCAGCTGCTCGGGGACGGTGACCATCTCGCAGAAGTCGGAGGCGACGTCCTTGTACAGGCTCAGCAGGTCGACCTCCTGCTGGTAGGAGCCGCCCATGGCGCTGCGGTTGGTCTGCCCGACGATCGCGACGACCGGAACGTGGTCGAGCTTGGCGTCGTACAGGCCGTTCAGGAGATGGATGGCGCCGGGCCCGGACGTCGCGGCACAGACGCCGACCTTGCCGGAGAACTTGGCGTAGCCGACGGCCTCGAAGGCGGCCATCTCCTCGTGCCGGGCCTGGATGAACCGGGGGTTGTCGTCGGCCCGGCCCCAGGCCGCGAGCAGCCCGTTGATGCCGTCGCCGGGGTAGGCGAAGACGTGCTCCACACCCCAGTCGCGCAGGCGCTCGAGGACGTGGTCGGAGACCTTCATCGACATGTTCGAAGACCTTTCGGGGGTTCGGGGTTGCTTTCGGCAGGGCGCCGTCACGGCCGGAGCAGGCGCCGCACGGCTCGTCGGCCCGCGACGGTCGCGGCCGTCGCCGTGAGGGCGGCGGTGCCCGCGGTGGCCGCCCACCGCGCCGCGCGGGAGGGGGCGGCGGGCCGGACGGCCAGGCGCTCGGGCTGCTCACTGGGCAGGTTCCCGTCGAGGCCGAGGGCAAGCACCTCGGCCAGGTGCAGGGCTCGGCGTCCGGTGTGGCCCTGTTCGATCTGGGTGCGGCAGCTGAAGCCGTCGGCGAGGACCAGGCTGTCGGGGGCCGCCGCGCGGACGGAGGGCAGGACGCCCTGTTCCGCGACGGCCATGGAGACGTCGTGGTGGCCGCGTTCGAAACCGAAGTTGCCGGCCAGGCCGCAGCAGCCCTCGTCCAGTACGTCGGCGTCGAGGTGGGCGCGGCGCATGAGTTCCCGGTCGGCGTCGAACTTCATGATCGCGTGCTGGTGGCAGTGCGTCTGCACCGTCGCCTGCCGGGCGAGCCGCGGCGGCTGCCAGCCGTCGGGCGCGTGGTGCACCAGCTGCTCGGCGAAGGTGCGCACCTGCCCGGCCAGCCGCTGGACGTCCTGGTCGGCCGGCATCAGCTCGGTCGCGTCGGCGCGGAACACGGCGGTGCAGGACGGTTCCAGGCCGATGATCGGGGTGCCGGCGTCGAGGTAGGGGCGCAGCACGTCGAGCGTGCGCCGCAGGACCTTCTCGGCGGTGGTCAGCTGCCCGGTGGAGATCCAGGTGAGGCCGCAGCACACCGGTTCGGTGGGTACAGCGACGTGGAAGCCCGCGTCCTCGAGCACCCGGACGGCCGAGATGGCGATCGACGGGTGGAAGTAGGCGCTGAAGGTGTCGGGCCACAGCACCACGGTGCGCGGGTCGGCCGGGTCGGGCTCCTCCTGGTCGCGTTCACGCCACCACTGCAGGAAGGACTGCCGGGCGAACACCGGTGCCGGCCGCTCGCCGGCCACGCCCGCCAGCGCCTTGCCCACCCGGGCCAGGAGCGGCGCCTGGAGCAGTGTGTTGACCAGGGTCGGGGCCAGGCGGGAGAGCCGGGCCCACACCGGCAGCCAGCCCAGGGAGTAGTGCGCGGCCGGGCGCAGCCGGCCCTCGTAGTGGTGGGAGAGGAACTCGGCCTTGTACGTGGCCATGTCGACGTTCACCGGGCAGTCCGACTTGCAGCCCTTGCAGGCCAGGCACAGGTCGAGGGCGTCCTTGACCTCGGTGGAGCGCCAGCCGTCGGTGATCGTGGAGTCCGCGTGGCCGCCGAGCATCTCGAACAGCAGCCGGGCCCGGCCCCGGGTGGAGTGCTCCTCCTCCATCGTGGCCCGGTAGGAGGGGCACATCACACCGCCTTCGTGGCTGCGGCAGTTGCCGATGCCGACACAGCGCATCACCGCGCGCGTGAAGGAGTGCTCGTCCTCCGGGTAGTCGAAGTGCGTCTCGGGGGTGGCCGGCCGCCAGGTGGGGCCGAGGCGGAGCTGCCCGTCGACCGGGTTCGGGTCGACGACCTTGCCCGGGTTCATCCTGTTCCCCGGGTCGAACACCCTCTTCATCTCGCCGAACGCGGTCACCAGCCGCTCGCCGAACATCCGGGTCAGCAGCTCGCCCCGGGACTGGCCGTCGCCGTGCTCGCCCGACAGCGAGCCGCCGTAGGAGGACACCAGGTCGGCGGCGCGCTCGACGAAGCGCCGGAAGTCGGCGACGCCGTCGGCGGTCTTCAGCCCGAAGGGGATACGGGTGTGGATGCAGCCCTGCCCGAAGTGCCCGTACAGCGAGGGGTGATCGTAGCCGAACTCCTCGAACAGCTTCTTCAGGTCGCGCAGATAGTCGCCGAGCCGTTCGGGCGGGACGGCGGAGTCCTCCCAGCCCTCCCAGGTCTCCCGGTCGTCCGGCGGCCGCGCGGTCACACCGAGACCGGCCTCACGGGCCTTGAGCATCTTCTCCTCGCGGGCGGGATCGTCGGAGAAGGCCACGGTGGAGTCCTTCTCGCTGCGGCCGATGGCCCGCAGCAGCGCGTGCGCCTGCTCGTCGACCTCCTCCTGGCTGTCGCCGCTGTACTGCACGAGCAGCCAGCTGCCTCCCTCGGGCAGGACGTTGAGGGACTCCAGGTAGACGCCCTCCTCGCGCATCAGCTGCGCCATCCGCCCGTCCAGCGCCTCCAGCTGGCTGGGCGAGCAGTGCTCCAGCAGCCGGGAGACGTCGTCGCCCGCCTGGCAGATGTCCTCGTAGCCGAGCACCAGCAGCGACTGGTACGCCGGGACCGGCACCAGATCGATCTCGGCCCGCAGTACGGTCACCAGGGTGCCCTCGCTGCCGACCAGGGCACGGGCGACGTCGAAGCCGTTCTCCGGGAGCAGCGAGTCGAGGTTGTAGCCGGAGACCCGGCGCGGGATCTTCGGGAAGCCGCGCCGGATGTCGGCGAGGTACTCGGTGGCGATACGGTCCAGACCGGCGTAGATCTCGGCCCTGCGCCCGCCCTCGGCCGCGATCCGGGCCCGCTCGGCCTCGGACGTGGGCCCGACCCACATGCGCAGCCCGTCGTAGGTGAGGACTTCGAGCCGGCGCACGTTGTCGACGGTCTTGCCGTAGGCCTGCGCGGAGGCGCCGCAGGAGTTGTTGCCGATCATTCCGCCCAGCGTGCACTGCCGGTGGGTGGACGGCTTCGGCCCGAACTGCAGGCGGTGGTCGGAGAGCAGGCTGTCGAGCTGGTCGAGGACGATGCCCGGCTCGACGACGCAGGTGCGGGCGTCGGGGTCCACGGAGATCAGGGCGTGGCAGTACTTGGTCCAGTCGATCACCACGGCGGTGTTCGTCGACTGGCCGGCGAGGCTGGTGCCGCCGCCGCGGGAGAGCACCGGGGCCCCGAACCGGGCGCACACCTCGACCGCCTCGGCCCCCGCCTCCACGCTGCGCGGCACGACCACGCCGAGGGGCACCTGACGGTAGTTGGAGCCGTCCGTGACGTAGGCGCCTCTGCTTCCGGCGTCGAAGCGGACCTCGGCGTCCACCGCCGCGCGCAGCGCCGCCTCCAGCCCGGCCACGTCCACCGTGTCCACGGACGGGGCGTCGAGGGGGGATGTGCGACTCATCAGGGGCAACCGCCTTCCTGGAGCGTGCGGGACGTCTGGGCCGTGCCGGCCGTGCCGGCCGTGCCGGCCGTGCCGGCCGAACCGAGGCGGCGGGGAGGGCCGCCGCCGCAGGCCGGGTACCCGCCCTTGCAGTGTGCAAGGGTGCTTTTTGCCGCGCGCGTCGTACGGCGATCGTGTGACGCCCCGCCGATCTTGCGCGGCCGGGCGAGGGGGTCCGGTGTGGCCGGGTGAGGGATGTCGGCGGGCACGACGGCCCGGCCGGGCAAGGGTGAACGCGGCTGCGCCCGGCGGTCGGGCTGTCGGCTCTTCCCGCCGGGTCCGGTTCTGCTGCTCCCGCGCGAGGGTTGACCCGATCGAGTGAGCGCCGTGCCGTCGAACCCGAGGCGACCTGGTCAGGCGTCCGCGCGCCGGCTACGGACGAGCACCATGCCGTC
>NZ_MUBM01000352.1 GCF_002154505.1 Streptomyces carpinensis | reverse complement strand
GCCGCCGCGGCGGCCCAGCGGTTC
Organism: Streptomyces carpinensis; assembly: GCF_002154505.1. Classification (GTDB taxonomy): domain Bacteria; phylum Actinomycetota; class Actinomycetes; order Streptomycetales; family Streptomycetaceae; genus Streptomyces; species Streptomyces carpinensis. Next base: position 14,456 of record NZ_MUBM01000352.1, on the reverse strand, counting down.
GGAGGTCCCCTCGTCCTGCTGCACCGGGCCACGCTGATCGAGGGCCTCGCCGCCCTCCTGCCGCCCGAGGCCGTCCGGACGACCGCCGCCGCGACCCTCACCGACCCCGGCGACGACCACCGTCCCGCCCTCGTGCGAACCTCCGACGGGGAGTTCGAGGCAGACCTGGTGGTGGCCGCCGACGGCATCCACTCCGCGGCCCGCCGGACGCTGTTCCCCGGCCACCCCGGGCCCGTCTACTCCGGATTCACCACCTGGCGCGTCCTGATCCCCGTGCCGGGCGCCGAGTTCGCCTCCCACGAGACCTGGGGCAGGGGCTCGCTGTGGGGCACGCACCCGCTCAAGGACGGCCGGGTGTACGCGTACGCCGCGGCCATGACGCCCGCCGGGCAGCAGGCGGCCGACGACGAGAGGGCGGAACTGCTGCGCCGCTTCGGCCACTGGCACGAGCCGATCCCGGCCGTCCTGGCCGCCGCCCGCCCCGAGGACGTGCTCCGCCACGACGTCCACCACATCGCCGAGCCGCTGCCCGCCTTCCACCGCGGCCGGGTCGCGCTCCTCGGCGACGCCGCGCACGCCATGCCGCCGACCCTCGGCCAGGGCGGCAACCAGGCCGTCGAGGACGCCGTCGTCCTCGCCCACCACGCCGACGACCTCGCCGCCTACACTGCGGCCCGGCTGCCCCGTACCACCGCCATCGCCCGCCAGGCCGTGCGGACCGCCCGCGTGAACATGATCAGCAACCGCGCCGGGATCGCCGTACGGAACACGGTGATCGCCGCACTGTCCAAGGCCCGGCCGGGGCTGCTGCTGCGCGGCTTCGACGGCATCGCCGACTGGCGGCCTCCACAGCCGCCGTATGCTGCCGTGCAGACGGGAACGGCGGGAACAGCCAAGCGGTGAGGGAGAGCACGTGAAGGTCGGCTGCATCGGACTGGGCGACATCGCGCAGAAGGCGTACCTGCCGGTGCTCGGCACACAGCCCGGGGTCGACCTGCATCTGCAGACCCGGACGCCGGCGACGCTCCAGCGGGTCGCCGACGGCCTGCACCTGCCCGCCGACCGCAGGCACGCGACCCTGGACGCGCTCCTCGCCCAGGACCTCGACGCCGCCTTCGTGCACGCCCCCACCGGCGCCCACCCCGAGATCGTGACCCGGCTGCTGGAAGCGGGCGTGCCGACCTACGTCGACAAGCCGCTCGCCTACGATCTCACCGACTCCGCACGCCTGGTCGCGCTCGCCGAGGAGCGGAACGTCTCCCTCATGGTCGGGTTCAACCGGCGCCACGCGCCCGCGTACGCCCAGTGCGCCGACCACCCGCGCGAGCTGATCCTGATGCAGAAGAACCGTGTCGGGCTGCCCGAGGAGCCCCGCACCATGATCCTCGACGACTTCGTCCACGTCGTGGACACACTGAGGTTCCTGGTGCCGGGCCCGGTCGACGACATCACGGTGCGCGGCCGGATGCGCGACGGTCTCCTGCACCACGTCGTGCTGCAACTCGCCGGGGACGGGTTCACCGCGCTCGGTGTGATGAACCGGCTCAGCGGCTCGGCCGAGGAGATCCTGGAGGTCTCCGGGCAGGACACCAAGCGCCAGGTGGTCAACCTCGCCGAGACGATCGACCACAAGGGCCAGCCGACCGTGCGACGGCGCGGCGACTGGGTTCCGGTCGCCCGGCAGCGCGGGATCGAACAGGCCGTGCTGTTCTTCCTCGACGCGGTGCGCGCGGGCAAGGTGCTCAGCGCCCGTGACGCGCTGGAGACGCACGAACTGTGCGAGCGGGTGGTGCGGACGGTACTGGAGCGTTCCGGCGCAGCCTGAGCGCCCGCGCCCCTTCCGTCACGCAGAACCCGGCCATCACCAGCAGCGCCGCCTGCACCGGCCAGTCCCCGAACCGGACGTACAGGGTGACGCCGTGCGCGGTCGGTACGTCGTACACCTGGGCCGTGCTCGCGTCCGTGTCGAGCCAGGAGCCGATGCGCTGCCCGCTGGGGCCGTAGACGGCCGAGACCCCGGTCAGTGTGGCGTGCACCATGGGCCGTCCCGTCTCGGCGGCCCGCAGCGCGCCGAGTGAGGCGTGCTGCTCGGGAGCCCAGCTGTGCTGGAACGTGGAGGTCGACGACTGGGCGAGGAGCACCACGGCGCCGTCCCGCGCCAGGTGCCGGCTCATGTCCGGGAACGCCGTCTCGAAGCAGACCAGCGGCCCGACGCGCAGCCCGTGGCCCACGTTCATCACCACCTGCTCGCTGCCGCGCCTGCGGTCCTCGCCCGCGGCCTTGCCGACGGAGGTCGCCCAGCCGAGCAGGGAACGGGCCGGTATGTACTCGCCGAACGGGACCAGTCGCATCTTGTCGTAGCGCTCGCCGGTCGGGCCGTTCGGACCGACGAGCACCGAACTCTTGTAGATGCCGGGCCGGTCCGAGCGCCGGGCGTCCACGTTGACCAGCACGTCGGCGTCCACGGTCCGGGAGAGGGCGGCGACCCGCCGCGCCAGGTCGGGGCGTTGGGTCAGGTCGAAACCTATGCTGCTCTCGCCCCAGACGACCAGATCGACGTGCTGCCCCGCCAGGCGGCGGGTCAGCTGCTCCTCGAGGTCGAAGCGCCGCTGAGCGCTGTCGGTGCCCGCGACGATGCCCGGCTGTACCACGGCTATGCGGACGTGGCCGTCGACATCGGGGCGCGGCGCCCACACCCAGGCCGCCGAGGTCGCCGCGGCCGTGGCCACCAGCCCGGCCATGGCCGGCATCCTGGCCGTGCGGACCGCGACGAGCACGGCGACGGCGACGTTCACCGCCACCACCAGGAAGCTCAGCAGCCACACCCCGCCGACCGAGGCCAGCCGAAGCGCCGGCGCGACCTGCCACTGGCTGGCACCGAGCATGCCCCAGGGCCCGCCCAGTCCCTGCCAGGACCGCACGAGCTCGACGGCCAGCCAGCCGGACGGCAGCAGGACGAGGGCCGCCGCGCACCGCCCCGGCGAGGGCAGACCGCCCAGGAACCGCCGCACCAGCCACCCCCAGGGCGCCCACAGGGCCCCGAGGAGTGCCGCCAGCACCACCGTGAACACGTGCAGGTTGGGCAGCAGCCAGTGGTGCACGGCCAGCATGAAGCCGAGACCGCCGAGCCAGCCGTCGTACGCGGCCCGCCGCCCGGTAGGGGCGGAGCGGGCCAGCAGTATCCACGGCACCAGGGCGACGTAGGCGAACCACCACAGGGACGGCGCGGGGAAGGCGAACACGGGCAGGGACCCGGCGAGCGCGGCGAGCACCGAACGCCGCCAGGAGGAGCCGAGCCAACGATCGAACGTCTGCATAGGGTGCCCTCCTACCCCGGGGACGGCACCTGTCCCACGGTCGGCTCCAGTGTGCTCGCCCGAACCGCTCCCGCCCAGGCCGCCTCCTTCCGGAGCGGCAGCTGAGGGACGCGCGGCCCGGTTCTGGGCCGGCCGGCCCGGCTCGGGTCCGCCTCCACCTTCCAGTGTGGTGCCCTGGGCGGGCGGCACCACTTCTCCAGGCCCGCTCGGGGCTCTGGCGAAGCCCGTCAACCGGCCTGGAAGATCCGGTCCAGGTGGCGACTCAGGACCGCGGGCTCGGACTCCGGGCTGCGCCCGCCGACAAGGATGCTCGTGTCGAGTCCGGCCGACATGGCGCCCGCACAGCGGAATCCCCTCAGGCCCGGCAACTTCCGCGGTGCGTGACCCGCCGTAAGATCCCTCACCGATGGTCGGCACAGCTCGTGGGGGACGAACATGCAAAGACCGGACGACCGCGTCGCATCCGCCCTGCGCTTCGCCGCGGAAGCAGTCGCCTGGGTGGCCACCCCGTGGGCTCTGTACACGTACTCGTGGCCGCTCGCCGTCCTGGCTGTGGTGGTGCTGATCGGTCTGCCGGCCGTCTTCTCCACTCCGGGAGACAAGGCACAGGTGATCGTCGCTGTCCCGGGTACGGTCACGATCCTGCTCGTGCTGCTCCAGCTCGCTGCGGCCGTTATCGCCGCGTGGTCGGTATGGCCCCGCCGCGCGGCCGTCCTCGTGTCCCTGCTCGTCGCCGTCACTCTCGTCACGGAACGCAGGCGCTGGCGGTGGTTGCTCTCCGCGGACCGGCACGCGGATCGACAGGGGAGGCGAGGCGTCCACTGCTTCGCGTCGCCGGCGATGCGAAGCCGGGGCTTCGGCTCAGTCGATTCCGCCGGACGTGCCGAGGCCGGTGCGTTCACGGATGATGCGTTCCACGGCTTCGGCGTCGTCCGGGGTGATGAACGGGCGGACGAACCGCCCCAGGTCGAGGATCAGCCCGGCCTGTTTCCGCGGCCGCCGCGGATCCAGGCTCGCCCAGTACCGCGGGTTCGCAGTGCCCCAGATCCGTCCCCGGCCTGTGAGGGCACTCATCCTGACGCTCCGGACCGCGCGGATCGCCCCGTACGGAATGGTCTTCGTCCCCCAGGGCACGTAGTAGCCGCGGATCCGAAGGGCATCGGGCGTGCATTCGATCCAACGATCCCGATAGACACTGTTCACGCGTGGACCTCCCCGGTGACGCGGCCGACAGGGCGTGTCTCGCATCGACCAGATCCCCGACCGTGGGCCGGAGCAGCTGCCACTGTCCGGCTGCCCGGGCCCGGCCGGCGAAGTCGTCCGAGTGGTACGGCAGGAAGCGGGGGCCTGCGCCATGGCGAGGCGGGCACGTGGGTTCACAGACGACGTCCGTGCTCCCGGCGGTGGGCCGGGTAGGGGAACCACGCGCTGGTCCGCTCGGGTGACCTGGACCGGGCCACCGCCCCGCTGCCCGCGAGCGGCCGCATCCGCTGCTCGACGAGGTGCTCGCACAGCTGCGGGCCTAGGATGATCACATACGGACGCGCCGCCGGGTGCGGCGGAGGACCGGCACCGGAAGGGCAGCGGAGGTCCCCATGAAACGTCTTGTCACCGTCGTCACCGGCGGCGGCCGGGGCATCGGCGCCGCGATCTGCCGGCGCCTCGCGGCCGACGGGCACGACGTGGTGGTGGGGTACGTCAACGACACCCGGGCCGCCGAGGCGGTCGCGGACGAGGTGCTGGAAGCCGGGGCGCGCAGTGTCACCGTGCGGATGGACACCTCCGTGGAGGCGGACGTCGAGCGGCTCTTCGCCACGGCGGAGGAACGGCTCGGTCCGGTGACGGGGCTGGTGAACAACGCCGGGGTGACCGGACCGCTGGGGCGGCTCGCCGACACGGACACCGCCGACCTGCGCCGGGTCGTGGACGTCAACCTCCTCGGTACGCTGCTGTGCTCACGCCGCGCCGCCCAGCTCATGGCGCCGCGGCGCAGCGGCGTGATCGTGAACGTGTCGTCCGCGGCGGCCACGCTCGGCAGCCCCGGCGAGTACGTGCACTATGCGGCGGCCAAGGCGGCAGTGGACGCGCTGACCATGGGGCTCGCCAAGGAACTCGGCCCGGACGGGATCCGCGTCAACGCGGTCGCCCCCGGTGTGATCGACACCGAGATCCACGCGGCGATGGGCGACCCGGACCGGGCCGGCCGCGCCGCCGCCACGATCCCGCTGCGCCGCGCGGGCCGGGCGGAGGAGATCGCCGCGGCCGTCGCATGGCTGATGTCACCGGACGCCTCCTACGCGTCGGGAGCGGTGCTGCGGATGTCCGGCGGACGCTGAGCCCGAGCCGGCCGTCGCCGGCCTCAGGCCGCCTCGATCACCTGGCCCCGGATGGCGGCGGCCCACTCGACCACCAGCAACTCGTACTCTGCGCGCTCCTGGGCCGACAGGGACCCGCCCGAGCGCAGCCAGAGCGCCCGGATCTGCTCGTTCAGCTCGGCAGCAGACCGCACGGAACCAGGGGCCATGGAATCGGGGGACATGGCCACAAGCCTAGGGGCAAGCGCTGACTCTGCGCTACCGGACGGATACGCGCCGTCGGGGGCCGGTCACCCGGTCGAGCCCTTCGGCGGCCGTCCGATGACGCGGCCGGCTCGGCCGCGTGCGGGCTGAGCACACCGGCCGTCACCAGGCCGGCGCTGACGACGCCGAGCGCCTCAACGCCCGTCATCTCCTGGCCCGTTCGGGTCCACGGCCATCCGGGAGCGGTCGTCCCCGGCGGGCGATCCCCTGCGTCCGTGCCGGGTCGGACACTGACGCTCGCCCCTCCGGCAGCACGAGGACTCGACGTCCAGGACCAGGCCGCCCGCGCCCGCGTCGCGCTGCACTTCCGGGGTGTATACGCTGGACGCAGAGTTCACCGTCAGGCTGTACGCCCTGGCCACGATCCCCGACGGGGTCTCCGGCCAGTACCCGCCCGCCGGCACCGGATCGATCGGGCCCGGCGTGGCGAAGACCCTCAAGGCGCTCGGCCTGGCTTACTCCCGCACTCCCGCCTTCGCCCCGGCCGCCCCAAACTCGGGCGCTGCAGACGGGCCCGGTGCCGATCGGGACCCTCTGGTGCAACAGCAAGTCCGACCGGGAAGTCGCACTGCCGGATCGTCGTCGACGGGGCGTCCGGCGAGGCCCGGGACACGAGCCGCAGTCGTCGAAGGACGACGCGGTAACGGGCGATCACCGGGTCCCGCTGGAACACCTCGCGAGGTGAGTCCGGGGGCTGCTTCCGAGCGGCCGGACCGTCGTTGCTGCTGTCGCAGCAGGACGAGGTGAGCGGGCCCGCAGCTGACCGTCGCGCCCGCACCGATCCCCGAACCGGCGGACGCCGACGTGGCGCCGGCATTCGCCGCCTGCTCCCGGCCGGCCGTGAAGGGACTCTGATCATGGGCACACCGATGACGGCCGCGCAGGTCGTCGCCCAGCTGAAGAAGTGGAATCTGCGTTACGTCGAGATCCCCGGCTGGGCCACCCACAACCGGAACAGCAAGGGCGCCTGGGGGCCGGTCAACGGCTTCGTCTGGCACCACACCGGGGTCGACGTCGCCGGCGCCGGCGCCAAGGCATACGCCACGACCACTCTCTACAACGGCATCAGCGGACTGCCCGGCCCGCTCTGCCACTTCTCCATCGGCGCCGACGGCACCGTCTACCTCGTCGGCTGGGGCCGCGCCAACCACGCCGGCGGCGGCGACCCGGCAGTCCTGCAGCACGTCATCGCCGAGGACTACACGGGCCAACTCCATCCCACCAAGGGCAACATCAACGGCATGGACGGCAACGCCCACTTCTACGGTGTCGAGATCCAGTACTCCGGCGGCCAGCAGATGAGCGATGCCCAGTACGCGGCGGCCCGCCGCCTGTCGGCGGCCATCCTCGACTTCCACGGCTGGACGGAGAAGTCCGTCATCGCGCACGGCGAGTGGTCCTCGGACAAGTGGGACCCCGGCTACGCACCCAAGCGCATCATGGCCATGCCGCCGGTCCGATCCGACGTGAGGGCCACCCACGCGGCAGGACCGCACCAAGTGGACGGCGTGCCCACCGCCACAGAGATCGCCAACGCAGTGCTGAGGCTGGACGGGGTCATCGCCGTCCCCGGTGCCGCGGCCGGCAACCCGAACTGGACCCTGTCCAGTTGCATCACCGAGATCCTCAAGCGCGTCGACCAGGTCAAGGCGACCGAGGCCGGGCAGACCGCGGCAATCACCAAACTCGCCTCGCTGGTCGGATCCGACGTCGACACTGCGGCCGTCGTGTCGGCCGTCCAGCAGGCCATCGAGGACGCGGTGGTGAAGGTCGGCGTCGACGCGACCGGCGCACAGAACTGAGGAAGCCCATGCAGGTTCGACCCGGGAGTGGTCGCCGTGTTCCTTCGCTGAAGCCGGTCACCGACAGGCTCCTGTAGCGGCACCGGAGATCAGCGAACCCAGTCACCCCGCCGACTCAGCCGCATGCGGACTCAGGAGACCCGCGCTGACCAGCGCGATCAGCACCACTCCCAACGCCACCCGGTACCAGACGAACGGCATGAAGCTCTTGGTGGAGATGTACTTCATGAACCATGCGATGACGGCGTATCCCGAGGCGAAGGCGATCACCGTCGCGAACAGCGTCGGTCCCCATGCCACGTGGTCGCTCTCCAGCGCGTCCCTCAACTCGAAGGCGCCGGAGGCCAGTACGGCCGGAACGGCCAGCAGGAAGGAGTAACGGGCCGCCGCATCCCGCCGGTAGCCCATGAACAGCCCGCCGCTGATGGTGGCGCCGGAGCGGGAGACGCCCGGGACGAGTGCCATCGCCTGGCAACAGCCGTAGATCAGACCGTCCTTGACGCCCAGGTCCTGAAGGGCCTTGCGCTGCTTGGGGGCCCGGTGCCGACCGCCCTTCTCGTCGCGTGCCGCCAGCCGGTCGGCGACGCCGATGACCGCGCCGACCACGACGAGCATCGTCGCCGTGACCCGCAGATCCCGGAACGGCCCCTCGATCTGGTCCTTGAGCGTCAGGCCGAGCACGCCGATCGGGATCGAGCCGAGGATGACCAGCCAGCCCATGCGGGCGTCGGGGTCCTTGCGCATCGTCCTGTCGAAGAGCGAGCGGGACCAGGCGACGAGGATCCGGCCGATGTCCTTGCGGAAGTAGATGAGAACGGCCGCCTCCGTACCGATCTGGGTGATCGCCGTGAAGGCGGCCCCCGGGTCCGTCCAGCCCGAGAAGGCCGCCGTCAGCCGCAGATGCGCGCTGGAGGAGACGGGGAGGAATTCGGTCAGCCCCTGGACGAGTCCGAGGACGAGGGATTGAAACCAAGACATGGAAGTTCGACAGTCCAAGCGCCGGTCGGGGTCGGAGACCGCAGCGTAGCGTCCCCGGATGACCGGATCACGACCGGGTCTTTGCCGTTCCTTTACGGGTGTTGGGCCGGTGGCGGGCCGGGACGGCGCCTGCTTGCGATCCCGCCGCATGCGCTCCGGCGGCCCGACGCCCAGCCGGGCGCCTCACCGCGTCCACCCGGCTGCCCGGCACCCCGCGGTGGACAGCAGGGGCCGCCCAACCGGCCACCGGGACAGACCGTTCCACCGGAGGCCGGGACGGACCGGCAGGCAGGCGGGACGAGCCGCTACACGGAAGGCCGGCCGTGTCCGCGCAGATGGTGGCGCTTGCGCCAGGCCACCACCGCGCCCACCAGGGCCGGTACGGCGATACAGGCCATCGCGATCAGGAACGCGGGCGAGGTCGGCGTGGCGGCGCGGGCGCCCGCGACGACGTAGGCGGCGGTGTTCGGGATCGAGCCGAGCGCCGTCGCCAGCAGGAACGCCGGCCAGCCCATGCGGGAGACGGCGGCGCAGTAGTTCGCCGCCCAGAACGGCAGCCCCGGGAACAGCCGGGCCGCCAGCATCGAGCGGAAGCCGTGCCGGCTGAGCTGCCCGTCCGCCGTCTTCAGCAACCGGCCGCGCAGCAGCGGCCGCAGTGCGTCCTGGCCCAGCACCCGGCCCAGGCCGAAGGCCACCCCGGCGCCCAGCACCGTACCGGCCAGCGCCGCCGCGAGCCCGAACGACGAGCCGAACAGCGCGCCCGCGGCGAGGTTCAGCAACGGCCGCGGCACGAAAGCCACCGTGCACAGGCCGTACGCCACCGCGAACACCACGGCCGCCGCTGCCCCGCCCAGGTGCGGCGGCCAGCCGTGCGCCAGCAGTCTCTGTGGCTGGAACAGGAGCACGCTCGCCCCGGCCGCGGCGAGCAGCACCAGCAGCAGCGACAGCCGCGACCAGGGTGACAGCAGCACTCTCACGCAGCGGGCGGTCAGGGTGAGCGGGACCGGCGTGGCCGCGGTAACGGCGACGGCGAACTCCGTGGCGGCGGCCCGGGGAGAGGCCGTGGCGGTGCCCCCAGAGCGGGTGGTGGCATCGAGCATCTGGTGACACTAACCGACAAATATGTCTGATCGCCCGGTGCCGGTGCGAAAAGCGTCCGCATCGGGGCGGCGGGGCCGTCCGACGCCGGTGCGGGAAAACCATTCGACCTGCGGCGCGGCGTCCGCCATGATCGACCCCATGTTCCGGCACGCCTTCCTCCTCGCAGCATCCGCAGTCGCGGATGCTCCGAAGGCTGCCGTCCTGATCCTCGTCGCCGCAGTCGACGGCGCCCGAAGCTGACCCTCCCCGGAACGTCCGGCGGACCCCGCAGGGGGAGGGTCGGTGAGTCCTCGGGGTCCCGCGTTCCTTCACGGCTGAGAGAGGCTTCGAGGTACAGCCATGCCCAAGACGGCATACGTGCGCACCAAACCGCATCTGAACATCGGCACGATGGGCCACGTCGACCACGGCAAGACCACCCTGACCGCCGCCATCACCAAGGTCCTGGCCGAGCGCGGCTCCGGCACGTTCGTGCCGTTCGACCGCATCGACCGGGCCCCGGAGGAGGCCGCGCGCGGCATCACCATCAACATCGCGCACGTCGAGTACGAGACGGACACCCGGCACTACGCGCACGTGGACATGCCCGGCCACGCCGACTACGTCAAGAACATGGTCACCGGGGCCGCGCAGCTCGACGGGGCGATCCTCGTCGTCTCCGCGCTCGACGGGATCATGCCGCAGACCGCCGAGCACGTGCTGCTCGCCCGGCAGGTGGGCGTCGACCACATCGTCGTCGCCCTCAACAAGGCGGACGCCGGCGACGAGGAGCTCATCGACCTCGTCGAGCTGGAGGTCCGCGACCTGCTCACCGAGCAGGGCTACGGCGGCGACGCCGTGCCCGTCGTACGTGTCTCCGGGCTGAAGGCGCTGGAGGGCGACGCGCGGTGGACGGCCTCGATCGAGGCGCTGCTCGACGCGGTGGACACCTACGTTCCGATGCCGGAGCGGTACCTGGACGCGCCGTTCCTGCTCCCCGTGGAGAACGTGCTGACCATCACCGGACGAGGCACCGTCGTCACCGGCGCGGTCGAGCGCGGCACGGTCCGCGTCGGCGACCGGGTGGAGGTGCTGGGCGCGGAGACGGAGACGGTGGTCACCGGCCTGGAGACCTTCGGCAAGCCCATGGCGGAGGCGCAGGCCGGGGACAACGTCGCGCTCCTGCTGCGCGGTGTCCCGCGCGACGCCGTGCGCCGCGGGCACGTCGTCGCGGCCCCCGGCAGTGTGACCCCGAGGCGGCGCTTCACCGCGCAGGTGTACGTCCTCTCGGCGCGCGAGGGCGGCCGTACGACGCCGGTGTCCACCGGGTACCGCCCGCAGTTCTACATCCGCACCGCGGACGTGGTCGGTGACGTCGACCTCGGCGAGACGGCGGTCGCGCGGCCCGGCGAGACGGTCACGATGACGGTGGAGCTGGGACGCGAGGTGCCCCTGGAGCCCGGGCTCGGTTTCGCCATCCGTGAGGGCGGCCGGACGGTCGGCGCGGGGACCGTGACCGCCGTCGAGTGAGCAGGCCGCGGCGACGGGTACGAGGGGTGCGGGCCGGCGGAGTCCGGTCCGCACCCGCCGGGGTGACCGGCGGCTCCCCGGGAGGGGGCCGGCACCCGGCGAGTGATCGACGGGCGCCCGGTGGGGATCGGGGCGGGCGCCGTGAGAGGCGTGCGGACCGGCACAATGGACCCGTGACCGAGTCCATACCCGTGACCCGCGCCGTCGATCACGGGACCGCGAAGCTGATGCCCGACGTCGACCGCGAACGGGCCTGGCTGCTCACCGTGGACGGGGCGCCGCAGTCGTACGTCGACCTGGACGAGCCCACGCACCTGGAGTTCGAGTACGCGCGCCGGCTCGGGCACGTCCTGGACACCGTCCCGGAACCGGGCCGCCCGCTGGACGTCCTGCACCTGGGCGGCGGTGCCCTCACCCTGCCCCGCTATGTGGCCGCGACCCGCCCCGGATCGCGGCAGGACGTCGTCGAGGCGGACCGGGGCCTGCTGGAGCTGGTCGCCAGCCACCTCCCGCTGCCGGCGGGCAGCGGGATCGCACTGCACACCGCCGACGCCCGCGCCTGGCTGGAGGCCGCCCCGGCCGACTCCGCGGACGTGCTGATCGCCGATGTCTTCGGTGGCTCCCGGGTCCCGGCCCACCTCACGACCCTCGCCTACGCCCGCGAGGCCGAGCGTGTGGTGCGCACCGACGGGATCTACCTCGCGAACCTCGCCGACGCGGCGCCCTTCACCTTCCTGCGCTCCCAACTCGCCACGCTGGCCACGGTGTTCGGGGAGCTGGCATTGATCGCCGAGCCCGCGGTGCTGCGCGGCCGCCGCTTCGGCAACGCGGTGCTGATCGCCGCGCACCATCCGGTTGACACGGCCGCGCTGGCCCGGCTCACCGCCGCCGACGCCTTCCCCGCCCGTGTGGAACACGGCCCGGCCCTGCGGGAGTTCATCGGCACGGCCGAAGCGGTCGGGGACGAGGACGCCGTACCGTCGCCCGAGCCTCCGGGCGGGACGTTCGGCGTCGGCTGACGCGCTCGTCCCGCCGCGTGTCGCGCCCGCGCCCGGTCAGCCGGTCGGGTCCCCGTGCAGCCGCACCGTGCTGAGGATCTTCAGGATGGTGGCGTTGGAGAGCTCGTCCTTGACGCCCTTGGCGCCGTAGAGGGTCCAGGAGACGAAGTCGCCCTGCGAGTTCTTGAAGGCGAAGGTGGTCGCCTTGCCGTTGCTGTCGCACTTGTGCGTCTTCGGCACGCCCACGGTGAACGAGGTCGCGACGCTGCCCTTCACTCCGGACTTGGTGGTGTAGGGCTTGGCCTTGCCGATCCTCAGATACTTCTTGGCGGCGTCGCTCTGGTTGGTGTAGCCGCCGAAGGCGAACGCGGCGGCGTCCCCGCGGGCGATGCTGGCGGTGTCCTTGCCGCCGTTCTCACCCTTGGTGCCGCTGGCCGCCAGGGAGCTGGTCTCCTTGGTGCCGTTCTTGTCGTCGTCGGACGTGCACCAGTTCTTCTTCAGGAAGGCGGGCGCGGAGAAGCCGATGTAGGGAGAACCGTCGCCCTTCTTCTGGTCCTCGAAGAAGGTGAGCAGCCCGGGAGACGCGATCTCCCAGTCGGCGGGGACGTCGAAGGCCGTGCCGTGCTTGGGGTTGACGACGACCTTCCAGCCGGGGATCAACGGCTTCTCGGTCGCCGTGCCCCGCGGGTTGTCGTCCGTCGCGGAGCCGGAGGGGCTCGCGTCCGTGGACGCCGAGGCCGAAGCGGACTGGCTCGCCTTCCCGTCGGTCTTGCCGCCGTCCGCCTTGTCGTCCTTGGTGCCGCCGAGGACCAGGAAACCGGTCACACCGGCGGCCACCACCACGGCGGACGCAGCGATGATCGCGACGAGCTTCGTCCGGTTGCCGCCGTCCGTACCGTTCGGCGGCTGGGGCCCGCCCACGGGCGGGGTGGGGGCGCTCCACTGCGGCTGCTGCTGCGAGGGCTGGGCATAGGGGTTCGGCTGTTGGTAGCCGGGCTGCTGATAGGGATTCGGCTGCTGGTAACCCGGCTGCTGATACGGGTTGTTCTGCGGGTTCTGCTCGCCCCCGGGCGGCTGCTGTCCTGGCCACATGGGGAGCAACCCTATGGTGCCGGGGACACGATTCGGTCACCGGGTCTTGTCAGGGACGTACCAGATCGGCGGAGGGGGCGCGGGCCGCTCTGGCCAGACGCGCTACTGGTGAGTAACCTGTCGTCATGAGCGCAGATCAGATGTCGATCGGCGAGTTGCTCGCCGCCACGGTGCCGATGGTTCGCACCCTGAACCTCGAGTACCTGGAGACCACTCCGGAGCGGGCGGTGCTGTCCCTGCCGGACCAGGGCGAGTACCGCAACCACGTCGGCGGACCGCACGCCGGCGCGATGTTCACGCTCGGCGAGTCGGCCAGCGGGGCGATCGTCCTCGCCGCCTTCGGCGACCAGCTCTCGCGGGCGGTGCCGCTGCCGGTGAACGCCCAGATCGCGTTCAGGAAGATCGCCCTCGGCCCGGTCAAGGCCACCGCCACGCTGGGCCGCCCCGCCGCCGAGGTCGTCGCCGAGCTCGACGAGGGCCGGCGCCCGGAGTTCCCGGTGACCGTCCGGATCCAGCGCGAGGACGGCGCCGTCACCGGCGAGATGACGGTCGTCTGGACCCTCCGCCCCAACAACTGAGCGGCCTCGCCTTTCGGGTGGCCGTTCGTGAGTGAGCGGTTCCCGGCTTGCCGCCGGGTGGCGTCAGGCCCCTGATCGGGCGGAAATCCTGTCCCGATCAGGGGCCTTGCCGTCGCATCGCGGACCATCGGTGTGCGCTCCGGTTCGGAAAGTGCTTCCGGGGGACTGGAGTTGGAGGTTTCGTGTGTCATCCAGCCCGGATCTTCCGCGAGTCGGGCTCCGCGCGACGACCACTTTCGAATGCGGGTGCGGATACTCGCGGTAACACCCCTGTCGTTTCCGGGCATTGACACTTCGGCCTTCAGAACTCCTTGTTTCCCGTGAGTAGCCTGTGCGAAAGTGAGCCTCCCCTGCGGGAAAGGCGATGACCGGTCTCCCTTTCCCGGTCAGGTGCGCACCCGTCCGGCACCTGTGTCGCCCTGGATGCATTCCGTGTGCCGTCCTGCGGCCTGAAAGGAATCGGTTCAGTGCAAGCCCCCCACCCCCCGCGCCCTCCGTATCC
>NZ_MUBM01000351.1:373-12297 GCF_002154505.1 Streptomyces carpinensis | reverse complement strand
AAGGGAAGGGGGCACGGTGCCGGTGGTGGTGCCGGTGGCCGCGTCGGCGGCCTCGTCGGTGGCGGTACTCGGGGGGACGAGGGCCGGTCGGACGACCCTGACGGGCTCCCTGAGGGGTTCCTCGTGCCCTTCGCGCGGGACGTTCCCGTGGCCTGCCCGGCCTGCCCCGGAGCGGCGGGCCGCGAGACGGCGCAGCACGGGGCGTACGACCTCACTCGCCAGCAGGGCCAGCAGCAGGTAGATCGACAGGGCCAGCCACAGGAAGCCCGGCCAGGCGAGGATGCGCTGGAGCAGGAAGGGGGCACCGGCGCGTTCCGCCACGAGGGCGGCCACCGCCAGCGCCCAGCCGCCGGCGATCAGCACCGCACCCGCGCGCCGCACCCATCCCTGGCCATCGGTCGTGTCGCGGAACAGGCGGCGCCACACGTACCAGTTGGCCGCCACGACGGCGGCCAGCGCGAGCAGCCCCCCGAGCACGAAGTAGACCACCATGCCGCCCGTCCCTTCCGTGTCCGGAACGCTATGACGTCCGGCGCAGTGCGCGCAGCCCGCGCAACCCGATGACCCCGATGACCGTCCCCAATACGAAGGAGACGACGGCCAGCGCCAGGTGCACCCAGAAGTACGCCGTGGGGTTCCCGTGGTCGAACGCGAGCCCGCTGCTGTCCTTGACGAGATTCTTGACGAAAGTGACCCAGATGATCCAGCTCCACACCCCGAAGGCGAGCAGGAACCAGGAGAGGGGGCGGCTGAGCTTCATGCGTTCAGTATCGCCGCCGGACGTCCCGCTCCACGGCCGGGGTGGCAGGGGGGATGATGCGTCGTCGGTCACTCCAGGTACGTTTCCGATCGTGCCCGCACCCAAGAAGACCGCCAGGCGATCCCTGCTGGTCACTTCCGCCGCCCTGTTGTCCGTCTCGCTGACCACGCCCGCCGCCCTGGCGGCCCCGGCCCCGAAGACGAGCCCGTCGGCCACTCCCCCGGCGAAGATGTCCACCGTGGGCGGCGCCCGCCTCGGCCAGGCCGGCACGCAGGTCAATCTGGCGAGCGGTGTGCCCGTACTGCCCAAGGACCTCACCGGCCGGTCCTGGATCGTCGCCGACGCCGAGTCCGGTCAGGTGCTCGCCGCGCACAACGCGCACTGGCGGCTGCCCCCGGCCAGCACCTTGAAGATGCTGTTCGCCGACACCCTTCTGCCCAAGTTCCCGAGCACCGAGGAGCACAAGGTCGCCGCGACCGACCTGGCCGGCATGGGCGCCGGTTCCAGCCTGGTCGGGATCAAGGAGAACGAGACCTACACGGTCCACGACCTCTGGCTGGGCGTCTTCCTGCGCTCGGGCAACGACGCCGTGCACGTGCTGTCCGCGATGAACCAAAGCGTCTCGCAGACCGTCAAGGACATGAACGCCCACGCCCAGGAGCTCCAGGCGCTCGACACGCACGTGGTGACCCCGGACGGCTACGACGCCCCCGGTCAGGTCTCCTCGGCCTACGACCTCACCCTGTTCGCCCGCTCCGGGCTGCAGAAGAAGGACTTCCGGGAGTACTGCTCGACGGTTCGAGCCAAGTTTCCCGGTGAGACAAAGAAGGACAAGAAGGGCAAATCAACCCGGACTTCCTTCGAGATCCAGAACACCAACCGGCTGCTGAGCGGTGACTACGACATCTCCGTCTACCAGGGCATCGCGGGGGTGAAGAACGGCAACACCACCAACGCGGGCGCCACCTTCACCGGCGTCGCCGAACGAGACGGCCACGTTCTGCTCGTGACGGTGATGAACCCGGAGCACAAGGACCACAACGAGGTCTACCGGGAGACCGCCAAGCTCTTCGACTGGGGATTCCAGGCGGTCGGCAAGGTGCAGCCGGTGGGCGAACTGGTGCCGCCCAGGAGCGCGGTGCCCGCGAGCGGCCGGTCCGGTTCGACGCCCTCGGCCGGTCAGCCGGGCGGCGCCCAGGGCGGCGGCTCGTCGGCCAGGCCGGTCGCAAGCGCCTCCGTCCGGAGCGGCTCCAGCGGCATGGGGATCGCCCTGGGCATCGCCGGCGGGGTGGTGGTGGTGCTCGCGGCCGGTGCCTTTCTGGTCAACCGCCGCTGGCCCCTGCCGGACCTGATGCGCCGCCGCCCGCGTCCGTGAGCCGACTGCCCGGGCCGCCTGCGTGAACCGGTCGCCCGGGCCCGAACCCCTGATCCGGGCGTCCGGGTTCGGCTCCCTGAACCGACCGCCCGGGCCCGCCTCCGCGAACCGGCGGCCTGGGCCGTCCTGGCCGTCCTGACCGCCCCGCCCGCCACCGCTCGCCTAGCCGTCCTCCCCGTCGCCCCATTCGCCCTTGCCCTCGCCGTCCGGCACCGGCTCGATCCGTGTCGCCGTCCAGGCGGCGCAGTACAGCAGGAGCTTGGCGGTGAAGTTGATCCACAGCAGCAGGGCGACGGGGACGCCGAACGCGCCGTACATGCTCTTCGTCGCCACGCCCTGGATGTAGCCGCTGAGCAGCAGCTTCAGCAGCTCGAACCCGACCGCTCCGATCAGCGCGGCGACCAGCAGCCGGCGGCGCGGCGGTTCGACGCCGGGCAGCAGGGTGAGGATGTACAACAGCACCAGGAAGTCGGCGGCCACCGCGACGACGAACGCGACGACCTGCAGGACGATGCTGCCCCAGCCGTGCTCGCTCAGGCCGATCTGGCGCGTCAGCCACCCGACGGCGGCCGAGGCGACCGTGGAGACGGCCAGGGTGACGAGCACCGCGCCGCCGAGACCGATGAGGATGCCGCCGTCCTTCAGCTTGCTCAGGATCGGGTTCTCCTCGATGTCGGGCAGCTCCCAGACCGCGCGCAGGCAGTCGCGCATCTGACCGACCCAGCCCATGCCCGTGAACAGCAGGAAGGCACCGGCGATGATGCCGACGGTGCCCGCGTTCTGCGCCAGGGCGCTGACGTGCAGTTGCTCACCCAGACCCGGGAACTGCTCGGTGATCTTGGTCTCCAGCGTGTGCTGCTGCTTGGCGCTGAGCGTGGCGGCCCCGAGCGCGGCGGCCAGCGTCAGCAGCGGGAAGAGCGCGACAAAGCTGACGAACGTCATGGCCGCGGCCAGCCGCGTCCACTTCACGCGATCCAGGCGCTCGTACGACCGCCATGCGTGCGTGAGCATCAGACGCGCCACCCACGGGCCGACGACGGGGAGGTTCTTCAGCCAGTCCATGGTCCGACTGTGCCCGCTCAGGGCTGCCACCAACACCGCGTTTCTACGGCAGAACGCCCATAACCGGGCGATACAGTCGTCTGCCGTGAAGGATGCCTCCGGTCTCGCCCGTCTCCTCCGACTGTCCCCGCTCCCCGAGTCCCTGCTCGTCCTCGGCGGCACGTCCGGGATCGCGCTGGCCACCGCGCGCCGGCTCATCGCGCGCCGCACCCGGACGGTGTGGCTGGCGGGCCGCCCCTCGCCCGCCCTGGAGCAGGCCGCCGAGCATCTGCGCTCCCTGGGCGCGGACGTGCGCACCGTCGCCTTCGACGCGCTCGATCCGGCATCCCACGAGGCCGCGCTGGGGAAGGTCTTCGCCGAGGGCGCCATCGACATGGTGCTGCTGGCCTTCGGCGTCCTCGGCGACCAGGCGTACGACGAACGGGAGCCGCTGAACGCGGTGCGGGTCGCGCAGACCAACTACACCGGCGCGGTGTCCTCGGGGCTGGTGGCCGCGCGGGAGTTGCAGAGCCAGGGGCACGGCTCGCTGGTCGTGCTCTCCTCGGTCTCCGGCGAGCGAGCCCGCCGCACGGACTTCATCTACGGCTCCAGCAAGGCCGCCCTGGACACCTTCACGCAGGGCCTCGGCGACGCGCTGCACGGCACCGGTGTGCACGTCATGGCCGTACGCCCCGGCTTCGTGCGGTCCGCGGCGACGGCCGGCCGGCCGGTGCCCCCGTTCTCGAGCACGCCGGAGGAGGTCGCCACCGCCGTGGAACTGGGGCTGCGGCGGCGCTCGGAGACCGTGTGGGTACCAGGGCGCCTCCGGCTGGTGGCGGCCGTGCTGCGGCACCTGCCGCGGACGCTGTACAGACGGCTGCCGCTGTAGGGCTGCCGGTGGCTGCCGTAGGAGGGCTTCCGGTGGCGGCTGTTGCGGGACTGCCGGTGGCCGCTGTTGCACGACTGCCGGTCGCCGCCGCGGGGTCTGTCGTCGACCCACCGCGGCTATCGCGCGGGCAGCGTCCCGTGGTCCACCGGGGCCGCCTGCGGGGGCACCACCGAGGAGCCGCCGAAGGCGAACTCCCGCAGCTTGCGCCAGACTCCGTCCGGCCCCTGCTCGTGCAGGGCGAAGCCGCTGCACCGCCACTCGGCCTCGTAGCCGGCGAGTTCCTGGAAGGCGCGGTCCATCGCCGCGTCGTCGATGCCGTGCGCCACCGTGACATGCGGGTGGTAGGGGAACTGGAGTTCGCGCGCGACCGGTCCGGAGGCGTCGCGGACCCTTTCCTGCAGCCGGGTGCACGCCTCCACGCCCTCGACGACCCGGACGTACACCACCGGTGACAGCGGGCGGAAGGTGTCCGTTCCGGACAGCCGCATCGTGAAAGGCTGCCCGGCCGCGGCCACCTCCGTCAGATGGGCCTCGACGGCCGGGAGGTCGGCGGTGTCCACCTCGGTCGGCGGCAGCAGGGTGACGTGCGTGGGGATGCCGTGAGCCGCGGCGTCGCCGAAGCCCGCGCGCTGCTCCTGGAGCAGGCTGCCGTGGGGCTCCGGGACCGCGATCGACACTCCGATCGTTACGGTCCCCACGTCGTCTCCTGTCGTCGTGTCGGGTGAGTTGTCTGTTTCGTTCTCAGCCGTCCGGCTATCGACTGTACGACCACGGCCGTCCTGAGGGCAGGCGCCGGCACAGTGATGTGCAGCGCTCCGCCCCCTGGGGCCGTGTGTGCGGTGGCGCGCCTCAGTGCTTGGCGGGCAGGAAGCCCACCTTCCCGTACGCCTGGGAGAGGGTTTCCGCGGCGACCGTGCGCGCCTTCTCCGCGCCCTTGGCCAGGATCGAGTCCAGCGTCTCCGGGTCGTCCAGGTACTGCTGGGTCTGCTCCCGGAACGGCGTCACGAACTCGACCATGACCTCGGCGAGGTCCGTCTTGAGCGCACCGTAGCCCTTGCCCGCGTACTTCTCCTCCAGTTCCGGGACAGCCGTCCCGGTCAGGGTCGAGTAGATCGTGAGGAGGTTGCTGACGCCGGGCTTGGTCTCCGGGTCGAAGCGGATGACGGTGTCGGTGTCGGTGACCGCGCTCTTGACCTTCTTCGCGGTGGCCCTCGGCTCGTCCAGCAGGTTGACGAGACCCTTCGGCGTGGAGGCCGACTTGCTCATCTTGATCGTCGGGTCCTGCAGGTCGTAGATCTTCGCCGTCTCCTTGAGGATGTACGCCTCGGGGACGATGAACGTCTCGCCGTAGCGGCCGTTGAAGCGCTCGGCGAGGTCCCGGGTGAGCTCGATGTGCTGGCGCTGGTCCTCGCCGACGGGTACCTCGTGGGCCTGGTAGAGCAGGATGTCGGCGACCTGGAGGATCGGGTACGTGAACAGGCCGACGGAGGTGCGGTCGGCGCCCTGCTTGGCGGACTTGTCCTTGAACTGGGTCATGCGGCCGGCCTCGCCGAAGCCGGTGAGGCAGTTCATGACCCAGGCGAGCTGGGCGTGCTCCGAGACATGGCTCTGGACGAACAGCGTGCAGCGGTCCGGGTCCAGCCCGGCGGCCAGGAGCTGGGCGGCGGCCACGCGCGTGTTGGCGCGCAGCTCCGCCGGGTCCTGCGTGACCGTGATCGCGTGCAGGTCGGCGAGCATGTAGAACGCGTCATGCGTCTCTTGCAGTGCCACCCACTGGCGGACGGCGCCGAGGTAGTTCCCGAGGTGGAACGAGCCCGCGGTGGGCTGGATTCCGGAGAGCACGCGAGGTCGGTCAGTGGCCATGCTCACCATTCTCTCAGGTTCGGGGCACCGTTCCGGAACTGGTCGGAAACAGGTGGAACCCAATCGACTCCAGCGGTGTAACAAGAGCATGAGGACTACGAGGACACGGATGAGTGGCGGCCGCACACCGTCCGCGACTGCGGTGTGACGTTGCGTCACCAGGGGGTGCGAGCGGTTCGGATCGCCCGGGCGGCCAGGGAGGGGCGGCCGGGCGGTGCACGGGAAGGGACACGCGGCCCGGTCGGGCCGCATGGGGATCGACCGGCCGGTTGGGGGGCTCGGATGGTGCTGGTCAGCAGGGGCAGCCGGAGGCTTCGCCAACTCGCCGGGAGCGCGGGTGCGTTGGCGGCCGTGTGCGCGTTGACGGTGTGCGGCACGGCCGCGGCCTCCTCCGCGTCTTCCGCCACCTCCGCCTCGGCCGGTGGGCCCGCGGGCGTGCCCACGGCCTCGCCCGGAAGCCGTGGGGTCTCCCCGCGGCCGCGCCTGCCCGATGTGGCGCTGGTGGTGGCGGGCGGTTCGGGGCGGACGACGGTGCTGCGCTCCGGTGAGTCCGGGTTCGCCCGGCTCTGGCAATTGCTGCAGCCGACCGACACGGGGACGGAGCCGGTGCGCGAGGCGTGGGCGGAGGGGCGGTATCCGGCGGTGCGGCTGACCGTGGTGTGGGGGCTGACGGGTGTCGGCGGGTGGCCGCAGACGGACCGGGCGCCGGGCGGCGACGTGGCCATGGAGCGCCAGGACCAGCTGTTCCTGGCGGAGGACGGCACGCCGTGGGTGCGCTCGGACCCGGCGCCGGACGTGGCAGACGACGACCTACGGTGGCATCGCGCGCCACGGACGGTGTTCGAGCAGCTGGAGCGGGCCGGGTTGCTGGGCGAGAAGGGTGAACCGGCCACCGGAGGCCGGTCCGGATCTGTCACGGAGCGTGTCCGGTGGGCCGCCGCGGGGCTGGGCGCGGGGATCGGCGGCTCGCTGCTGCTGCACCGCATACGCCGCGCGGCGGCCCGGCGCGAGGCCGGACCGCCGCGGGAGGAGCCACGACAGCAGCTGATCGATCTGTGAGGCCCCGAGGACGCGAGGTCCCGGTGTCGGGGTCGTCAGCCGAGGTCGATCTCCGGGTAGAGCGGGAAGCCCGCCACCAGGTCCGTGGCCCGGCGGGAGATCTCGTCCGCGACCTTCGCGTCGAGGACGTGCTGCGCCTTGGAGGGCGCGCCCTTGCTGGTGGTGCCGGGCTCCGTGGTGGTCAGGACGCGGTCGATCAGGCCGGCGACCTCGTCCATCTCGGCGGTGCCCAGGCCCCGGGTGGTCAGCGCGGGCGTGCCGATGCGGATGCCGGAGGTGTACCAGGCGCCGTTGGGGTCGGCGGGGATCGCGTTGCGGTTGGTGACGATGCCGGACTCGAGGAGCGCGGCCTCGGCCTGGCGGCCGGTGAGGCCGTAGGAGGAGGCGACGTCGATCAGGTTGAGGTGGTTGTCGGTGCCGCCCGTCACCAGGGTGGCGCCGCGCCGCATCAGGCCCTCGGCCAGGGCGTGGGAGTTGTCGACGATCCGCTGGGCGTAGGCCTGGAAGGAGGGCTGCCGGGCCTCGGCCAGGGCGACGGCCTTGGCGGCCATGACGTGCGGGAGCGGGCCGCCGAGGACCATCGGGCAGCCGCGGTCGACCTGGTCCCTGAGGGAGTCGTCGCACAGGACCATGCCGCCGCGCGGGCCGCGCAGCGACTTGTGGGTGGTCGTGGTGACGATCTGGGCGTGCGGGACCGGGTCGAAGTCGCCGGTGAGGACCTTGCCGGCGACCAGGCCGGCGAAGTGGGCCATGTCGACCATGAGCGTGGCGCCGACCTCGTCGGCGATCTCGCGCATGATCCGGAAGTTCACCAGACGGGGGTACGCCGAGTAGCCCGCGACGATGATCAGCGGCTTGAACTCGCGGGCCTGGGCGCGCAGGGCCTCGTAGTCGATGAGGCCCGTGGCCGGGTCGGTGCCGTAGGAGCGCTGGTCGAACATCTTGCCGGAGATGTTCGGGCGGAAGCCGTGGGTGAGGTGGCCGCCGGCGTCCAGGGACATGCCGAGCATGCGCTGGTTGCCGAAGGCGCGGCGCAGCTCGGCCCAGTCCTCCTCGGAGAGGTCGTTGACCTGGCGGACGCCGGCCTTCTCCAGGGCGGGCAGCTCGACGCGCTGGGCGAGGACGGCCCAGAAGGCGACGAGGTTGGCGTCGATGCCGGAGTGCGGCTGGACGTAGGCGTGGCGGGCGCCGAAGAGTTCCTTGGCGTGCTCGGCGGCCAGTGACTCGACGGTGTCGACATTGCGGCAGCCGGCGTAGAAGCGGCGGCCGACGGTGCCCTCGGCGTACTTGTCGCTGAACCAGTTGCCCATCGCCAGCAGGGTGGCCGGGGAGGCGTAGTTCTCCGAGGCGATCAGCTTGAGCATCTCACGCTGGTCGGCGACCTCCTGGCCGATCGCGTCGGCGACGCGCGGCTCGACGGCGCGGATCACGTCGAGGGCGGCGCGGAAGGCGGTGGACTCGTTGGAGAGGGGCGCAGACATCTCAGGGGACCTCCGGACGTGGCGTTCGGCGTTCACGGTACGGCCCAGGCGCACGGCACAGTTTCCCGTTCGAGCCGCTCCCCGATGGTCGGTCCCATCCCAGCGCGCCAGTCACGGCCCGCACGTCAGCCTACCGGGCGGTCCGCCGGGGGACGCGGACACGTCCACCATGCGAGCGAGCCGCGCTGCCGCCGCGCCCGGGCAGCCATCCGCTCGCGGCCGCCCGTGCGAGCCGCGCGTCACCGGCGGCCCGGAACGGGTCCGTGAGGTGATGTCCGGGCGCGTCACAGGATGACGTGCGGCAGGAAGCGGGCGTACTCGTCGGTGACCAGTCCGGCCGACTCACGGATGCCGAGGCCGGCGGACTCGTCCTCGACGACCCAGGCGCCGAGGACGACGTGGTTGCCGTCGAAGGCGGGCAGCGGGGCGAGGGCCTGGTAGCAGCAGGGTTCGTCGCGCGGGACGGGGGCGTCCGTCCCGGGCTCGTGGACCGTCACTCCGGCGCCCTCGCGGCCGAGCAGCGGCTTGGCGACGTAGCCCGCGCCGGCAGCCAGGTCGCGAGGGCCGTCGAGGTACGCGGGGAGCAGGTTGGGGTGGCCGGGGTAGAGCTCCCAGAGGATCGCCAGCAGCGCCTTGTTGCTCAGGAGCATCTTCCAGGCGGGCTCGATCCACAGGGTGGAGCCGGTGCCGCCGCCGTTGTCGAGGGTGTCCAGGACGTGGTCGGCGAAGCTGTCGGTGGTGAGCCACTCCCAGGGGTAGAGCTTGAAGATGCCGCGGATGAACCTCAGGCCGTTGTCGACGAACCGGCCGGACAGCGGGTCCCAGCCGATCTCCTCCATGGATATCCAGTCGGTGTCGAGGCCGGCCTGCTCGGCGGTCTCCTTCAGATAGGCGACCGTCATCAGGTCCTCGCCGAGCTCGTCGGCGGCGGAGTGCGCGAAGTGCAGCGGGCTGCCCGGCGGGAGCAGACGGGCCTGCTTCCTCCATGCGGCGACGAGGCGTTCGTGCAGGGAGTTCCACTGGTCGGCGCCGGGGAAGCGGTCCTCCATCCAGAACCACTGGGGTGAGGCGGCCTCGACCAGGGAGGTGGGGGTGTCCGCGTTGTACTCCAGGAGCTTGGCCGGGCCGGTGCCGTCATAACGGAGGTCGAAACGGCCGTAGACGGAGGGGAGTTCGGCGCGACGCTGCCAGGCCTCGGCGACGGCGTGGGCGATCCGAGGGTCGGTGATGCCGAGGTCCGCGAAGCGGTCCTCGGTGACGATGTGGTCCGCCGCGGCCAGGCATATGCGGTGCAGTTCCTCGACGACCTCCTCCAGCGCCTCCACCTCGGGGAGCGAGAAGACGTAGTAGGCGCTCTCGTCCCAGTAGGGGCGCAGGGAGTCGTCGGGGTGGCGGGTGAGCGGGTAGATCAGCCCCTGCGCCTCGACGGTCTGCTGCCAGCCGGGCCGGGGCGCGATCGTACGGCGTTCCATGCCCGGCTCAGCCGCCGGACTTGCCGTGGCCGCTGCCGAAGCCGCCGCGGTGGACGCCGCTGTGGCTGTCCCCGGATCCGCCGGAGCTCTTGCGGGGCTTGGTGAAGGAGCCGCCCTCGATCCAGCCGCCCCTCTTCTTGCCGCCGTAGTACCAGGCGCCGTCGACGGAGGTCTTGGTGGACTTGCAGTTCTTGTCGGAGACGACCTTGTAGCCCTTGGCGAGGGTGTAGCTGTCGCGGTCGACGCAGCGCTTGTCCGGGTCGGAGGAGCAGGCGGTGAGGGCCGTGGCGAGCAGTCCCATCCCGCCCAGTACCACCGCGCCCGATCGGAGTCGCCGCCGAGTGTCCGCCATGTCCGTCTCTTCCCCTGGTCGTCGGCTCCCGGCCAGGTGTGGACGGCCGGTTTTTTGACGGCCAGCCTAGAGATCGGTGTGAGCTCCCGTGCAGGCGGCCCTCGGCCCCGCCGTTCGCCTACAGTCGGCTTGTGCTTCTGGGAATGGCGTGCGCGCTCGGCGCGGCGGTGTGTTTCGGTACGGCGACGGTGCTCCAGGCGGTCGCCGCACGGGCCGCCGCCGATCCGCGCGGGGCCCTGGACGGGACCGGCGGCCAGGGCGCGGGCGCGGATGCCGCGCTGTTGCTGCGGGCGCTGCGGCAGTGGCGGTACCTGGCGGGTCTGGCCCTGGACGGTCTGGGCTTCCTCCTGCAGATCGCGGCCCTGCGGTCGCTGCCGATCTACGCGGTGGGCGCGGCCCTGGCCTCCAGCCTCGCCGTGACGGCGGTGGCCGCGGCCCGGCTGCTGAAGGTGCGGCTGAGCGGGACGGAGTGGGCCGCGGTGGGCGTGGTCTGCGCCGGTCTGGCCATGCTGGGCCTGGCCTCGGGCACGGAGGGCGGCCGGGACGGTTCGGCGGCACTGAGGTGGGCGATGCTCGCGGCGGCGCTGGCCGTGTCAGCCCTGGGCGGGGTGGCGGGCCGTCTCCCCGAGCGCGGCCGGGCCCTGCTGCTCGGTCTCGGCGCGGGCCTCGGCTTCGGTGTGGTCGAGGTGACGGTTCGGCTGATCGACTCGCTGAGCCCCGCGACGCTGTTCACCAATCCCGCGTCGTACGCCCTCGTCGTGGGCGGCGGTGCCGCGTTCGTGCTGCTCACCTCGGCGCTCCAGCGCGGCTCGGTGACGACGGCCACCGCCGGCATGGTGATCGGCGAGACGATCGGCCCCGCCGCGATCGGCGTGCTGTGGCTGGGCGACCGTACGCGGGAGGGCCTGGCGTGGCTGGCGGTGCTGGGCTTCGCGGTGGCGGTGGCCGGAGCGCTGGCGCTGGCGCGGTTCGGGGAGGCCCCGGTCGCACCGGCACCGGCCGAGCGGGCGCCGGCCGAGCGGGCCTGACGGGCGCCGCGCGCCAGGGGCACGCGGTTCCCGGCCCTCAGGGCAGTACCCGGCACAGTGCGTCCAGGGTCGCCGCCCAGGCGTGGTCCGGCGGGGTGCCGTAGCCGACGACCAGGGCGTCCACAGGCGCGGCGGTGGCCTCCTCGTGCCGGTAGCGGGACAGACCGTGGACGGCGAGTCCCTGCCAGGCCGCCGCCTGGATCACGGACGGTTCGGTGCCGGACGGCAGACGCAGGACGGCGTGCAGTCCGGCGGCGATACCGGTGGGGTGGACGTCGGGGGCGCGGGCGGCGAGGGCCTCGACCAGCGCGTCACGGCGGCGCCGGTAGCGCAGGCGTGCGGAGCGTACGTGGCGGTCGTAGGCGCCGGAGGTGATGAACTCCGCCAGCGTCAGCTGGTCGAGCACCCCGCAGGTGTCGGAGTGGCCCTTGGCGGCCGCCGCCTCCTCGGCGAGGGACGGCGGGAGCGCCATCCAGGCCAGGCGCAGACCGGGCGCCAGGGACTTGCTCGCCGTGCCCAGATAGACCACGCGGTCGGGGTCCAGGCCCTGGAGCGCGCCGATCGGCTGGCGGTCGTAGCGGAACTCGCCGTCGTAGTCGTCCTC
>NZ_MUBM01000351.1:0-271 GCF_002154505.1 Streptomyces carpinensis | reverse complement strand
GCGCAGTCCCGCCCGGGCCAGGAGGTGCCAGTGCATGTCCAGGCCGTACGACTCGACGGCGACCGTGGCCGTGCCGCGCGCCCGCAGCACCTCGCCGAGGATCCTGAGGCCGTGCGAGAAACCCGAGCACACCAGGACGTGCTCCGGGTCGGTGCGTACGCCGCGCACCCGGGCCAGATGGCCGGTGAGGGCGGTGCGCAGTTCGATCCGGCCGCGCGGGTCGCCGTAGCCGAGGGCGTGGTTCGGGGCCGCGGTCAGGGCGCGGCGGGCG
>NZ_MUBM01000350.1 GCF_002154505.1 Streptomyces carpinensis | reverse complement strand
GGGCCCAGTGCGTCGCGCAGCGGGCCCTGCGACACCTCGCCCTCCAACGCGATCGCCGCCCCGGCCTGCTCCAAGTGCCGCGCGTTGTGCGCCTGCTCGTTGCCCGCCGACGACGCCAGCGGCACGAACACCGCGGGCTTGCCGAGCGCGGTCAGCTCCGCGAGTGTCCCCGCCCCGCTCCGTGACACCACGACGTCGGCTAGGGCCAGGACGTCGGGCAGCTCGCTGTTGATGAAGCCCGTCAGGTGGTAGCGGGCCGCCAGCTCGGCGGGGAGCCCGGCTGCCCGCGCCCGCAGACCCGCCTCGTTGGCCGGACCGCACTGGTGCACCACGTTCGCCTGCTGCAGCAGCCACAGCAGCGCCTCGGCGACCAGCTCGTTGATCTGCCGCGCGCCCTGCGCCCCGCCCGTGACGTACACGGTCGGCAGCTGCCGGTTGAAGCCCCACAGCCCCAGAGCCTGCACGGCCCGGTCCGCGTCCCCGGTCAGGACCTCCGGCCGTACCGGGTTGCCCGTCACCACGGCGACCGCCCGTGCCGGCTCCGACAGCAGGTCGAGCGTCGACTCCGACGACACGCAGATCCGCGCCGCGCTCGCTGCCAGCTTCCGGTTGGCGAGCCCCAGCCGCACCGTCTGCTCATGCAGCACGAGCGGCCGGTGGCACATGCGGGCCGCCAGCCCGGCCGGGACAGCGACGTAGCCGCCCGTCGCGAGCACCACGTCCGGTCGGAACTGGTCGATGGCCCTGCGGGCCTGGATCACGCCGAGCGGGACCCGCGCCATATCCCTGATGTTCGCCGGCGACGCCATCCGCAGCGGGTTCTTCGAGCGGCGGATCTTGCCCGTCACCACGCTGGTGAACGCGATGCCCTCAGCCGGGGCCACCCGCGCCTCCAGGCCGTCAGCCGTCCCAATCCACAGAGTCTCGAGCGCACGGCCCTCCCCGGCCAGCCGGGCCTGCAGAGTGCGTACCGCGGTCAGCGCGGGATACGTGTGGCCACCGGTCCCGCCGCCCGTGACGACGAGACGGAAAGGGGCGCTGTTCATCGGGACTGCTCCAAGGTCTGGCGGAGATCAGACGAGCCGTCAGGTTAAGGGCTGCCCAGCCTCGCTTCGCCCGGCTCCCGCGAAGATGCGCCATGCGTTGGCAGCGCACGGCCCGGAAGACTGTGGATAACCCCGCCTCGGGTCGCGGACCGCCCGCCGTGCCCTTAGACCGGACGTATGAGCAAGGACAGTGAACGGATCTACCACCCCGGCGAGGTCGTTCCCGAGTCGGGGATCTATGAGTGCGAGTGCGGTCAGCACCAGTGGAGCACGGACGTTAAAGGGCACCGGTTCCCGCCGATGCACGAGGGCTGCAGCGGCAGCGGCTGGAAGTTGAAGGCCGCCGCCCACCCCAGCTGACCGTCCAAGGGGGAGCGGGATGGTCCTTCGTCCGCCGGTGGAGCCGATGCTGGCCCAGGCCCGCGACAGCCTGCCCCCGCCCAGCGCGTTGCCCGGCGACCTCGTGTTCCAGCCGAAATGGGACGGGTTCCGGGCGATCCTGTTCACCCCCTGCCCTGGCCCCGGATCCGTGCTGCTCCAGTCGCGCCGGGGCAGCCTCATCCAGACCCGCTTCCCCGATCTGGTGCGCGCGGCCACCGTCCTGCCCGACGGCCTGGTCCTCGACGGCGAGCTCGTCGTCTGGGCCGGCGAACAGCTCTCCTTCGAGGCCCTGCAGCGCCGCGCGGCCTCCAGCGGCCGGACCGCCGCCCGGCTCGCCCAGGAGATGCCCGCCCACTTCGTTGCCTTCGACGTCCTCCAGGCGGACGGACAGGAGCTGCTGCAGACGCCGTACGCCGCCAGGCGCGCACGGCTGGAAGCCCTGTTCGCCGAGCGCCAGCTGACCGCCCCGTGGACGCTGTGCCCCGAAACGACCGACGTCGCTCTCGCCCGAGAATGGCTCACCTCCTGGACCGAGGTCCCCGGCATCGAAGGCCTGGTCATCCGAGGCAGCCAGCAGCGCTACCTCCCCGGAGCCCGCGCCCTCGTCAAGATCCGCCGGCGCGACACCACCGAAGCGATCATCGGGGCCATCACCGGCACACTGCGCCGCCCCCAGACACTCGTACTCGGCCGCCTCGACCAAGACGACCGTCTGCGCCCCGTCGGCCGCACCACGCCCGTACGCCCCGACGCCGCCCGACAACTCGCCGAGCAGCTGACACCGGCCGCACCAGGCCACCCTTGGGAAGGCCTCCGCTTCACCACAGGATGGGGATCGCACACCCCGCTCGACGTCACACTCGTCCAGCCCGACCTGGTCACCGAAATCATGGTCGACACCGCCCAAGAACGGGGCGCCTGGAGGCATCCGGCACGGTTCGCCCGGATCCGCACGGACATCACCGCCGCCGACGTCCCGCGGTTCGGCGCGGGCACGGAACCATCCGCATGACACGCGCGCAGTACTACTCCGGGTACGCCTCGCCACACTCGGCGGTGATACGAGAGGAGGCCTTTAGGGCGCGCAGATAATCAA